>JAZUAS010000094.1:0-39965 GCA_045638125.1 Eubacteriales bacterium | reverse complement strand
GAACACCGCCTGACGGTATTCCGTTCGCAAGGGATACTTCGTTTCTTTCTTCTGCTCCTTTCTCAGAATTTGCTGCTTGATCCTGGCGTTACTCTTTCCGTGAGGACGCCTTCTTGGTTTGTTGTTCATTCTTGTCTGAACCACCTTTCATTATTTATTTCCATAGCCGTGTGGCTTTTGGACAAATAAAAAAAGCGAGAATGAACCTCCAAGCCATAGATTGGCAGTGGCGTTTACGGTGACCGTAAACCAAATTCATTCTCGCATTGTGGGCAAATAGCCCTATAAAAAATAAAAATAGCCAGTATTAGCCCATAGCAAAAAGACAGAGGGCGAGCATACTGACCGCGTACAAAAATAACAACGTGTGCATTGTGAGAAAACTCACGGTGTCCCGAAGGACGCGCACAAAAATCAATTACACATACATTATAACACAAGATATGGTGTTTGTCAAGATGCAACATCAATATCTTGTGTTTTTTGCTTTTTAAAAAAATTTTATTTTTTGCAAAAAACAGAGATCTCCCTTTGTCTTTATGGGTACACAGGAAAAAACTGCGACAAATTCAAGGAGGAAACAACCATGAAAAAAGAAAAAGACATCATCAGAGAAGAAGGGAATTATGATCCCTATGAGGAGATTGCGAATGCAATCGTCATTCAAGCGTGCAATGACTACAAGAACGCCTACCGTCGCCATCTGCGCAGAAGCGGAATTGTTGATAAGCCGGACTATGAGCTTGTCGCTCTCGAAAACTTCTTTCGCTCGGATTGGTATAAGATCCTTACGTCCGTTGACGGTGAATATCTGATGGAAAGGCTCAGAAAAGAGGTGATTGAAGAGCAAAAGAAGTCCTGATAAGCCCCTATATAATAATAAGGAAGGGAAGTGATAAAAAATCGCTAAAAAAGAGGCTAAGGAAAACAAAGTGAGGATAACAGTTCAACGGAGCTTCGGAACGCAAAATCTTATGGAGATTTATTCTGACTATGTGGCGAAACAAATCCGAAAAACTGTTCGCTCGAAGGGAGGTGATAAAACAGTCAATGAAAAAAAGCAAAAATAATTTTTGCACATTTGACCTTTTGGATTCCGTAGTGTATAATGAGGGCACAACTATCGCTTTGCTCGGAAAGAGAGGTAAGAATGAAGAGTAAAGAGCAAAGCAGATTGATCGCAGCGCTGTATACCAGGCTCAGCGATGACGATGAAAAAGACGGAACCAGTGTTTCTATTGAAACACAGGAAAAGATTTTAACCGATTTTTGTAAGCAAAATAATATCTGCATTTACGATGTTTATATAGACGATGGATACACCGGGACGAATTTCAATCGTCCCGACTTCAAGCGAATGATGGAAGATGTGAAAGCCAAGCGCGTCAATGTAGTCATCGTAAAAGATCTATCCCGTTTTGGAAGAAACTATTTGCAGGTTGGATCCTACATAAGCGATATATTCCCACAGATGAAAGTTCGTTTTATTGCCATAGGCGATGATGTAGATACAGACCGTGGAGATACTGACTATGATTTGATGCTTCCAATCAAGAACGTATTCAACGAGTATTATCCTGCAGATTGTTCAAGAAAGACAAAACAAGCGTTTATAACCAAAGCTATGAACGGCGAATATATCGGTTCGTTTGCAGTTTACGGTTTGCTGAAATCTCAAGATGACCATCACGTGTTGGAAATCAACCAAGAGGTTGCACCTAATGTGATCTGGATTTTTGAAATGGCGGCGTACCATGGGTATGGGTATAACAAAATTGCAAGAGTGTTAAAGGAGCATAAGATACTTACTCCATCAGCATATCGAGCACAGTTGTTGAAAAAACCGTATGAAAAGGATCCGTATGACTGGAACTTGGCAACCGTCCATAAAATCCTTCAGGATAAAACGTACTTGGGCTTTCTTATTAGCGGTAGGCGTAGAAAGGTATCATTTAAGAGCAAGCGAATTGTGAAGCAAGAGGAAGAGGACTGGATTATGATTCCGGGTATTGTTCCTCAGCTTATAAGCCAGCAGCTTTGGGATGATGCTCACGCTAAACTTGATAGCAGGAAGAGGACATCTTCAAGTGGCTTTAATAATATCTTCGCGGGATTGATAAAATGTGACAAGTGCGGACATGCTTTGGGAATTGCGAACGCATCAGATAGAAACAACTATTACGTATGCAATACCTACAAGAAGAAAGGACCGGATGTTTGCTCGAGTCACTATATCATGTACCACGAGCTTTATGAAGCAATACTTCACGATATCAATGAGGTGCTGTATATGATTCGAGAAAACAGGGAAGAGTTTATTGCCAGAGTTCTGCACAAGGTTGAGAATGGTGATAGCGAAGATGCCCGTGTCGAAAATGAGATTAAGATGCTCGAAGCAAAGATTGCTGAACTTGACCGCAAGTTTGAACAGTTATACGATGATAGGTTCAATGGAATTTTGTCGGATAGAAAATTCCAAGACTTATCAGCCAGATGCGAGGCTGAACAGGATGCGGCAAGAGCGCGTAGAGCTGAGCTCGTAAAAATCCAGGATAGCTCACAGGCAACCGCGTACGGAACTGAGCGTTTTCTTGAATTGGCAGAATCTTATGAAACGTTGACTGAACTTGATGACGAGGTTCTCAATCGACTCATACAGTCCGTTGTTGTAGGAGATCGTATCAAAGAAAATGGCACTACAATGCAGAATATTAAGATCAATTACAAGTTTATCGGAGAAATCGCATAATAAACCGCTTCAATTATATGAAGCGGTTTGCAAAAACTATACAAAGTTAAAAAACTTGTAGAAACCTATTGACAAACCCCTACAAAGATGCTATAATATACGAGTAAAGAATATATGAGTTCCCCAACTCATAGGGCTTAAAATTAAGAGATTCTTTGATGAGGTTGTAACGCTAACTAAATCAAGGGGTCGTTGGTTCAAGCCCAACAGGGGGAGCCAGTTTGCACCTTTAGCTCAGTTGGTAGAGCAACTGACTCTTAATCAGTGGGTCCCGGGTTCGAGTCCCTGAAGGTGCACCACAAAAAGAAAAGCAGAGTAGCAACGCTACTCTGCTTTTCTTTTTGTCTATGTATTCTCATGACTCTGAACCCGTTACCCCGCGAGGCGGCGGTATTCGACGTGCGCAAAAGTTACTTTGACTTAAGTTGAATTTCAGCGCACGTGAGGGTTCTGAGTCCCTGAAGAACTCTTAAATATGTCCAACCCGCTATCCCACTTCGGATTTGCTATATATTTGGTTTAAAAACTTACTTTGTGTTATTTTTATACTTGAAAAATTTCTGAATTTGTGATATAATCATCTTGTTTGGCTAAAATATAAATTTAAATTGGATTATTTGTAGATATTAATGTGGTGTGAGATATGAATGGTAAAACAATAAATAAAATTCTTTTGGATACAGCTTATATAAGAACAGGCGGCTCAAAGGAAGAAAAGAGATGTGCAGAATACTTGACGTCGGTTTGTGAGCAAAATGGATTTTGCGCTAAAAAAGAGTCCTTCGGCGTGACAATGTATGATACAAAGGTCGCAAAGCTGACTGTTGACGGTAAAGATATTCCATGCACTGGTTATTGGGGCGCGGCGAACAAAGCCGTTAAAGCGGAGCTTTATTATCTTCGTGGCACGGATAACCTTTCTCTTAAAATGTGCAAGGATAAAATCGTCTTTTTGGATAATGCACTTGGGTATGCCATTTATGATAAGTTGGTTGCAAACGGAGCCATAGGAGTTATTACATATAACGGAAATCTTTACTTTAACGACAGGGATATTGACCAAAAAGAAATTCGATTTACAATTCAAGAAGAAAATCGTATTCCCGCTGTTAATATTCACGTTGACGATGCATTTGATATTGTGAAAGGGAAAGGCAAAATTGCCGAGATCATTCTTGAACACACACAATATATAGGTGAATCCTCTAACGTGATATTGGATCTTGAGGGAAAAACTGATGAAACTATAGTTATTTCGGCACATTATGATTCTACAGCCCTTTCCACGGGGGCATATGATAATATGTCGGGCTGCATCGGACTTTTATATCTTGCCGAGTATTTTTCCTCAATACCTCATAAGCGTCGTATTCGGTTATTATGGTGCGGAAGTGAAGAACGCGGATTGCTTGGTTCTTTGGAATACTGCCGTATGCACAAAGACGAATTAAAAAACACGGTGCTCAATATTAATCTTGATATGTTGGGCTCTGTTATGGGGGAATTCGTTGCGTTTTCTTGTGTCAATGAAGAAATGACGGATTTCTTGGCCGACTTTTTTGCAAAACACGGTTTTCCCGCATCAATTCGCCATGCAATACGATCGAGTGATTCTAATTCGTTCGTATATTATGACGTTCCAGCAGTTTCCTTTGCACGATATGCGCCGTCGAATATTGGATCGATCCACACGCGATATGATAGATCTGAAATGATTTCTGACATACAACTTTTGGAAGATCTGAAAATAATTGCTGAGTTTAGCGAGCATTTTGCAAATTCAGTCGATTTTGGTGTTCCTATGAATATTTCGGAGAAAATAAAAACCGATGTTGAGAAGTATATGACGAGAAAAATATCTTCTGTATGCGGTGGAGGAGAATAAAAATGATAAATCAAAATTCGCTTGACTCATTATGTGCGGCATTGTCTTACGCTATGGGAATTGAACCGCCCGAATGTGCGGCGGCACCGAATACCTACTTGTGCGAATATATAAATGAAAAGCTCGGCAATAAAAAAGCGGATAGGATTTTTATGTACAATCCCGATGCTATTGCTCAATGGATATATGAAAAATATCCTCAAATGTTTGCAGAGGCAAAAGCAAAAACGGATATAGATGTCCCGTTTTGTACAGTCATGCCTTCAGTTACGCCCGTGTGTTTCGGAACTATGTACACAGGCGTGCAGCCCGAGATTCACGGTATACGAACGTATGTCAAGCCGATCATAGTGATAGATACGATTTTCGACGCTTTAATACGTAGCAAAAAAAAGGCGGCTATAGTTTCTACGGCAGGGGATAGTATGTCGAAAATTTTCTTGAGTCGAGATATGGATTATTTTATATATGATACTATAGAGCAGGTAAATGCCAAAGCCGCCGAGCTGATAATTTCGGACACCTATGATTTTATTGCCGTATATAACGGTAACTATGATGCGTATATGCATAAGTTCGGACCAGAAAGTGCTGAAGCACTGGATCAGCTTCGAGATAACGTAAGAACATTTGGTCTGTTCTGCGAGATGATTTCGGAGCATTGGAAGTCACACAGCACCTTGGTTGGATTTGCTATGGATCACGGGTGTCACGAAATAGACGGCAATTGCGGTTCTCACGGACTTGATATGGAAGAAGATCTGAATATCGTGCATTTATATAAGATAATTAAAGCTGACCAATAAGAACAGATAGAGTTGCAAGTTTATCTCATGAGCACAGAAAAAAGGGTATCGCACACGCGGTACCCTTTTTTCTGGCTCCTTCTCGTTGTGCTTTTCACCAACACCCAATCTCCGCGCTTGTGCGGATTATGGGCGAGCGTCGCTCTGCGACCTCGGAAAGCTCGCTTGCGAGCGTATGTCGTTAGGTTCGAGCCTGTTTTAGGATGTTTTATTCACGAGAGATTTTAATTTGTTTTACATTAGAAGAAAATACAGTGTTTTTCGTCGAAAAATTTCCAATTTTCTATTGCAAAATGTATATGTTTGTGCTATAATATGTCGTTGATTTTTATTGAGAAGGTGATTTCATGAGAATAGAAGAATTAATGGGGAACTTAATGTTTTCCTGCAACGTGGTTGTGCCGATCTTTTTGTTGATAATGTTGGGTTACGCGCTGACCAAACTAAAACTGTGGGATGGAAGCTTTTTAAAGGTCGCAAACAACCTTTGCTTCAAGTGCTTTTTGCCTGTGCTTTTGTTCTACAACGTAGCAACTGCAAATATTTTTGAGGTTTTCAACGGCAAGCTGATCATTTACGCCTGCCTTTGCGCATGCGGACTTTGCGGCGTGCTTTTCCTTATTGTTCCTCTGTTTATTAAGGACAAAAATAGAATAGGTGTTATGATTCAAGGCACGTTCCGCTCGAATTTCTTGCTGTTTGGCGTTCCGCTCGGACTTAGTATCGGTGGAGAAAAAGGTGCGGTGCTGGCGGCGGTTTTGGCGTCATTCTACGTTCCCGTTATCAATATGCTTTCCGTTATCTCTCTTTATGTGTTCAGCGACTCGAAAAGCAAGAACTTGAAGTCGGCTTTGCTTGGAATTGTCAAGAATCCTTTGATAATTGGCGGTGTTTCGGGTCTTATCTTCTCGCTTATAAGAAACTATATAGGATTTGAGCTTCCCGAAATGGTGGACACCACGCTCTTTAATATCAAATCTATTGCTACGCCCTTTGCGTTTTTGGTTTTAGGCGGTGACTTGAAATTTGGCAATATGCTCCGTAACATAAAGCTTTCTGGTCTTTCGGTGCTTGGCAAAATTGTTATCATTCCCGCCCTTATGATCTCTCTTTCGGCACTTTTGGGCTTTGATAAGCTTGAAATGGCGATACTTATCGCTATTTTTGCAACGCCTAATGCCGTTTCCAGCTACGCTATGGCGCAGAATTACGAGGCGGACTACGAACTGGCTGGCGAGATCATCACGCTGGGAACTCTGCTCTCGGTGGTGACGATGTTTGTTTTCATTACGTTGTCAAAATCCTTGGGTTGGATCTGACACCGTTAATAATTGAAGGTTTTGAAAAGCCTGACGCGTAAGCGTTGGGCTTTTTACGTAATTTTGAGTAATGTGTGGTTACAAAATTACAGTGTGACGATTCTTCACTTGAATTTATGATATAACTGTGATACAATAATTATATTAAATTGAGTGGTGACAAGTGTTATGCTTGCTTCCGAAAACGCAGATTATAAACAAGGTATTAAGTTAGTTATGGAATTTAATGAAAAACTGCAGGAATTAAGAAAACAAAAGGGAATTACGCAAGAGGAGCTTGCAGAGGTGCTTTTTGTGTCGAGGACTGCCATTTCCAAGTGGGAGTCGGGCAGGGGGTATCCGAATATCGAATCGCTCAAAGCGATAGCGAAATATTTTTCGGTAACGATAGACGAGCTTCTTTCCACCGACGAGGCAATCCAGCTTGCACAAGCCGACGGAGAGAATAAGAAAAAGAGTTTTAGAGATCTCATTTTCGGCTTGCTGGATATAAGTGCGGTAATGCTCATTTTTCTCCCGCTTTTTGCTCAAAGAGGGGGAACGGTAGTTCATTCGGTCTCGCTTTTGGAGCTGACGGGAGTAGAATCCTATCAGGCGGTCATATTTTACACTTTTATCATTGTTCTTTCGATGCTGGGCGTAGTAACCTTGGTCCTACAAAATTGCCAAGCCGTGGTTTGGACGAAAATCAAAACTGTGGCATCGTTAGCTCTCGGCGTGGTGCTGGTGTTGTTGTTTACTTTAAGTCTCCAGCCTTATCCCGCCTGCCTTGCATTCGTTTTGCTTGTAATAAAGGTTATAACCGTAATAAAACGCTGACGTGACGGACAGTGTCGCTTTTGTGACGCCCTGTTTCTTGTCTTTTCTTGCCTTTCTCTGTATACTGTATTTAAAACAGGTAACAGAGAGGGATCATTTATGAAAAACAGAAAATTATTATTTGTATCTGTCGCAGCCTTTGTGGCGTTTGTGGTCTGGACGGTGCTTGTTCGCTTCGTTGACGTGCAGGCGATCGGCACTAACGGTTCAGCGGTTGGATTTGCAACCTTGAACGGATATATGCATAACTTGACGGGGGTACATATGTGGATCTATACCCTAACCGATTGGCTGGGGCTTTTACCCTTTGCCGTTGCATTTGGTTTTGCAATCTTGGGGCTTATACAGTGGATAAGGCGCAAAAGCCTTCTAAAGGTAGACCGAAGCATTCTCGTTCTCGGAGGCTTTTATGTAGCTGTGATAGCGGCGTACGTCTTATTTGAATTTGTAGTTGTAAATTACAGACCCGTGTTGATAGACGGAGTCCTTGAAGCGTCATACCCCTCGTCAACCACGATGCTGGTTATGTGCGTGATGCCCACGGCAATAATGCAATTCAAAGAGCGGACAAATAATAAAATATTAAAATGGACGGTCACGATCACAATTATCGTTTTTACTGCATTTATGGTGGTGGCACGACTTATCTCTGGCGTGCATTGGTTCAGTGATATTCTCGGCGGAGCGTTGCTTAGTGCATCACTCGTGTCGGCTTATGCTTGGGGAAATGAAATTTCAAAATAAAAAAGCAGACTTTTGTCTGCTTTTTTGTGAAAAGCTCTTGAATTAAATCGGTTTTGAGAGTATAATTAATAGGTATGGTAGGGATCGGTAATGCTCCAAGCCTCTTATTCAAATTGACATCGAAAGGAACTTTTATGTTCAAACGAATTTTAAAAGAGTATTCAATTATAAGCTTCGGCGCAATTTTGGCGGCAGCGGCAATATACTTTTTTATGTTGCCCTTGAATATCGCTATCGGAAGCGGATCGGCGGTGGCACTGCTTTTAAATCATTTCTGGCCGCAGATACCGATATCGGTGTATTCGTTGATATTTAATATCATAATGCTGATTCTCGGATTTATCCTGGTAGGACGTGAATTTGGAGCAAAGACTGTCTATGCGTCGATCATCGTACCTATTTCGCTTGGGGTATTTGAGTTTGCCTTCCCGAATTTTGAATCCTTGACAAATGATCCGCTTTTGGATACAATTTGCTACATTCTCATCGTGGGAATAGCTATGGCGATACTCTTTTCGCTGAATGCCTCCTCCGGAGGACTTGATATAGTCGCCAAGATCATGAGCAAGTATCTGAAAATGGGACTTGGTACCGCGGTTTCTGTTTCCGGAATCGCAGTGGCGCTGACCTCTGCATTTTATTGCAACGGCGACTACAAGATCGTAGTTATCAGTGTGTTGGGTACATATTTCAGCGGACTGTTGGTTGACAAATTTATTTTCGGACTAAATATCAAGCGCAGAGTTTGCATTATCTCGTCGAAGCTTGATGAGATAGTCGATTATATTCTTCACGATCTTCATAGCGGAGCGACTTTATACGAGAGTATCGGCGCATACGACAAGGTTGTGCGCCGCGAGGCGGTGGTGATCGTGGACAAGAACGAATACAGGCTCTTGATGGATCATATTAAAAAGACTGACCCAAAGGCGTTTGTTACGGTCATTGCAGTAAACGAGCTTAACTATCAGCCGAAAAACATCGGAGAACGGTCGAAAAAGATTAACAAAAAATAGGGCTGTAAGAAATTTATCATAACGTAGAGCTTTGTTTTTGACTTGCTATTGTGGGTGTTTTGTTAACTTATTAAACGGCTTTTCCATGTCCGATTTTTATAATTGACAAGCGTAAGATTTAGTAGTATAATAAATTGTCAATTTTTCGAGGTGAAATATGAAATACAACTATGAAAAAGATGAATCAATAAAGGAAGTACTTTCAGAGTGCGAAACTCTGTGGATAAACCCATATAAAATGCCCTTTGAGACGGTTGACGGACTTTCTCAGCTTGCCGTGTCCCACAAGGACATAGCCGACGCAGAACAGAGACTGGCGAGATTCGCACCCTTTATCAGAGAAAGATTTCCGGAGACCGAGAAGACAGGCGGTCTTATCGAATCGCCCCTGCGCGAGATTGGAAAAATGCAGGATCAGCTTGAAAAGTATGCCGACGTTCAAATTTTGGGTAGACTTTTCCTTAAAATGGACAGCCATCTGGCAATTGCAGGCTTGTCAAGGCGAGAGGAGGCATATATGAGGTCTTAAAACATGCGGAAACTCTTGCTATTGAAAATGGGCTTTTGACCGTCAACGACGACTATTCCAAGTTGGCAAGTGCTGAATTTAAAGAGTTTTTTGGCAAATATACAGTGCAGGTCGGGTCTACGGGAAACCTCGGGATGTCGATAGGAATTATGAGCGCGGCTTTAGGATTTAAGGTCAAGGTTCACATGTCAGCAGACGCAAAGCAGTGGAAAAAGGAGCTTTTGCGCTCTCGCGGAGTCGAGGTCATAGAATATGCTGACGATTACTCCAGAGCAGTTGCGGAAGGAAGAAAAAATTCCGATGCAGACCCCAAAAGCCATTTTGTGGACGACGAGAAATCATTGGACCTCTTTTTGGGTTACGCCGTGGCGGCAAAGAGACTTAAAAACCAACTTGATGAGCAGGGAATACAGGTTGACGGGGATCACCCTCTCATAGTTTACCTGCCTGCAGGAGTCGGCGGCGCACCCGGAGGTGTTTCATACGGTTTGAAAAGGATTTACGGCGACTGTGTTCATTGCTTTTTCGTCGAACCTACGCTTTATCCCTCGGTTTTGTTGGGTATTGCTACTCAAAAATTTGAAAAAGCTAACGTACACGATTTTGGCATACACGGACTTACCGCTGCCGACGGTCTTGCCTGCGCAAGTCCTTCGAGCCTTGTGACACGCATTATGACAAACCACCTCTCGGGTGATTTTACGGTAGCGGACGGCAGACTTTACGACTATATGCGTCTGCTTGATAAGAGCGAGAATATCATCGTTGAGCCGTCGGGATGTGCGGCATTCTCGGGTGTCGTAGGGTTTTTTAAATACGAAAATGCGCGAGAATATTGTGCCGAGCATGAAATCGATGAAAACAAGCTCAATAATGCCACCCATATTGCATGGGCAACGGGAGGAAGTCTTCTGCCCGAGGAAACAAAAAGAGAGTATCTTAATACTTATATTACCATTTGATGTTTTTGGTGTAATCTCATATAACGCTTACCGCCTTGAAATTAAGCTTCAGGGCGGTAATTTTTGTGAATTTCTCAAATTATGTAATATATCGCCGCATATCTCACTAATAAATGCTGACATAAGCTGAATTCTCCACCTCTACCAACTATTGCATTTGAAAAGAGCCTCCAAATCTGTTATAATTAATATGCCAATGATAGAATTATCAATGGCGGCAGTTTATATAAAAGGAGGTTTGCGTGAAGGTGATTTCCCATTTACAGGTAATTAACTTTTTCACGCGCGAAGCTTGCAAAAAGCAAGCTTCATCAATGTTTTGCGCCGCCGTAGGGCGGCGAAAAGGAGGTAAACTATGAAAAAACTGTTAGCGTTTGTTTTATGCGCGATAATGATTGTAGCATTTGCCGTTGGCGCATCGGCTGCCGAGACTTATACCGTGGTCAAGGGTGACAGCATGTGGAAGATCGCGGTAAGATACGAGGTGGGACTCGCTGAGATCAAAAGTGCAAATCCCCAGATCAAAAATTCCGATCTGATCTATCCGGGTCAGGTGTTGAACATACCCGTGACCGATTCGTCGGTGTTGAATTTTGAGAAAGAGGTCGTAAGACTTGTCAACGAGATAAGAAAAGAGAACGGCTTGAAGGAGCTGACGTACGATTGGCAGCTCAGTCGAGTGGCACGGATCAAGTCCGAGGATATGAGAGATAATAAGTATTTCTCACATACAAGTCCCACCTACGGAAGCCCATTTCAGATGATGAAGAGCTTTGGTATAACGTACAGAAGCGCGGGAGAAAACATAGCGAGAGGGCAGGCAACTCCACAGGCGGTGGTCAACGCGTGGATGAACTCCTCGGGACACAGAGCCAACATACTTAATTCGTCCTTTACTCATATCGGTGTTGGTTACGCATCAAGCGGAAGATACTGGACGCAGATGTTTATAGGGAAATAACAAAAAGCGGAGAAATTCTCCACTTTTTAATGTTGTCAGACAACCACGTTAACCGGATGTCCGAAAACACTATTAATAATCATATCTGTAATTATCCTTGCGGCTCTGCCTCTCAATGTGATTGAAAAGCCCCGATGCGGTGTAAATGGTATAATTACCCATATTCTCGCCGGTGTCGATGGGACGGTAATCGCGCCCATCAACGGCAAATGCGGTTGTGGGTGTGGGGTTTAAAATGACCACTTTGTTGCCTTCACCCTCGGGAAAGCACAGCTTGTGAGCGGTGCGGAAGCCAAAGATTAAGTTGGTCGGATTTTCCTTGCCGCCCATTTTGCTTACGTCAACGATCTGTCCAAAGCTACCGCCTCTTGCCACAAGTCCGCCACCGCGAAGATGAAATCCGTGCTCTACCATATATTCGTCGGTTTTGAAGTAGATGGGCGCGTTGATCGCACCGTTTGTTACTACGAGACAGTGGTAGACCTCACCCGCGTTATCGGTTATCTCCACCGAAAGCGGAAGATGAGTAAAGGTTGCACTGAGATATTTGGCACCGTTTATTTTGACTGTTGCGATTCTTTCACTTTCCATCTGCCCGAGCCTTTTGAGAAGGATTCTTCTTTTCCACGAATTGTGCAAGAACCTTACGGTGTAGATCACAGCCGCGATAATGAGCGGTATGCTGAATATGATCCACCAGAACTCGGGGGATATGATGATGTTAAGCCCCGAAATGATTGCGCTAAATATAAGATACGGGAAAGAGAGGTAGCTGACGAATACGCAGAGCGCGCCAAAGGCAAAGAAATATCCGATAGGCTGGAGTATTATCTGGTGCGGCTTGAAGGCGTACATATCTCGGTTTCTCTTGAACAAAGCCTTTTCTACGAACAGTGGGTTTTCGATCTCGGTCTCCCATTTGTCCTGAAGCGACCATATCTGAAACAACCTGAGCGTTGCCATAGCCGCTACCGCTAAAAATCTCGCTACTGCGATATTGAGATTTGGAAAATAAAAGGTTAGAGCAAAATGAAGGCTTTTTGATAACAGAAGTGTGCAAAAAAGCATTGATATGGCGAACCCGATCGTATATGGATATCGCGCTATCAAGGGCTTTTTTGATTTTGATTCAAAATAGTCGCGTTTGTTGAAAAGGTCAACGTTGTCAAAATAATCGTAAACGATGGCAACTGCGGCTACTATGACCAAGGGCAAAAGCGTGACGAGAATGACCTTTACGGGGTAGCGCAGGTCTACCTCGTATTCTATGTAAGTGCGCGTGTAGCCGTCGTAAAGGATCAAAGAGTATACAAGCGCGGTCAAGGACGCAAAAAGCGAGGTGTAGACGTTTCTGATATAAGGCAGAGCGGATTTTATGCTCGGATTCTGCTCGGGGTCGAATCTGTCCATGGTATGCCTCCTTTCATGTAAGACTTTCTAATAGAAATTATATCATACATTATACGGATTGTCAACAATAGGGCAAATCAGCCTTGTTGTTGTAATTGTTTTTTAACATTTTTCGTATATTCCCTTGACTTGGCGGCGCGGTTTTGTTACAATAAAAGTAAGATCGGCGAAGTATCGCAAAAAAAACAAAGGATGGTGTTTGTTATGCAGGAATTAAACATACAGCCAATTATTGACGGCATAAAGGCGGCAGTTAAAGCACATGAGATCGAGGGAAGACCCGGCGAATACCGCCGTTGGTTTTTTAGGGACGAAAAGGGCGACCGTGGAATGGGCAAGAACGAATACGGTTGTGCCGACGCTATGAATCTGCTTTACACGATCAACGACTTTTACTGCGATGACGCGACGAGAAAGGCTCGCATTGAGGCAATTCAATCAATGCAGGATCCCGAGACAGGACTTTTCCATGAAAAGACCCATCACCCCTACCATACCGTTGCTCATTGTACTGCGGCGCTCCAGCTTTTTGATGCGAAGCCGCTTTATTCCATAAAGGAATTTCATAAATATCTCGACCGCGAGGAGCTTTTCCGTTTCCTTGAAGAGGACACTCGCTGGGTGACTAATCCTTGGCGAGACTCGCACCTTGGAGCAGGCGTATACGCCGCTCTTGTAAACTCCGACGAGATCACTCCCGAATTTTCCGAGAACTATTTTGAGTGGTTCAGAGAAAATTGTGATCCCGAGACCGGATTTTGGAAGACGGGAATACCATCTGAGGCGCCCATGAACGGAAACGTAATGCAGGTAGACGGAAAGGCGGTATTCTTCCAGTACATGGCGGCAGGCTTCCATTATCTATTCAACCACGAATACGCAAAGCAGCCCCTGCCTTACCCCGAAAAGGTAATCGACAGCTGCATTAAGCTTTATAAGGATAAGATTCTGCCCCCCAATTTCGGTAAGTCTGCCGGATTTATCGAGATCGACTGGGTATATTGCATGACACGCGCCATGCGCCAGACCACATATCGCCACGACGAGGCTATCGAGTGCCTTGAGGATTTTGCGGTCAAGTACGTTGCCAATATGACAAAGGACGATTACTTTGAGTATAATGGCTTCAATGACGGCTTCCAGGATCTTCACTGCCTTTTCGGTATGGCTTGCTGTCTTGCCGAGCTTCAGCAGACCTTCCCCGGTAAGTTGAAATCCGACAAACCCTTAAAGCTTGTGCTGGACAGAAGACCCTTTATCTAAAATAATGACAAGATTTATAATGATCCGCCATGGTTTTAGCGTGGCAAACAACGAAAAGAGATTTGCGGGTCACTCGGATTTTCCATTGACCGAGCTTGGCAAGCGTCAAGCAGAAAGGTGTGCCGAGGCTTTGAAGCATGAGCATATTGATGCGATCTATGCCAGCGACCTCAAAAGAGCGTTTGAGACCGCTATTCCAGTGGCAAAGACTCGCGGTCTTGACGTAATACCTACCGAGAGACTGCGCGAGATATTTGCCGGCGAGTGGGAGGGCAAGACCTTTGATGAGCTTGACTCGGAATACTCCACGGCTTTTTCTGTCTGGAAAAGCGACATCGGACATGCCAGATGCACGGGCGGAGAAAGCCCTGCCGAGCTTTCGTCTCGCATTTTAGCAACGCTTGGTGCGATAGCAGCAGAGAATGAGGGCAAAACCGTTTGTATAGCCACACACGCCACTCCCATACGCGCAGTCTGCACCGCGGCGGCAGGACTTGACGTTTGCGATATGTCAAAGATCCCGTGGACTGCTAATGCGTCGATCAGCCTCTTTGAGTATGAAAACGGCATTTTTAGCGCGGTTTATACAAGTCGTGTCGATCATCTTGGAGATTTGACGACCAAACTGCCTCGAAACGTATAATTGATCACTAATGTATAATAAAAGCGATCAGTGTCAAGCCTTTGACGCCGATCGCTTTTTGTTTATGCTTTGTTTTTCTCCTTGTCAAACCCGTGGATCCAGTCTGAACAGTTATAGTAGATCAGATATATTATAGAGCTTATGCCCCAAGTGATGGGATATGCCCAGTAGATCAGGCCTATGTCATGGAAGAAGTAGGTCACCAGTGCGATATATACAATACGGACCGCGCACCAGATCGAGAGCATTACGAACATCGGCACAAAGGCTTTACCTGCACCTCGGCATACTGCGGCTACGGCGTGTGAAAACGCCAAAAGGCAGTAGAACAGTGATGCGGTGCGAGCCTGCCTAACACCTAAGGCTATGACCTCGGCATTGTCGTCAAACATTCCGACGAGATGGGGTGCTGTGAAGTATATTATGACTCCGATAAGCTCTGCCAATATAACGGCGGAGAGTATTCCGAATCTTGCACCCTTTCTTGCTCGGTCGTATTGCTTTGCGCCCAGATTCTGGCTGATGAAGGTGGTGGTCGCCATGTTGAAGCTCATCATTGGCAGAAATGCAAATCCCTCTATTTTGGCGTGTGTACCGTAAGCCGCAGTAGCGAATTTGCCGAAGCCGTTTATCTGTGTCTGCACGATAACGTTAGCAAATGCTATAACCGAATTTTGAACGCCCGATGGCAGACCGTATCTTATGATCTCGCGGAGCATATCTCCGTGAAAACGGAGTTTTTTGATCTCAACTGAAAAGACGTTCCCCTTTTTGCAGAGATATATCATGCAAAGAACCACGCTTGCCATTTGCGATATTACCGTTGCAACCGCCGCAGACCATACCTGCCACCCGAACACGCCTACGAAAAGCCAGTCAAGCACGATATTAAGCACCGACGAGAAGATCAGATAGTAAAGAGGACGCTTGCTATCTCCTACCGCGTTCATAATACCGCGGCAGATATTATACATTACGAGTCCTATCGAGCCGAGAAAATAATATCTGAAATATTCGATAGCCTCGGGCAGCACGTCGGGGTCGGTCTGCATCCACACGAGAAACGTGGGGGTTAAGGCGACGCCAACGACGGTGAGGAAGACTCCGCTGACAAGACCGAAAGCGATGTTAGTATGTATTGCCGTTGAAACGTTTTCGCGATTTCCTGCGCCAAAGTATCTTGATATTACCACTCCTGCACCCATAGCGGTGCCGTTGAAAAAGCTGATAAGTAAAAATATCAGTGTTCCCGATGAGCTGACCGCCGCCAGAGCATCAGTGCCGAGATAATGCCCGACTATAAGTGAGTCAGCAGTGTTGTAGAGCTGTTGAAACACCTGGCTGAGCATAATGGGGAGGGCAAAGTAGATGATTTGCGAATATATGCCGCCCTGTGTCATATCCTTGGTGCCTTTTGCACCAAGATTTCTAGAAGTTGCCAAGTTTTTGCCTTCCATGTTTTTGCCTTTCAAATCTGTGTTGTAGCGAGGACTATCTTACAATAGTTCTGTTTTCACTTCCTGAAAAATTTGTGATGATGAATCTGCCCTTCAAATAGGTCAGCTTGCGTCTGATTCCCTTGACGGGTGTGCTGATCTTTGCAATGAACTTTTCAAGCAGGTCGCTCATATCGTCCTCTCCGCCCGTGATGGCGTATAGGTCGGTCATAAATGGTGAGCCCGAGCCAATGTCGTCGTTATCCGCATAACCGAGGACGAAAACTATTCTGTCCAAAATAATATCATCGATAGCTGATGCCGCTTGCTCGGGAGAGATTGGCTGTTCCCCCGTGACGTGGCTTATCTGTCCCACCGAAATGAGACAACCCTTGTCGCTGACGCTTACCGCTATGGGCATTGTGGGATTGTTTTCGTTGGGATAGATGATCTCACAAAATTCGTTGCCCTTGGCATCTACATCGTGCATCACCTTGCGACCGAACGCGGGATGGCGACGGCGCAAAAATTCAATCTTTTCATCTATATTCATAATCAGTCTCCATTTTCACTCTGAAGGTATCTTTCGTAATAGAAAAGATACTGCTGGGCGATACCGGCGTACTCGCCAAGACTTGCGGGGTCAAAATCCTTGTCAAAATATTTTGCCATGACCTTTTTTATCCAAACGTCTATGGGGAAGGCATCAAGCTTGGCAAAGCCAAAGAGCAGAGCACAGCTCGCTACCTTGGGACCGATACCTTTGACCTCGCAAAGGTGCTTTATGGACTCCTCGGTGTCGGAATTTGCCAAAAATTCGAGGTCGGTCTTGCCTCCGACCATTTTCTCCGCCGCGTCAAAGATGTATTTTGCCCGAAAACCCGTTTTTAAGTCTGCAAGTCCCGAAATTCCGAGAGAAAGCACTCTTTCGGGGGAGGGGAAGCTGTAAAAATGTCCCTCGGCGGTTTTGTGAGCATCTGCAATATGTCCGCACAGGTCGGATACGTCGATCTTATCTCCTGCGGCGCGACAAAGTGCGGCTACAAGCTTTTTGATTCGCGGAATGTTGTTATTTTGGGAGATTATAAATGAGCAGATAGCCTCCCAAGGGTCTTGGCGAAGAATTCTTATGCCCGAGGCGTTTTCGACCGCGCTCATAAGGGCGGGATTATCCGAGAGCGCTAAAATGTCTCTGTTTATCTCACCGTAATTGCGGTCAAGACCGAGATAGGCTCTCCACACGTTCTCATATTCTTTTGCGGTTGCGTTGTATATGTAGAGAGTGCTTCCGTCCTGTGCCACCGATATATATTTGCCATAGGCGCAGCCTGCAAACTCAAGCTCGTGAGACGAGTCGGTAACGGGATCAAACCGAAAGCTTTGCCCGCAGTCAAAGGTTTTGCCTACGTCAAAGAGCGAAGCCCCCTCTATTTTTACACAGGAAAGCGCCCCGATATTAAATTCTGTAACGTTTTCCAGAAGTATCATAAAAAATCTCCGTATTTGTAAATTTGCACTTGAAAAAATGCTGAATTTATGATAAAATAATATATTATAATTATAACAGTAAAATTGCTCGATTTCAATAGGATTTTGTAATAAATTCTGCGAAGTGAAAGGATAAATTATGGAACAGATATATACCATACCCGTCAACGAGGCGTTTGAAGCCTCCGCGGCAGACAAAAGCTGCGGTTGCCCCTTCTGCGCCCTTTATAATAAGCTTGAAAACGACGAGCTGGAGCTTATCCTCGGCGCGTCTATGATGGAGCCCGACGTCCGCATAAAGACAAATAAGACGGGATTTTGCCGTACTCACTACGATATGATGTTTGTTCGAAAGAACCGTCTTGGTATGGCATTGACTCTTGAAAGCCACCTTGATCAGCTTAAAAAGGAACTTCGTGACGGCGGATTTGGCGGCGGTACGGGATCGAAACCTATTAAGCGCATTGGAGAGCTTGAGGGGTCCTGTTACGTTTGTGACCGTATATCCTTTAATTTCGAACACATGGTGGAGACCGCAGTTCTTCTTTGGAATACCGATCCCGAATTTTCGGGGAAGCTTGATGCACAACCCTATTTCTGCCTACCTCACTACAAGAAGTTCTTGCAGTACGGTCAGAGCAAGCTTCCCAAAAAGAAGGTTCAGGAGTTTGCAAAGCAGGTAGAGGCTATTGAGGAGAGATACCTTGAGGAGCTGAAGGACGACGTTAGCTGGTTCTGCAAAAAATTCGATTACAGATATGACGAGGAGCCTTGGTACAACTCCAAGGATTCGGTAGAGCGTTCTATAAAATTCTTGCGCTCGGATATACATAAGAACGGAAAATAAGAAAGGATGCCGCATTTTGGCATATAATCGTAATGATAGATCTACTTGACCTGCATAAGCAGTTTATTTTGACCCACCTAAAAGAGGGAGACGTGTGCGTGGATTTTACCATGGGCAACGGACACGATACCGAGTTTTTGTCCAAGACCGTTGGCGAGAGCGGTCACGTTTACGCCTTTGATATTCAGCAATCTGCGGTTGACTCCACTGCCAAGAATCTCAAGGCGGCAGGATGCCCCGACAACTATACCCTTATCTGCGACTCGCATCACAACGTAAAAAACTACGTCAAAGAGCCTATCAAGGCGGGAATGTTCAATCTAGGTTGGCTCCCCGGTGGAGATAAGACCATAACCACCATGAGAGAAACCACTATGCCTGCCGTTGAGGCGGCTATCGAGCTTCTTGACAAGGATGCGATCTTGAATATCGCCGTTTATCCCGGACACCCAGAGGGCGACCTTGAGGGCAAGATGCTTGAAGAATATTTTGAAGGACTCAGCCGCTTTAAGGTCTGCGTAACAAAAGTAAAAATAATCAACAGTGCCACCTCGCCGTACTTCTTTATGATAGAGACTAAAGCGAGGATATAGGAGAGAAAATGAAGTTTAAGTATATAAGTATATTGTTGATGGCGGTGATAATGCTCTCTGCGTTTTCGCTGGTATCTTGTAACGAGAGCGAAAGTATGTATTTGATTTTAGTTAATAAAAAGAATACGGTCGATAAGAGCTACGTCCCCGAAGACCTTGTGGTCGTTGACAAAAGCTACACCACCGGAGGCAAGAATATAGAGCTTAACAAAACCACGACAGAGGCGGCAATCGATATGCTGGACGCTATGGCGGCGGAAGGAATCCACGGTGTAACTATCACAAGCGGATACAGAACCTACGATTATCAGAAAACCTTGTTTGACCGTTACTGCTCCGCAGAAAGCGCGGCTCACCCTGCTTGGAGTGATGCCGAGGTAAAGGAGTACGTTCTCACCTACTCCGCATACCCCGGAACAAGCGAGCATCAGACGGGACTTTGCCTCGACCTTATAACCACTGAAATGGAAGGCCTTTGGAACTATGGCAGCGAAACTCCGAACAACCCCTACGACAAGGGCTTTGCGGAGACAAAGGCTTATACTTGGCTCTGCCAAAACGCCCACAAATACGGATTTATTCTCCGTTTCCCCGAGAATAAGACTGACGTTACAGGTTATTCCTACGAATCCTGGCATTACCGCTACGTTGGTATTGCCGCCGCTACTGAAATGCACGAAAAGGGAATTACTCTTGAAGAATATCTTGGTAAATAAAATTTACAAAAAACACCGTTGGAGCTATATCCAACGGTGTTTTTGTGTTAGTTCGATTTATACGGAAGCTTCTTCCTTTGCTAAATCCTTGTCCTTGTATATGTCGGCAAGGAAATCCGCAATAGCTGCGTCGTATCCCTCGGTATTATTAACTCTGACAAAAGAGTGTTTTCCGTGGTCGAACCAGACCAGCTTTTTGTTCTCACACCCCGCTTTGTCAAAGAGCTTTTGGGCAAATTCGGGAGTCGAATATCTGTCCTCCTTGCTGTGGAGCATAAGGAGAGGCTTGTCAAGCTTGTGAATGACGTCGATAGGACCTTTTTTCATTGAATGTCCCGTGTAGTGCTTCATCCAGCCGTTTATCATATCCAAAAAGATAAATACCGGCTTTTTTCTTTCTATTAAGTGGTTTTTGACCGATTCGCCAAAGTTAGGGAACATACCCTCGGTAACTATTCCGTCTACACAGTCGGGACAGTTCTCAGAGGTCAGCGCGAGCATACCGCCCGCCGCTCCGATACATATTCCGTGAAAGATTACTGATTTCACACCCACATCTTTCTGCAAATAATTCACCCACGCGATGTCGTCACCGCTTTCCTCAAATCCAACGGTATTGAATTCACCGTCGCTAAGACCGTGCGCACGGGCATCGATCACAAGCACGTTAAAGTCGTGTTTAGCGTAAGGTATCGCAAAATAGTAACCGTATATCAGACACTCGGTTCTGCCCGACAAGATCATAACGCACCTGTCACTGCCGAAATCGTAATACTCGCCGTAAAGATTCAGTCCGTTATTGACTATATGTACGTCCTTTTTGTATTGGACGTTTTCTTGACTCCAGGCGATGCCGGTCTCATACATTTTTTGGGAGTCTTCGTTCATATCCTCGGGCAAATTTCTTCCCCAATACTCGCGTTTTTTGTTCCGCAGAGTCTGATCATATACGCAATAGGAAGCAACGACGTAGCTGGTTGCCCAAAACGCAAGCCCCGATATTGCGAGTCCTAATACTGACCAAATGAAGGCAGGATGAGTGATAATATCAGTAATTATCATTTTGAAGCTCCTTTGTTGTTGTTTTTGCGACGTTCAAGCTCTTCTCTAAGCTCGAGAATCTTTCCAAACACGTAATCGTTGGCTTTCTCAAGTTCTTCGCGGGAGGGGGTGCGCTTGTCGGGATCAAAAAAACGAGAAACGTCTATTTCTTGACCGATGATTACCGAAGCTCTTTTTTTGATTCCGTATTCGCCGTCGGTCACCATGGGTATAATGGGCGCTTTAGCTCTGTGAGCGATAACGAGATAGCTATGCTTAAATTCGTGTATCTTTCCGTCCGGCGTGTTGTGTCCCTCGGGGAATATCAGCACGAGCTGTCCTTTTTTGATTACTTCAGCGGCTTGATCCATAAATTTCATGCTTCGGGTAATCCTATCCGCCTTGATGCAACCGAAGTATTTCATTCCCCAGTTGAAGAATTTGTTTTCGTAAGCAAATTCAGCGGTAATAGGGTTAAGTCTTCGCGGGAAAACGATGAAAGCCTCTAAAATATAGTCTACTATACTGAAGTGATTGGAAATTATCAGCTTGCCGCCCGTAAATAGGTGCGTGTTTTTCTTGTCCTCGTAAAAGGTGCGCCTTTTGAAGAAGATAAGCTGGAACGGGTATCCGGTTATAAGACCGAATAAGCGAAAAAAGTTTAACATCATCAGCGTGGTCACTCGTTTATTTAGACTTTCTTGTTTTCCCTGCCGAGGAGCGTAGCGTCATCCGCAAACTTATCTTTTTTGCCGAGGAACGCAACGTCACTTGCAAACTTGAAGGACATAATGAACGCTACGATGCAACAAACGATAACGATAATGGGGAGGAGCCAGATCTGCTGAAAATGCTTGAGCAAGGTCAGAATAACGCCGGTGGCGATACCTGCCGCAATTCCCTCAAAGAGTCCTTGAACCGCGAAGAGCATGGGCGCTACGCCCTTTCCGCTTCTCTCGTACTCAAGCTGAGCAAGACGCGAGGGAACCATATATGTAACCGCAAAGAATGCTCCGAGAGAGAAGGATACCGCAATACCGCCGACTAGTGCTATTACCATAAGAATGGTGCTACTGTTGTTCATAACGAACTCAAGCGCGCTCACCACAAACTCGGGGAGCATGTGAGAGCTTTCGGGCAGAAGCGCGGGTAGGTGAGAGATAAACAGACACGCAAGCATGACAGCCATACCGCCGGCAAACACAAGAAGAACGTATCTGTATGCGAATCCAAGTCCCTTTTTCTTTATAAAGTAGTTATAAAGCATAATGGTAAGAGGAACGGGAGCGAAGGAGGATGCCATAACCACGGTCATGTTAAGTCCCGTATTGGAGAAAAGCTCGTTGATGCCGCCAAGGAAGAGCTGAAGTCCGATAGCGGTGATGGAGGATGTGAACATCCAATAGATAAAGGTCTTATTCTTAAATGCGGTGGATAGCGCGGAGCGAAGGGTAAGGGTTCTTATTTCTTGCTGCTCCTCGTAATTTTCCTTGAGAAGGAAGAAGGGAATGAGCATAGTGAAGACGAGAGGGAAGAACATTACCGCTACGTTACGCACGTTGAAGCCGAGTACGTTTACGAATACGGGGAATAGCGCGTAAACCAAGCTCATATATACTACGTCGAATACAGATTTGGTGTTGGAAAGGAAGGTAAGCTCCTTTTCGCTGCTGCAGACCTCGGAGAAGGTTGCGTAGTAGGTAAGCATGGTAAGAGTGTAGAAGGTGTAGAACGAGCAGAGAAGCACGCCGTACCAGACAGTGCTTGCTACGTCGTTAAAAATAGATCCCGGCTCAAAGGGAGTAACGAGAAAGAGAAGGAAGGATACCATCATGGGGATAAAGCCTATGAGGATACCGGTCTTTCTTCTGCCGAGCTTGGTCTTGAGCTTATCCGCAAAGGTTGCGAAGGGGAGGTCGATAATTCCGTCCAAAGCCTTGGCGAAAAAACCGATAAATACCCAAATGAATGGGATGATCAGGTCTGTGTCGAGATAGGTCCAAAGTCCGACATCTTTTTCGGCGAAACCACCGATCTGCAGAGCGGAAACCAGATATGATCCCATAATCATATTAAGCATATTTACGCCAAGTCCCGAGCAACCGTAAAGAACCAGTAAGCCTTTAGACAGTTTTTTCATAATATTTCTCCAATGTTATTCAAAATTTATAGTTAATTCGTATGATGTTTCAAAAGTGGATACCGAGCAGACCTCCACGTCGAACCCAAGCTCGGATATTTTATCGCAAAAAGCCTCGGCTCTTTCGGCAGGAATGTTCTTTCCGAAAAACAGTGTCACAACATAATATTCGCCCTGCTCAAGTGTTTTTGTGACAGAGCCTTTCATAACAGTGTCAATATCTTCGCCAACGCTCAATATTTTTTTGCCTGAAAGAGCAAAATAATCGTTTTCACGGATAGTTTTGCTTCCGTATTTTTTGTCTGCCGATGAGCGGTATATCGAAAGCTGATAGATGTTTGAAATCGTTTCTTCTATCTGATCGAGGGCGCTTTGGGTGTCGGAATCGAAATCTATTATCGAAAGCGACGCATAGCACTCTGCCGCAGATGAGGTTTTTGCTACGTGTATTTTTCCGCCCTCATACATCTCGCCCGCTTGCTCTGCCGCAAGGATAGAGTTTGAGGAGTTCGGGAAAATGATCGTTTCTTTGGAATCTATAAGCTCGAACGCATCCAAAAAATCACGGGACGAGGGAGCAAGCTCGCTTAAAATAACCACATCGGCTCCCATATCGAAAAACTTTTGTTGCATATATGCGTTGGTTGCGACCGCCACTACGCCAAAGCTTCCAGATTCGCGGGCTTCAGAATACAAGAATTTTTGAGCTTCATTGTCATTCTGTGATTTCTCAAGATTTTGCACGGTCATATTTTCTATTTTGACCGTCAAAAATTCTCCAAAGCTCTGGCAGAAAGACATAAGCTGTCCCAGATCCTTTGTGTGAACGTGTATCTTGACCTTGTCGCCCTCAAGAGAGGATACGACCGACTCTCCGATTTCGGTAAGATGATGGGTAAATGCGGAGTGGTCGAAATCGCAGGCATCCATTTTCAGCTGGATCAGCCCCTCGGTGCAGTAACCGTAATCAAAGGAGGTGTCCTTGTTTATTTTTGAAAAATCAACGTATTTTTCCTCGTGCTGGTCATCTGCGTGATCGATAGTTTCTCCGTCCAGATATTTCTTGACGCCTTCAAAGAAACACACGATTCCGCTTCCGCCACTGTCTACTACACTGGCTTTTTTCAGAATGGGCAGGAGGTTTGGAGTGTTTTGCAGAGATATGCGCGCCTCGTCAAGGAAAATGTTTATTACTTCATCGATGCTGTTTAATGGAAGCGCTTTTGACACCGCAACAGAAGCATCCTTAAGAACGGTAAGCATTGTTCCTTCCACCGGAGTTGCCACTGCTGCGTATGCCGCCTTGCACCCGTTCTCCAACGCTTTGGAAAGCGCCTCGCTGTCTGCGTCATCTAATCCATCGAATGCCTCTGAGACACCCTTGAAAAACTGTGATACGATAACTCCCGAGTTTCCTCTCGCGCCGAAAACGGCGGCGGTAGAAAAGATTCTGGATATTTCGGAAAGAGAGCCGTTGGTGTTTCTTACCGCTTCATATCCGTATCTGAGAGTCATGACCATATTGGTTCCCGTGTCACCGTCCGGAACGGGAAATACGTTGAGGTCGTTTAGTGTACTTCTGTATCTGTCAAGGTTTTTGACTCCACTGTTTATCAGGTCTACAAAGTACAATCCGTCAATTCTTTTTAACATTTACTTATTATCCGTTATTATTATTTTTGTTAAAGATTAGCGATGCAATTATTCAAAGCTTCCTTTTCTTTGGAGGAATCACTTGAAACGCTCTCGCCCATAAAATATGTGCAGATCATTCCCGGGCCGATATTGGTGCCGCAACCGCTGAAAACGTCGCTGACGACTATGCGACGACAGGAAATCTTTTCTTCAAGCTTCGCCTTTAACTCGTGTGCGTATTTTTCTCTGTCGCTGTGCATGATAAGGACGTACTGGTCCTCTATGTCGGTCGCCATTGCTTTAACGTATTCTACGGTAGCGTCCATAGCCTTTTTGATCCCCTTGACCTTAGCCAAAACCGAAACGTATCCGTCAGTATTGGAGTCGCCGAGAGGCTTGATGCCTGCAAGATTACCCATAAATGCCTTGCCGCTGGAGATCTGTCCGCGGCGAGCTACGAAGGTGAGATCGTCGATAGGACCCATCTGATGAACACGTCCCTTATTTTCCTCCAGCCATGCTACGATCTCGTCAAGACTCTTGCCGTTGTTTCTCATTTCGCAAGCGTAAAGCACCAAGAGGCCAAAAGAACCCGACATTCTGAGAGAGTCAAAGGAGTAGATATTGCTTTCGGGGTAGTCCTCCTTGATTCGCTTTGCCGCAGATGATGCGATATTGTAGGTCGCGCTTATTTTTGAGGATATGGACATGCTGAGAACGTCGTAGCCCTGCTCGACGTAGCTCTTGAAGATCTGGTAATATTCCTCTGGGCTTGCCGCCGCACTGCTTACGCTGTTTTTCTTGTTGGACAGCTTTTTGTAAAATTCGTCGCGGGAAATATTATCCCAATCCAAGGTGGTTCTGAGACTTTGATCGTTAATGTGTACGTATCCTCGAATATAGTCCTCAAGACCTACGAGTTCTCTTAATTCTTGGGACAGGTCACAGGTGACGTCAGGTAAAATTATAAGCTTTTTCATAATAACGCTCCTATAAACAGATTTTTGTAAGATCTGATCGCGATTATACAAGCTGTATTGTGGTGTTCAAATCGCATAAAACTTCATATTATTATATCATGTGCCAAGAAAAAATGCAATACTTTTGAGAAATTTGTTGAAAGTTGTTGCTTTTGCTCGAATTTGTTGGAATGAAGAAAACCACGCGCAGATTTTTTCCGCGCGTGGTATGATTTTTGATTAATTATTCGTTTTCCGAGTTGGGTTAGGACTGTGATTCACTATCGCCGTCTGACTCCGCCTCGTTTGAAGCCTCCGCATCTTTGGACTCACCATCCTCAACTGCCTCTGTGTTGAGATTTTTGCTTTCTGCTTCGTCTTCGGTCTTACCTTCAGCCTCTGCTTGTGCAGCAGCCTCGGCTTCGGCCTTTGCCTTCTCGGCATTTTCGAGCTCGCGCGCCTTGTTATCATCGGCGCTCTTCTGCTTCTTCGCCTCGGCAATAGCCTCGATTTCCTCCATTGTGGGCTCTTCGCTTTCCATCACAGCCTTGAACTGATCGCCGTCCATGACCTCGTTCTTAAGCAAAAATTCTGCGATGAAGTGGAGATGCTGGATATCGCTCTTGAGTATTTCTTTAGCCTTTTTGTAGGCATTGTTGATAATAGTGTTTATCTCATTATCTATCTTTGCAGCGATCTCCTCGGAATAATCCTGAGAAGTCGAGAAATCTCTACCAAGGAATACCTCACCCTGGTCGTTTCCGTAAGCTCTGGGGCCGAGAACGTCGGACATGCCAAGTCGCATAACCATATTCTTTGCTATCTTGGTAGCACGCTCTATGTCACTTGATGCGCCACCGCTTACATCACCGTTGATAATCTCTTCCGCAGCTCTACCGCCGAGAAGGGCGCAAATTTCTTTCTGAAGCTCACTTTTATACACGCTATTTTTATCATCTTGGGGCGCGTTAAGCGTATATCCAAGCGCTCTTCCGCTAGGGATGATAGTTATTTGCTGTACGGGGTCGAGATTAAGATGATAATCTATTATTGCGTGTCCTGCCTCGTGGTAAGCAGTATTTTTCTTTTCCTCGTACTTCATAGTAGCAAAGCGAGATTTCTTCTTGGGACCCATTATTACCTTGATGAATGCGTCGGAGATGTCGTCCATACCAACAAGGCTCTTGCCGCGTCTCGTTGCGAGAAGCGCCGCCTCGTTAAGCAGGTTAGCAAGGTCTGCTCCCGTAAAGCCTACGGTCATGCGCGCGATCTCCTTGAGGTCGACCGAGCCTTCGAGGGGCTTATTTCTGGAGTGTACCTTCAGTATCTCAACTCGACCGTTAATGTCGGGATAGTTTACAGTGATCTGTCTGTCAAAACGACCGGGACGGAGAAGCGCGGGGTCAAGAATGTCGGGACGGTTGGTTGCGGCGATGACGATAATGCCGTCGTGAGAGCCGAAGCCGTCCATTTCAACAAGGAGCTGGTTCAATGTCTGCTCGCGCTCGTCGTGACCGCCGCCGAGACCTGCGCCTCTGTGACGACCGACTGCGTCGATCTCGTCGATAAATACGATAGATGCGGGAGATTTTCTCGCGGTGTCGAAAAGGTCGCGTACTCTCGACGCACCTACGCCGACGTACATCTCAACGAAATCCGAACCCGAGATAGAATAGAAGGGAACACCCGCCTCTCCTGCAACCGCCTTTGCGAGCAGTGTCTTACCCGTACCGGGAGGGCCCATGAGCAATACGCCATGGGGAATCTTTGCGCCAAGCTTTGCGAATTTTGAGGGATCTTTAAGGAATTCGACGATCTCCTCAAGCTCTTCCTTTTCCTCGTCAGCACCTGCAACGTCGCGGAAGGTCACCTTGTCCTTATCGTCAGGAGTTGCCATTTTTGCACGGGATTTTGCAAAATTGTTCATCTTGCCGGGACCTCCGTTGCTTATCGAGCGGGTCATAATGATATACATTACGATAAGCGCTACCACAACGAGAATGACGGGAATATAGGAGAGCCATGCAGCGTATTCTGCGGGAGGTACGTATTCGCCCTCAAGAGTTCCTGCGGCTATCTGATCTACGATAAGTGCGCCAAGGTCGGCGTGGAAGATGCCGAGGCTGGATAACTTGTAGCTTGCCACGTACTTGCCGTCGCTATTTTTCGAGCCGAATTCCTGAGCGATCTGCGAGCCTTCCTTAAATGTAAGTTTCAGCACGTTGTCGTTGCCGAGAACGAAGCTGTCAACCTGCTCGGTCTTGAACGCCTCGACCACGTCGGAATATTTCATATTTACGTCGCTTTGCTTGAAAAGAAGCACGCATACGATGATGACCACCGCAATCAAAGCAACGTAAAATAGTATCTGCTTTACGTTTTTCTTCATTTAGTCCTCCGTTTATGTTGGTTTGAGAATGTCTCTATTTATTATTGCCCTAAATAGGCATTTTCAATGTAGATGAAAAATTTAATTTTACACCTATAAGAGTATAGCATTGTTATGTTAATTTTATGTTATAGTCGTGTGAAGGTTGACGCAATTTTAGTTCTCGTAAACGCTTCTTTTAAGCACGCCCACGAAGGGGAGATTTCTGTATTTTTCGTTATAGTCAAGACCGTAACCTACAACAAACTCGTCCTCGATCACCTGACCGCAATAGTCGGGCTCAAAGGGAACCTCGCGGCGAGAGGGCTTGTCGAGCAGGGTGCAGGTCTTTACGCTGCTGGCGTTTCTGTTTTTGAGGAGCTGGGTGAGTCGGGACAGAGTGCGTCCGCTATCAACTATATCCTCTATGATAAGGAGATCGTACTGCTCCAGATTTTCTCTCATAAGATCCAAATGTATCTTGATCTCGCCCGAGTTTTTCGTGCCCGCGCCGTATGACGAGACCTTCATGAATTCGAGTTCCAAGGGAAGCTCTATCTTTTTCATGAGATCGGAAGCAAAAATAAGAGAGCCTTTGAGAATGGTTATGATTATAAGAGGCTTTTTAGAGCCTGCGTAATCCTTGTTTATCTGATTGGCGAGTTTTGTTGTTATTTTGTCCAGCTCTTCCTCGCTGACCATTACTCTTTCAATGTCCTGAAGCATAATTGATTCTCCTCTGTTTTCAAGATTTAGATTTTTTTATATATTGAAATTTTCAATTCAAAGTTGTTGCTTTTTGCACGCACCTCGTCGGATACGGCGCAAAGGGGAACGTAGACTATCTCGTCGCCCGATAATATAAGGGGGAGAGAAGCTCTGTCGCCGAGCGGCACCTTTTTGTCGCACATCAGCTTTTTTATGCGCTTGTGGATCTTTCCGTCAAGGATGACGTCGCCCTCCTTGCGGTTAGCGGCATAAAGAGAGCCTATGTCGACGTTGACGTGAGCGGATGCGTAAAGCGTGTAAATGCCCTCGTCAATTTGAGGCGCGTTGCCGTTTTTCGTGACGCAGACCGCAAAGCTTGTACCGTCTATCGTTGTCAAACCCTCCAAAAGAGGGATTTTGTAGCTTTTCGCGGTCTTTTCCTTGCCAAAATCGGGGCGAAAGGTCAAGATTCCATCCTCAAACACCGCCAGTGTGCCGTGCGGGAGGGAAATAGAACCGTTTTTGCCGCATGCGGCAAATCGAAGCACGTCCTCAATGTGAATGCGTTCAAGACCTGCCGAAAAGGCGCGCTCATAACATAGCATTATAGCTCTTTTGGCTACCGACGGATGAAGAGCGCAAAGCTTGCTTTGGCTTATGCCACCGTCGCACTCGCTTATAAATCGAGACGCCTCGAAAAGAATGAAGTCCGAATCCTCCTTGGCGGATGCGGAAAGCCTTGCCGCCGCCTTTTGAGCTGACGGGAAGATCTCCCGAAGCTGGGGGATTATATTGAGCCGAAGCTTGTTTCTTGTGCAGTCGTCCTCAAAATTCGTACTGTCGGTGACGTAGCTTATATCCCATGCATCGCAAAGCTCAAGTATCTCTTGCTTTGTAGCTGATAGCAGAGGGCGCACGGTAATAAGTTCTCCCTCACCGTCAAGAGCGCGTGTTTCGGGGATGCCGCATATTCCTGCGGTGCCGCACCCTCGGCACAAATTAAATAGCTGAGTCTCAAAATTGTCGTCGGCATTGTGTGCCGTGGCGAGAATTTTGATCCCCTTTTGCTTCATGATGCTCGCGAAAAATTCGTATCGCACGTCCCTTGCGGCGGTCTCAAGGCTTTTGCCCTCGCTTTCTGCCAAGGTCGGCACGTTGACACTGTGTATGAAAAGCTCAACGCCCAATTTTTCGCAAAGCTCTCTGCAAAAGTCCTCATCCCTTGCCGCTTCGTTTTCATACAGCTCGGTGCGTATGTTGTGGTTTACGTGGGCGGCGTATAGAGGAAAGCTCTTTTTCTCTCTGAGCCTGCATAAAAGACTCAAAAGAGCAGAGGAATCCGCTCCGCCCGAAAGCGCCACAAGCACGCCCTCATTGTCGCCGATTTTTGCTAAAACGTGGGGGTCTTTAAAATAACTCGGTAATTTTTCGATCATAAATGATATCCGATACCTTAATTGATTGTGTAAATAAAGGCGCAGAACTCTTATTGGGGAAGATCCGACTCGTTGACCAGCTCGCGGAACTTGGTATATCTGCCGGTCCAACCGACCTTAACCGTGTCGGTAGAGCCATGACGGTTCTTTGCAACGATAATTTCCGCAACGTTCTGCTCGGTGTCGGGGGCAACACTGTCGCCACCCTCGGCGTTCTTGTAATATTCGTCACGGTAGAGGAAGATGATAACGTCCGCATCCTGCTCGATAGAACCCGATTCACGCAGGTGAGAGAGCATAGGACGCTTGTTAGTGCCAGCCTCGGTTCCACGCGAGAGCTGAGAGCAGCAGATGACGGGAACGTTCAGTTCTTTTGCGAGTATTTTCAGAGAACGGGAGATCTCGGAGACCTCTTGAGTTCTGTTTTCTATCTTTTTGTCAGACTGCATAAGCTGGAGATAGTCTATGACGACAAGACCGAGGTTTTCTACACGGCGAAGCTTTGCCTTCATCTTCGTGACCGAAATACCGGGGGTATCGTCGATAAGAATATCGCATCCCGAAAGAGCCGATGCCGCCTGAGCGATGTGTCCCCACTCCTCGGGCTTGAGTTCGCCCGTACGGAGAGCGTAGCTGTCGATCAGCGCCTCGCTCGAAATGACACGGCTTACAAGCTGCTCTGCCGACATCTCAAGAGAGAAGATAGCAACAGCCTTCTTGGTCTGCTTTGCTACATTTGTTCCTATATTAAGACAGAACGAGGTCTTACCCATACCGGGACGCGCTCCGACGATAACCAGGTCGGAGTTGCCCATGCCTGCAAGCACTCTGTCAAGAGAGCGGAAGCCGGTCGACGTTCCGGCAGACGATTCGGGGTCGGTACGCATGGCGTTAAGATGTGCGTATACGTCTGTAAGCACTTCGCGGATGTGACGGAAATTCTTGGTCTCTCGTCCCTGAGTTATTGCATAAAGCTTGCTTTGAGCCGATTCGATGATTCCCGCAACCTCATCCTGCTCGGAATACGCCGCATCGGATACCTCGCCGCACATGCCGATAAGCTGGCGGAGAATGCTCTTGTCCTTGACTATCTTTGCATAATCCTTGACGTTGAGCGCGTTGGGGACGGTCTGCGCGATCACCTTTATATATTCCTCGCCGCCCGATTTTGAGTAAATGCCCTTTTTAACAAGCTCGTCGATAAGAGTTACTATATCTATCTGACTGTTAGTGACGAAAAGTCCGTGCATAGCGAGATAGATCTGCTTATGCTCCTCAAGATAAAAGTCGTCAGAGGATATAGTGTCCGCTATAAGGTTTATCGACTGCGGATCGATAAGTATAGAGCCTAAAAGAGACTGCTCTGCGATGGCAGAGAAGGGCAGCTTTCTGATAATATCTTCAGCCATTATTTTCTCCAATTTAAAATTTAATTTGCCTTTGGTAGGGTATGTCTTAGATTATTTGTCGGTAACGACTACCTTGAGTGTTCCGCTGATCTCGGGATAAACCTTGACGTCTACGTTGTAGGTGCCGTAGGATTTAACGTTCTCAGAAAGGATAAGCTTTCTCTTATCAATATCTATTCCGTGCTGCGCGGCAAGTGCCTCGGCAATATCCTTAGACGTTACAGAACCGTAGAGACGGCCGTCAGCACCCGAGGATGCGGTGATCTTTACGGTAAGGGTGGTCAGCTTTTCTGCAAGCGCCTTCGCCGCCGCCTTTTCCTCCTTGAGACGGAACTGTTTTGCCTCGTCCTTGCTCTTTGCCTCGCTCATGACCTTTGCGTCAGCGGCAACTGCCAGCTTCTTGGGGAAAAGGAAATTGCGCGCGTATCCGTCGGATACCTCAACTATCTGATCTTTTTTGCCCTGACCCTTAACGTCAGCTAAAAGTAATACCTTCATAATAAATTCTCCTGTGATTAAGTTTTGTTTATGATTTGTGCTTGTGATCGTATTCGAAATAATCGTCGATCGCGTCCTTAAGCATCTCAAATGTCTTAGTAAGGCTTGAGTTGCGAACCTGCGCGCCGGCAATATCAAAGTGGCCGCCGCCCTTAAGTCTTTCGAGAATGAGCTGGACGTTTATGCCGCCTTTGCTTCGACCCGAAATAACTACGTCGTTGTCCATGCGTACGAGAGCAAAGGATGCTTCAACCCCCTTTATGTTAAGAAGCTTGTCCGCAACCTTGGACGCAACTATTCTGTCCTCGGGGGTGGAGGGGCGGTCGAGCGCCATCCAAGTGATGGCAACCGAATCACGGTAGATGCGTACCTTGGATTCAAATTCGCCCGTGAGCATCAGCTCGTCAAGGCTTTCGTTAAAGAACTCGCGCACAACACCGGTATGCGCGCCTCTGGTATAGAGGTAGTGAGTTATCTCAAAAGTCTGTGCTCCTGCGTTTCTTGTATAGTTGTTGGTGTCGAGCATAATGCCGGAGAGCAGTACCTCTGCCTCCTCCTTGTGAAGCTGATCGGCATAGCTGCTTCTGAAAAGTATCTCCGCCACGATTTCGCTGGCTGAAGATTTTGTTGCTTCAATATACTGGAGGAATGGATCAAAGGGAAGTGCGGCGGCGAGGCGGTGATGGTCAAGAACTGCTATCTTGGAAATCGTTTTTGCAAGCTCGCCGGATTCGAAGATAAAGGGATTGTTAACGTCGCAAATGATAAGCACCGTGTCTCCCGTAATAAGGTCTCTTGCATCCTCGCCGCTGATAAATACGTCCTCGTAAACACCGAGAGGCTCAAGCTGTGCGTAGCAGGTCTTGAAGGATTCTGTGTTTTTGTTGATGACCACGTTTACCTTGGGGCGGTCTGCGGGATCTTTGTCGGCATGGGCGCGGTTTATGACCGACATTGCGAATCTTGCCATGCCTACGCAAGAGCCGATAGAGTCAAAGTCGGGGTTTGAGTGTCCCATGATAAGTATACCCGATGCCTCGGCGATCTGCTTTTCAAGTATCTCTCCGCTGACTCTGGAAACGATGGATGTGTTGTTCTCCATGGTTTTATGAGTTCCACCGAAGAATGAGTATCCGGTGAGGTCCTCTCGCCTAATGGCTACCTGATTTCCTCCGCGCTGGATAGCGATGTTGAGAGCATCGAACGCCGCCTTTTCCTTTTCCCTAAGAGTGGCGCCAACAGATGCGATACCCATGGAAACGGTAACGGGGAAGCTGTTGTCTCCGATTTTAAGAGACATTATTTTTCTTTGAATGTCGAAGTCCTGAAGCATCTGCTTGTCAAGCTCTTTTTTGGTGAATACGGCAACGTACTTGTCGTTATCGTATTCTCGCATAAATCCGTTCATTTCCTCGACCCAGGATTTGATTATATTCTCTGCCTCTGTGGAAGCGAGACGGTAATCTGCTCGTACGTACTGGGTAAGCTCCTGGAGGTTGTCGAGAACGATGTATGCTACTACCGAGCCCTCGCTCTCCTCTCGTTCAAGCACGGAGAGATATTCCTCGGTGTCCTTGAATACTGCGAAGAAATAATTTTCGCCTCTGACCTTGAATACGTAGGGAACTACCTCGTATCTTCTGCCGTCGGAGAGACGTGTGACGGCGATCTGATCTATGGCAGAGTCTCCGGGGAGATCGTATATGGTTTCGTTAATATATGAGTCCTTGTTCTTTGCGTTGGCGGCTATTACCTGCATGGGAACCGAGCAGAATGTCGAGAGTGAAATTCCGCTGACCGCTTTTTTGTAGCCGAGAATATCCTGCAGTGCGCCGTTCATTACCTTTACCTTTCCGTCGCGGTCAATGATCGCATAGGGAAAGTCTATAATGTAGCGGAACATATCATATATCTCGGTTTCTATCTGTCCGGCTTCCTCTTGAGCTTTTTTAGCCTTAATATATCTGACAAGATAGAATATGCATACAAATCCCGCACTTGCGAGATATATGCCAAGAAACGCAAGAAGCACAGTCGGTAACTCAAGCTCGCTATGCTCGAAATTAAAAATGCGTTCAAGAACTGCGAGAAGTCCGAAAAGCAGTATTGCCTCGAAGACGCAGAAGATCATGGGGAAGGTGAGATCGACGCTGAATCTCGACATACGGCGATTCTGGTCTGTGTTTTTATTGCGTGAAGGGGATTTAATGCTCATTGACGTTCTCCTTTTCCGTAAAAGTCCTTTGCCCAGAGGTCTACTGCTCCGATTATAACGTAGATGGCACCGACCAGAGGCAAAAGCAGGGGCGAGGCAGCAAACAGAAAGATAACAGCCGCCACGATTGCTATCGAGATAAGAACACCCTTTATTCCGAAACGCAGGGGGAGAGCCTTGATGGCTTTAATGCCCATCATGGCAAGTCCGGGGGCCAGGGCTATACAAATGTTTGCGCAGACGATTCCGGTTATTGAAATGCGGTTTGTGGAGTCGACGGCAAATGACATGACGTGAGCTGAGGCAAATATAGCCGATGCCGCCACGCTGACCGTAAGGTTCGTTGCCTTCGGTGAAAGATGCGCGTCGAGTCCGTATGCCGCAAACAGATTGTGCTGAAGCTTCAGTGCTGCGTAAGCCGAGCAGGCAGACAGCGCCATAACGATACCCACGGCGGCATTGACGTATGCGTCTATCGAGAGTATCAGCGCCTTTTTCATGGATTCGTCAAATTCGATGTAACCAAGCTGGGCAAAGCTCTGCTCGGAATAATATATGGTAAGTGCAGTAAAATCGTCGATCAGCGCGTTTGCCGCTTCGACGGATACACTGCCGTAGTATGCGTATAGTATCAGTGCCGCAAATCCTGCAAATATTCCGAAAATGACGGCGGCGCATGAAAGTATCGTTGAAGTCATGCTCGCACCCCGTCTTGACGTAAGACCCATGGGAAGTGCAGGCAAATAAATAATCAGGGTGATCAAAGAGAGCAAGGGGTCAGTGGTTACCGCCAAGGATATTGTGTAGGATATTACGGGGAGTAGTATAGGGATCAATGCTCGCTGTTTATTTGCGGAGCATATAAGCGCCGAGATAGCACCCATGGAGATTATACTGCCGAAAAGCATGGCGGGAATGATCGGGTAAGAGAAAAGCGAAAGCGTCAGCCCAAGAGCGATCGTTTTCCAAATTGCTTGGGAAAATCTGTGCGAGGTCATGAACATGACTACGGAGCAAAGCACGCAAGCGGCCCATGATACGGCTGTGGCCGCGTCGGCAAGTCCTGCGGCGGTGAAGGAGAAGGTCAGAGAGGTACAAAAGACGGTGAGCGCGAGAATGATCGCGATGCGCGTGGGCAGAGTTGCATTTGCGCTTTGCTCCAAGCAGCCTAAGTCTTGGTTTAGCTCGACCTGTGCATTTCTGTCTTTGATGCTCATAATGATCCTCCTTTCCAAAAAACGATCGATGGGGTTTGCGCGGAAACACTTCGCATAATACTACATTATAACATTATATCACATATCTCTGGCTTTGTAAATACTATTTCCAAATTTTTATTTATTTATAAAGGATTTTAAGTAGATAGAAATTGACTGAACCGCACAATAATAGGTGCAGAGCACAATAAAAAACTGATCTTTTGAACAAAAAACGAAAAATAATGAAGAAAATTTCAAAAAAGTATTGCAATTTCCCAAAAAATGTGATATAATTCCTACAGTGTATAATGTAAGCTGGAGTGGGTTCGAGGATCCACTCTTAAATTTTGTCGGTATTTCATTTAAACTTTACGGCAAGAGAGGAGTCCGATTTTTTTATGAAAGCTAACGGAAATAAGAATATAGCTTCTACCGTTAAGGAGCTGATCAAGCCCATGGCTGAAGAGATGGGTTATTGGCTTTGGGACGTGGAATTCGTCAAAGAGGGAGCCGATAAGTATCTGAGAATAACTATCGACAACGAGGACGGCATTACTATTGAGGATTGTGAGAAATTCCATCGCGCAATAGACCCTATCCTTGATGAGGCAGATCCCATAAGCGAGGCGTACATTCTTGAGGTGTCCTCCCCCGGTATCGAGCGCGAGCTTAAGACACCCGAGCATATCGACGCTTGTGAGGGCTGGGACGTTGAAGTAAAGCTTTACGCACCCAAGAATGGTTCTAAGGCATTCCGCGGAGTTCTTTGCGGATACGACGAGGACGGCAATATCGTTATCGAGCTCGGGTCCGACAAGATGGCGTTTAAGCCCGATGAAATCGCGAAGGTAGCAACCTATTTCGATTTCGGTAAGATGTAATTATTTTAGTTTCTAAATGATTGAAAGGATAAATTGATCAATGAACAAAGAGTTTTTTGCAGCACTCAGACTGCTCGAAGCGGAAAAGGGAATTCCCCAGGAATACATGATCGAAAAGATCGAGGCGGCGCTTGTATCCGCATTCAAGAAGGAATATGGCAACAACACCAACGTGCGCGTCAATATCGACCCCGTTAAGGAAGATGTTAAGGTCTACCAGCAGAAGGAGGTCGTTGAGGTGGTTGAGGATCCCGCAATCCAGATCTCGCTCGCTGACGCAAAGGCAATAAGCAAGAGAAACGTTCTCGGCGGAACCGTTGAGTTCGAGGTTAAGACCAAGAACTTCCGTCGTCTCAGTGCGGCTGCGGCAAAGTCTGTTATCATTCAGGGTATCAGAGAGGGTGAGCACAGAGCTATGCAGGAGGCATATGAGTCCAAGCGTGAGGAGATCATCACCGCAACCGTTCAGAAGATCGATTACGAGACCGGAAACGTTCTTCTTGACACCGGAACAGGCTATGCTACTCTTCTTAAGAACGAGCAGATTCCCGGCGAATATTTTGAGGTCGGCGACAAGATAAAGGTATTCATTCAGGAGGTTAACAAGGAGCTTCGCGGCCCTATCGTAACCCTTTCCAGAGTACATCCAGGATTTATCAGACGTATGTTTGAGCTTGAGATCCCCGAAATTGCAGACGGTATCGTTGTTATCAAGGGCGTTGCTCGTGACGCAGGCTCTACTACTAAGGTAGCAGTTTACTCCAGAGACGAGAGCGTTGACGCAGTTGGTGCTTGTATCGGTACTCACGGAATGAGAATCGACAGCATTCTCGACGAGCTCTGCGGCGAAAAGATCCAGCTTATCAAGTACAGTGAGGATATTGAAGAGTACGTTGCAAGCGCACTCTCTCCCGCAACCGTTATCTCTGCGGAGATGGAGAGCGAGAGAATGTGCCGCGTGACCGTTGCTCCCGACCAGCTTTCTTTGGCTATCGGTGCTAAGGGTCAGAACGTGCGCCTCGCAGTTAAGCTCACAGGCGTTAAGATCGACATTAACGCAGAGGGTCTTGAAAAGAACTCTCCCGTAATGTAATCGTAACCGTTAATTTTGATGATTATGGAAAACAATAATCAAAAGCCTCGTAAGATACCGATGCGCCAGTGCCTCGGTTGTAACGAGCATAAGCCTAAAAAGGAAATGATCAGAGTCCTGAGAACACCCGAGGGAGAGATAGTTCTTGATCTCGTTGGTAAAAAATCGGGCAGAGGAGCATACGTTTGCCCCTCAAGATCATGCTTTGCAAAGGCAAGAAAATCAAAGAGAATAGAAAATATTCTCGAATGTAAGATTCCCGAGGAGATATACGACGAAATGGAGAAAAGCATTTCGGAGGCGGAGCTTTGATATGAGCGACGAAAAAAATCTTTTGGGAGTGGTCGGTATGTGCCGAAGAGCGGGGAAAATCGTTATCGGCACCGACATGGTGTGTGAGCAGTTGAGAAAGCACAGCTTTAAGAAAACAAAGAGCGGAGAAAAACCCGATATTTTAGTGCTGGAGGCGTCGGATACGTCCGAAAACACACATAAAAAAATAAGTGACAAATGCATATTCTATAATGTGAGGCATATAAGACTCGAGTCGGATTGCGCCACCTTGGGCAAGGCGGTAGGCAAGAAAACGGCGGCGGCTGTAGCGATAGCGGACAAAAATTTTTGCAAGGCTATCCTAAGTCAGCTTGGCGAGAGCTGATATGCACTAAACCGGAAAGGTATGGGTATAATTTATGGCAGTAAAACCTCAGATCAAAGCAAATCAACTTGCAAAGGACTTAGGTCTTAAGAGTAAGGAAATCGTCGACATCATGGCGGGAAAGGGAATCGAGCTTAAAACTCAAAAATCTCTTGATCCTCATGAATTTGACGTCCTTTTTGACGCAATCACGGCGGCGCACCAGATAGAGGGCATCGACGATTATATAGACGGAGTGACTTTCATTCCCTCAAAGCTGGAGAAGAAGCCTGCTCCCGCAGCGGCGCCTGCAGCAGAGAAGGAGTCGGAGGTTAAGCCTTCTCCTGCCGACAGTGCGGCAGAAGTGTCAAAATCCGAGAAGAAATCCGAAAAGAAGACCGATAAAAAGGCAGAAAAGCCCGCAGAAACCGAGAAGAAGCCTGCGGCGTCTAAAGCTGCACCCATATCCGAAAACAAGGAGCCTGTCGCTGCCAAGGCGGCTCCCGAGGCTAACAAGGAACAGAAGAAGGTTGCAGAGGCTAAGCCCGAGCCTGCGGCACCCCAGGTAAAGACTCAACCCAAGGTTGACAGAGCCGAGGCTATTGCTCGCGCAGCTGCGATTGAAAAGGCTGCAAGAGAAAAGGCAATGCAGAGAGCGGCTCAAGAGGGCAAAAAGCCTGAAAACAATACAACAAAGAGACCCGACGAGAGAGCTCCTCGCCAGGATAGACCTGCGTTTGGAGGTCAGAATGGCGGATTCCAGAAGCCCCAGGGCGGCCAGAACCAGAATGGTCAGTCGCAGGATCGTTTCTCTCGCATGGGCGCTCCTAATTTTGACAGACAGGCGGCTCCTCAAAAGAGAGACGATCGCCGTCAGCAGCAGAAGCCTCAGTTCAATAACAACAGAGGCGGTATGGGCATGGGAATGGATAAGGACGATTACGTTCCTTCCGCTCCCAGAGAGAAGTTCCAGCCTCAGGCAATAGTCAGAGCGCAGACCCCCAAGGGTGGCGACGGAAGTAGCAAGAAGGGTGCGGCAAAGACAGTAGATATTCGTTCTTCAAGCGTTGACCTTTCCAAGTACGACGAGAAGCTCGATACCTTTGTTTCCGAGAATGAGAGGGACCTCAGAAACGGTAACAACCAGAAGCTCAAGAAGCAGCAGAACCAGACCAGACAAGAAGGCGGTTGGGCAGGCAACAAGGGCAAGAATGGTAAAAAGGGCGGAAAGAATGAGCCCAAACAGCCTGTTACTATCATCAAGGGCCCCTTGAAGGTTCAGATTCCCGAGGAGATCGTAGTCAGCGATCTTGCGGCAATGCTCAAGGTTACTACCGCAGAGGTCATCAAGAAGCTTATGCTCATGGGAGCTATGGCAACCGCAAACCAGACCATCGACTTCGATACTGCGGCACTTGTTGCAGTTGAGTGCGGAGCAGAGCCCGAAAAGGCAGTCGTTGTTACCATCGAAGAGAAGCTCTTCGACGAGACAGAGGATACCGAAGAGCAGCTCGAGGGACGCGCTCCCGTCGTCTGTGTAATGGGTCACGTTGACCACGG
>JAZUAS010000093.1:0-25421 GCA_045638125.1 Eubacteriales bacterium | reverse complement strand
ATAATTGAACAAGCGGATTACGGGGCTCGAACCCGCCACCTCAACCTTGGCAAGGTTGCGCTCTACCAAATGAGCTAAATCCGCGTTTCCGAAGTGCGCCAATCTCACTTCGCTTTCCAGTTCTCACTGGATTCCTCCGGTTGATCTCACAGACGTTGTGACCATCTCACCTTTGGATGCCTCCGGTCGGAATTGAACCAACGACACGAGGATTTTCAGTCCTCTGCTCTACCAACTGAGGTACAGAGGCAAATTAATGCCAAAATTAAATTAAGTGGCGACCCGAAGGGGACTCGAACCCCTGACCTCTAGCGTGACAGGCTAGCGTTCTAACCAACTGAACTACCGGGCCACTTGGTGGAAACAATAGGGCTCGAACCTATGACCCTCTGCTTGTAAGGCAGATGCTCTCCCAACTGAGCTATGCTTCCATTTTTGCCGTTCTCTCGCGGCGACTTGCTTATTATACCACACATCAATCTTTTTGTCAATAGCTTTTTTGAAATTTTTTAAAAAATTTTTTATTATTTTTTATTATATATAAAACACACAAAAAAGCTTGCAAATCAATCGATTTTGCGGTAAATCTGACCAATTTCCCAAACCCAACAAGGCTAGGGGTAAAGAGGCGACGGTTAGCCACCGTCGCCTCGCAAATTCATAAAAGTTAATTTTATTTAACCTTCTCTTGCGTTATAGTTAAGCATTGTTAACAATTACGCAAATTTCATTTTAAATTATATGCACCCCACGCAATAGTTAAGTTTGCTTAATCATAATCATTAGTAACGTCGCCACTTCCGTCAAGGGAAATCTTCTCACCCAGATATGTAGGCTCGGGCTTGAAGATCGATGTTATAAAGTCCTTATTCCGCGCAAGTATCTCGCGGGCGCTGAATTTTAACTGACCGGCGTAAGTCCGCAGGTCGGCAGAAACGCCATAAGCCTCAACCCCAAGAGCGTCCGCAATATGTAGCGCGCGATAGAGGTGATATTTTTGAGTCACGATAATTACCTTTTCTGCGCCGAAGATCTCCTTTGCGCGGTAGATGCTCTCATAAGTAGAAAATCCTGCGTGGTCCATAAACACCTCGCTCGACTCTATCCCCTCGGCGATTGCAAACTGCTTCATGGTGTAGACCTCGTTATACTCCTCGGTGCCGTGGTCACCGCTCATAAGCAGCTTACTTCCCTTTCGGTTTTCGACAAGTCCGTAGTAGACGTCAACGCCCACCTCAAGTCGGTCATTCAGCATATGGCTGGGGCTTCCGTCGCTCTGCACCTTGCAGCCGAGGACAATGATGCAATCCACGTCACCAAGCTCCACCGCCTCATCAAGGGTCAGGATGCGATCACGGGTAGAAAGCACCGTGTAGGCGTCCACACCCAGCACGTACGCCGCACCGAGAGTCGCTATTATACAGAGTGACGCAACCAAGCAGAGGACGGCTATAAATGCTTTATTTTTGAACAATTTTCTCATATTCACCTATGTATTTTATCAAGCTCTCGAAGCAGTTGAAGCCGCAATACTTACTGATATTGCCGCGCAGGTCGCCGCGTGCTGAGCCGCAATCATGGAGATCGTTCCATTGACTGCCGCGCCCTCCATTGTATCTGATGCGCCGATATGCTCACTTGTAACGATCATTCCCGCGTGCATCATTCTCTGAACACGGTCAAAGCCCCAGAATCCGTAGCCCTTTTGCGTTTTAAGGAAATCCGACACCTCCAAAAGATCTCTCACCGTCTCGTCGATGCCACAGGGCAGAGTCGCCAGCACACCCAGAGTGGATAGCTCATAGCCCGTTCCGTATTTGTGCTTTTTCTCCTTCAAAAAGTCGAAAAGTCTTATAGTGTCGCGGCATTTATCAGCGGCGCTTCCTCTATCCGAGTCTGAAAGAGCCAAAACGTGAGATAGCGACTGCACTGCGTTTCTGTCCGAAAATCTTTCCTTTAATATGTTATAGCAGGTCTCAACCTCGCGTATCAGCTCATCGTCGGAGCGAGGCGACATAGCCAGCATCGCCGCGAAAACGCAGTCCTCGCTTGAGGTGAGAAAGGGGTGCGCCTTCTTCATCATATCGTAAATTCGTCTTGATCTTTCGGCCGTCTCCCCCCATTTGTCTTCGGACACCGATTGAGCGATCATCATCGCCGCCACGGGAAGATATTCGCCCGAAAACGGAAATTTCTTTTTTAATAGCGAATTGACCTTTACAGCATCGTCAATTCGTGCTTCACCCCCACCGTCAAGGCAGAGCATGGCAACGATGGAAAGCTCCACTGCACCTCTGAAGTTCGAAAAGGCATTTACGCGTTTCTTTAACATTTTGCGACCGCTTTTCAAGCCCTCGGCAGTTGCTAAAACCTCCCTATTCATAAAATACGACGCGCAGATAGCGTGCATATATGAGTTTTCCATCGGGAAAGACGACTTCACCGCGTCACGGTTGCTTATAAACAGCTCGCATTTTTTATTCAACGATTCTCTCATAAAAACAGACTCCTTTTCGTTAAGTTTGCTTAACTTTATCTTTTAATCCTTACCAACGACGCTATTCCCTCGCCTAGAGCTTTGCAGAATGCAAGCACCTCGTCCTCGGTGTTGTATTCCGAGAAGCTGACGCGGATAGTAGAATCGGCATCCGCCTCGCTAAGTCCAAATCCCACCAAAGAGGAGGAAATATGCTTGGAGTGAGAGGAGCAAGCCGAGCCTGCCGACACGCAAAAGCCCTTTGCTGAAAGGAAATTGAGCATGGTTTCGCTTTTGATGTGTGGAAGCGTCAAGGAAAGCACGTGGGGCGCTCTCATACCCGTAGGAATATTAGGTTTCGCCCCTGCTTCCATCGCTTTTTGCTCGCAAAGATTGCGAAGAGCGGTGATTTTAGCGCTATTTTCAGCAAATTTTGCTCTGCACTCCTCTGCCGCACAGCCAAAGCCTACGATACCGACGATATTTTCGGTTCCCGAGCGATATCCACTCTCCTGACCGCCACCGATAACGTAAGGAATGATTTTCTTCATTTTTATTATCTCGGGATCAACGTAAAGCGCGCCCACGCCCTTGGGACCGTGCACCTTGTGCGCGCTGACGCTTATCATATCTGCGCCCAAGCTCTTTACGGTAAAGGGAATCTTCAAAAAGCCCTGAACCGCGTCACAATGGGTAACCACCTCTGGGCAACGTCTTTTGGCAATACCGAAAAGCTTTTTTACGTCATAGCACGCGCCTGTTTCGTTGTTGACCAGCATAAATGAGATAAGCGCCACACTGTCGTCCAGCGCGGCAGAAAAGCCCTGCTCGTCTATAACGCCGCCACGGGTGGAAAGTCGCACAACCTCAAAGCCGTCCTTTTCCAGCTTTTGCATTACGTTTTCAACCGAGGGGTGCTCACTGTCCGTGGTAATGACCTTGCGGCGTCTTATCTTATCCTTGGAATAAAGGCAACCGAGAATCGCCTGATTATTCGCCTCGCTTCCGCATGAGGTGAAAATAAGATTTTCGGGATTTGGGCGTGCAGCACCAAGCGCCGATCCCACCTGCTCGCGGGCACGGTCTATTAGTCTTCTCGATTCAATTCCCATAGCGTGACGCGACGAAGGATTTCCGTAGACGTCTATCGCTTCTATCATTTTTGCTTTGGCAAGCACCGAAATCTCGGTAGTTGCGCTATTGTCTAAATATATCATTATTGTTTTGATGTGGGGAAAGGAAAACTTTTTGAAAAAAGTTTTCCTTTCCCCACACACCCATCCTTTCAAAAACTTTCCCAAAAAGATTTGGGGTTGGTTTATCTGATGTCGAAGTGTTCTATCATTTTGTTGACGTCGCCAATATGAGAATCAAAATTCTCGGGCAGAGCGGTATACGTCAAAACGTAAAAAACGCCGCCTTTGACCACTATCGCCTGCATCTGCTTGTACTCAATGCCGCCACTTACAATCGTGTAGGTGTATTTTTTAGCGGCTCTGCCGTCCATGGTAATATCCTCTGTTGACAAAAGCACGTATGACGAGAATACCTTTTCGTATCGCTCCTCGCACTCGGCAAAATACTCCTCCACAGTCTTGTCGATCTCCTGCTCGGAGACCATAAGATACTGAACACTCACGTTTGAGGAATCGTCGGCAGAATAATACGCCGCGCTAAACTCGGCTTTTTCGTTAGTCTTCCAGCTTTCGGGCACGAAAAATCTGTAAGGGCGCTCATCGGTTGAGATAAGCTTCATTCCCTCGGGAATTTCAACACCCTCGGGATAGACCTTGCCTTCGCCGGAATAAGGAACGTCAAAACGGAAGTAATCGAGCACACCGCCCTCGCCCTCAATATCCTCAAGGTAGATATCGTAATGCTCCTCTGCGGGTGCGCTATAAGTAAATACGTACATCTCGCTCTTGTACTTGCAGAGAATCGTCATGATTTTGTAATCAACGGCCTCTTCACCGTAAAATCCTATTTTTGCGGTGTAAACGTATTTTTTTGCAGGCTGACCGCCAAGCGTAGTTTTCGGTTCAACACCAACAAATGAGTAATTGCCCTCACCAAGCTCATTTTTCAGATTATTTTCACTGTATGACCAGTAAGCGTCTACGTCCATCTCGCCCGCATCGTCGGCAACGAAAACGTTGATGGCGATATAAGGATCGGTTGAAAAAAGCGCGCAAGTAGTGCCACTCTCGGTATTGGGGGCCCAGCCTTGGGTGGGAACGTAAAGACGGAACTTGTCACCCTCGCAGGCAATAAGCTGGAACCCGTCGGGAGCATCGCTCTGCTCGGAGCAGGCGCTAAATGCAGAAATAATCATAACGAGCAGTAAAACAACTGCAAGAATTTTTGTAATCTTCACTTTTACATCTCCATTTTTAGATTATTGCTTAAGCATTTCCTCGGCGGCGGAGAGGATACCGATCTTGCCGCTCTCATAGGTAAGACCGCCCTGGAAGAAGACGGTATAGGGAGGACGCATAGGGCCGTCTGCCGACAGCTCGATAGACGCGCCCTGAACAAATGCACCTGCCGCCATAATTACCTGGTCGGTATATCCCGGCATAGCCCAAGGCTCAGGAGTTACAAAGGAATCAACGGGAGATCCCTTTTGAATTCCGCGACAGAATGCGCAGAGCAGCTCAGGCTTCTCGGTAATAACGGTCTGAATAATATCGGATCGCACCTCATTCCACTTGGGAGCCACGTTATATCCCATCGCGCCAAAGACGTAAGCCGCGAGATGAGCAGTTTTAAGCGCCTGAGCGGTGGTGTGGGGCGCGTAGAAAAGTCCTTTGTACATATTTTTTGTCTGACCCACGGTAGCTCCAACCTCGAGTCCACAGCCTACGCTGGTAAGGCGATAGGATGCGAGCTCAACGGCGCGCGCAGTTCCTGCTATATAGCCGCCGGTCTCTGCCATACCGCCACCGGGATTCTTAATAAGCGATCCGATTATCATATCCGCGCCCACGTGGGTAGGCTCTATCGTTTCGGTAAACTCGCCGTAGCAGTTGTCAACTACAACAAAAGTTTCGGGAGAGATCGACTTAACAAGCTTTACCGCCTCGCCGATCTCGGCAACGGTCAGGGTCTTTCTGTTAAGATAGCCCTTGGAACGCTGAATGAAGATCACCTTAACGGGTCTGCCTGCGGCAAGCTCGTCCTTGAGGGTAGCACCGATAGCGTCGAAATCAAAGCCACCGTCCTCGCAGAGCTCGATCTGCTTGTATCTCACGCCAAAATCGGCAAGAGAGCCATTTCCGGGCTCGCCCTGAATGCCAATGACCTCCTCAAGAGTGTCGTAGGGCTTTCCCGCAACCGAGCACATAAGGTCACCGGGACGAAGAAGTCCGAAAAGACCTATGGTCAGCGCCTGCGTACCGTTAACGATCTGATGGCGCACGAACGCCGCCTCAGCACCCATGACGTCTGCCCAAATGCGGTCAAGCACGTCACGTCCGCGGTCATCGTAGCCATAGCCAGATGTGGTATCAAAATTGGTTGCCGCCACGCGGTGCTCTCTGAAAGCATCCATTACCTTGTTGGTGTTCTCAAAGGACACCTCGTCTATTTTTGCAAATATCGGCGCCAAGTCTCTTTCAGCCGCCGCCGCTATTTCGTTGATCTTCTGTGAAAATTGCATTTTTAGTTTCCTTTCTTTTCAAGGTTATTCCAAGGGCTACTCGCCCTTGACCTCGGTCGCTTTTTGGAAAAAAGCGACGCAAAAACTTTCAATAAAATTTGGTTTTATTCACTACATATTGTGGATTTAAAATTACAGCATTTTTGTGGAGCTATACCCTGCATAAAATTATAATCCGCGAACGATTTCCTTGAAATAATTACCTCTATGGGCAAAATCATGAAATCGGTCAAAGCTTGCGCAAGCAGGAGAGAGCAGAACAATGTCGCCACTCTCGGCCAGCGATGCCGCCGTCATAACTGCTTCGTCAAAATCGGGAATATGCTTTACCAAATGCTTTTCTTTATCGTAAATAGGGCATTTTTCAATCTCGGAAAGGATTTTGGGTGCAGATTCGCCTGTAACGATAGCCGCCTTGGTCTTCCGGCATACGTCAAGCGCCAGACCGTCAAACGGAATGTTCTTATCCGATCCGCCGAGAATAATAATGGGGGCTTTAGGCAGAGCCGAAAGTGCCGCCGCCGTTCTCGTGGGACTGGAATCTATGGAGCTGTTATAAAATCTCACTCCGTCCTTCTCGCGCACCAGCTCCAAGCGATGCTCAACACCGCCAAAGGTGGTTGCTATATGACGAACCGTATCATTGGACACGAATCCGCGAGTTATGGCGATAGCCGCCATGTAATTTTCAACGTTGTGTCTGCCGGGAATGAGAATATCATCAGAGCGGAGTATTTCTTCCCTTTCCTTGCCGTTATCAAAATAAATAACACCGCTATCCTCATATATAGCTTTGCAATTCTCCTTGAAAGAAGGCACTATTTCCGAATACCCGCTCTTTTTGGAAGAAAAATAGGTTATGGGCAGGTCGCTGTTCTTGGCGATCTCGCATGTCACATCATTTTCGGCGTTGGCAACCAGCATCGTAACGCCCTCGTGACGGCAGATATTGCACTTTGCGGTTATGTATTCGTCCATATCGGTGTGCCAATTCAGGTGATTGGGCGTAATATTAGTAATAATAGCGCGTGCAGGCGACTGCTTCATGGTCTGAAGCTGGAAGCTGGAAAGCTCCACAACGGCAACGTCGTCCTCGGTCATCTCAAAAACGAGAGGAAGCAGAGGCGCGCCGATATTTCCGCCAACGTAAGCCCTTCCCTTGCCGCTCTTTTTCTTTTCCGCATCAAGGAAAAGGTGAGTCAGCGTAGTGGTGGTGGTCTTTCCGTCAGAGCCGGTTATACCGAAGATCGGGCAGGGGCAGACCTCAAAGAAAAGCTCCATTTCGCTTGTAAGATCGGCGCCATTCTCGATTGCTGTACGCATCTCGGGCAGATCGTGACGTATTCCAGGCGAGCGGAAAATAAAATCTCCATCCAAGCCTTCAAGATAGCCTTCCCCCGAAATAAATTCGACTCCCTTTTCTTGGAGCGACTGTGCAAACTCATCATCAAGCTGATATTTTTGGTCACGAACACAAACCTTTGCTCCCACCTCAATTAAAAGGGCGGCAAGGGGCTTATTCGAGCGACCAAATCCAAGCACCTGACAAACTTTATTTTCAAATTTATTTTTCAAATATTCTCTGATATTCAAAATGACCTCCAAAGCACATATTGCGCTATTGTAATTATATAATATTTATTAATAAGTTTCAAGTAAATTTCGCACAAAATATAAAACTTTTTGTAAACAAACTCAAAAAAGGTCGATTTATGCGAAAAAGCCCCTTTTCAAAATCAAAAGTTTATGGTATAATATAAGATGAATTATTGTGTTTTTATTACGCTTGAAAGGATGCATCTTAAATGGCACAAGATACAGCAAAGAGCAAATCCACTCCCCAGCACTACAACGACCAAAGCATTCGCGCTCTCAAGGGCGCAGACAGAGTGCGTAAGCGCCCTGCCGTTATCTTTGGCTCGGACGGTCTTGAGGGATGCGAGCATTCATATTTTGAAATTCTTTCCAACTCCGTCGACGAGGCGAGAGAGGGTCACGGCAGTGAGATCTTGACCATTCTCCACCCCGACAAGAGCATAACTGTAGACGACCACGGACGCGGAGTACCCCTCGGATACAACGAAAAAGAGCAGAGATGGAACTGGGATCTTATTTACTGTGAGCTTTATGCCGGCGGTAAGTACGATAACAACAACGGCTCATCCGCATACGAATATTCCCTGGGACTTAACGGTCTCGGCGCATGCGCGACCCAGTACTCCTCCGAATTTATGGACGTTTACTCCTACGACGGCAAAATGGAACGCCACATAGCCTTCAAAAAGGGCGAGCCCGTGACCGGAGTGCTTGAAGAAAGAGAGCTTGACAAAAAAGAAAAAAGAACGGGTACTATCATCCATTGGAGACCCGACAGTGAGGTCTTTACCGACACCAATATCACCCCCGAGCGCATTCGCGAGATACTCCACCGTCAGGCGGTGGTAAACGCAGGAATCTCTTTCCTTTTCCAGTTTACCAACAACGAAGGCGAGAAGGTAGAGGAGAAATATCTCTACGAAAACGGAATTTCCGACTACATCAAGGAAATTGTTGGCGAAAGCTCACAGACCGAGCCCGTCCTCTGGCATCTTGAAACTCAGGGACGCGACCGCGACGACAAGGACGAATATAAGCTTAAGGCTGACATCTCCTTCTGCATCTCCAACACCACGAACAGACTTGAATATTACCACAACTCCAGCTTCCTGGAGCACGGAGGATCTCCCGACAAGGCGGTACGCAAGGCTTTCACCTTTGCCATCGACAAATATCTGAAGTCCTCTGGCAAATATACGAAAAACGAGTCGGCTATCACCTTCAACGACGTTGAGGACTGTCTTGTGCTGGTGAGCAACAGCTTCTCCACCATGACATCCTACGAAAACCAGACCAAGAAGGCGATAACCAACACCTTTATCTACGAAGCGATGAACGAATTTCTCCGCACCAATCTGGAGATATACTTCATCGAGCATCCTATGGAGGCTGACAAGATCGCGGGTCAGGTGCTTGTAAACAAGAGAAGCCGCGAGTCCGCCGAAAAAGAGCGACTTAACGTTAAAAAGAAGCTGACGGGTACTATCGACATCGCAAACCGCGTTGAAAAGTTCGTAAACTGCCGCTCCAAGGATCCCACTCTCCGCGAGCTTTACATCGTTGAGGGTGACTCGGCGTTGGGCTCCTGTAAAATGGGACGCGACTCCGAATTCCAGGCTATCATTCCTATCCGAGGTAAGACTCTTAACTGTCTTAAAGCAGACTACGATAGAATCTTCAAGAGCGAGATTATCACCGACCTATTAAAGGTCATCGGCTGCGGCGTTGAGATCGAAAGCAAGAAAAAGGGCGACATTCTTCCCTTTGACATCGATTCTCTCCGTTGGTCAAAGATCATCATCTGTACCGATGCCGACGAGGACGGATTCCAGATCCGCACTCTGCTTTTGACCATGTTCTACCGTCTGCTCCCCACTCTTCTCAAGGAAAAGCGAGTTTTCATCGCGGAAACTCCCCTTTTCGAGATAACCACCAAGGAAAAGACATACTTCGCATTCGACGAATTTGAAAAAGCCGACATTCTCAAGGAATTGGGCAACAAGAAATACACTCTCCAGAGATCCAAGGGTCTTGGTGAAAACGACGCCGACATGATGTGGGAGACCACAATGAATCCCGCAACTCGCCGTCTTATCGCCGTAGTTCCTGCGGATCAAGAGGAGACCGACCGTATCTTCGACACCCTCCTTGGCGACAACCTCCCCGCGAGAAAGGCGTTCATCGCCGCTCACGGACGAGAGTATATGAAGGATATTGACGCATAAATTTCAGAAAGACAATTATGGATAACATTTTTAACAAAAACTGCACTCTTCCCGAGTTTGTGGGAACAACGGTGCTGGACACCGTTGGGCTTGTGATCCCCGGAATAGACCCCTCCCTTCGCGAGAAGATGAATCTGCCCGACGACGTTCACGCTCTCGGACTTATAAGCTCCCGTACAGGTGCGGCAGGACAGATCTGCGCCGTGGACGAGGCGGTCAAAAACACCAATACGAGACTTATCTCGGTTGAGCTTCCCCGCGACACCAAGGGCTGGGGCGGTCATGGAAACTACATTGTAGTTGGTGGTCGCGACGTAAGCGACGCTCGCCGTGCCGTTGAGATCGCACTTGAACTCACCAAGCGCAATGCGGGAGAGGTCTATATCAACTCTGCAGGACACCTTGAGTTTGCATATTCTGCAAGCGCTGGTCAGGCAATATCCCAAGTCTTTGACGTACCCGTGGGTCGCGCATTCGGATTTATGGCAGGCTCTCCTGCGGCTATCGGTCTGGTTATGGCAGACGCCGCCGTTAAGAGTGCTAACATTACTATCACAAGATACATGACACCCGATTGCGGTACAAGTCATTCCAACGAGGTAATAATTGCCTTCACCGGCGACACCTCTGCGGTCAAGAGCGCAGTGCTTCGCGGACGCGAGATCGGTCTTGAGCTGATAACCACTATGGCAGAGTATCCCAAAGGTCCTTCCGACCCTTATTTGCAATAACTAATTGGGGCTATTACAGCGAATAACCTAAATTTTGTTAACAATTAAAAAACAGAGGCCTGGCGGTCTCTGTTTTTTGCTATCTGCACATCAAACAACAAAGTATCGCCAAAAAGTAACTATCGCACAATATAATTCACAAATTGTACAAGCATTTGACATCAAAATATACTATAATTCAAATGTAAATACTAATTTCAAGGAGGACTTTTTATGTCGAAGCTCCCATACAGACAGATACACCTTGATTTCCACACCTCGGAATGCATCGAGGGCATTGGAAGCCGCTTTTCAAAGGAAAACTTCGCTGAAGCTCTAAAGGTCGGTCACGTCAACTCTATCACCCTTTTCTCAAAATGCCACCACGGCTGGTCTTACCACCCCACAGAGGCAAACGAGATCCACCCTCACTTGGATTTTGACCTGCTTCAGGCACAGCTTGAGGTTTGTCAAGAGCTTGGCGTCCGCACACAGATCTACGTGTCCGCCGGTTATGACGAAAAGTACGCTGTAGCCCACAAGGACCATCTACGCAGAGACGAAAAAGGCGAGTGTCTTCCTTTCGATCCGCCCTACTTTCACCGCATCTGCTTCTCCTCCCCCTATCTTGACAACCTTTGTGCTCAGGTTGAAGAGGTAATGGTAAGATACAAGGGAATGTTTGACGGAGTATTCCTTGACATAATCGGCGCTGTTCCCTGCTACTGCGAGCGTTGCAAGGCGGCGATGATCGAACGCGGATTGGACCTTGACAATCCTGCCGATGCACTCAGCTACGCAAACGAGCTTTATCAGCACTACTGTGACAGAATCGACGAGGCTGTTCACAAGTATGATCCCAATATGCCCATAGTACATAACGACGGCGGTGCTCTCTTCCAGGGACGTAAGGTTGCTTACCGCAATACCAAGCACCTTGAGATAGAATCTCTGCCTACCGGTGGTTGGGGCTACGATCACTTCCCCAAGACCTCCGCATATGCTCGTACTCTCGGCAAGGAATTTTCGGGAATGACCGGAAAATTCCATAGATCATGGGGCGAATTTGGCGGATATAAGCATCCCAACGCACTTCGTTATGAGGCTGCACTTGACAACGCTTGCGGTGCTAAATGCTCGGTTGGAGATCAGCTCCACCCCGATGGTGAGATGGACCTTGCAACCTACAACCTCATCGGTAAGGCTTATGCCGAGGTTGAGGCGCGAGAGGAGTGGATGCACGACAGTGAATATGTTGCCGATATCGGTCTCGTTTCTGCATCAGCGTGCGTCAACAGCCCCTATCGCGAAGACTTCCCCGTAGAGCAGATGGCCGCTTATGGCACTTTCCCCGACGACGGAGCCAACAGAATCCTGCTTGAAGGACACTATCTCTACAACATAATCGACCCCGAGGAAGAATTTGAAAAATACAAGCTTCTCATCCTCCCCGACATCATCACAGTTGACGGCGCTTTCAAGGAAAAGCTCCTTAAGTATGTAGCAAACGGCGGAAAGGTTCTCCTTTCCGGAGGCTCCGGAGTCGACAAAAACGGAAAGTTCGCGCTCAATTTTGGCGCAACATTTAACGGCAAGAGCGAATTTTGCCCCAGCTATTTCCGCCCCGAATACGATTTTTACCCCAACGGTCAGACCTCTTACGTTATGTACCTTCCGGGCTATAACGTAACTCTTGACGATAACTTCTCAGGTGAGATCCGTGCGCTTCGCAACGATCCCTACTTCAACCGTACTGCAGAGCATTTCTGCTCTCATTCCAACACTCCCTACGACAAGCAGAAGCTTGCAACCGGTGCCTTCATCTCGGGCAACATCGGCTATATCGGCTGGGATGTGTTCAGAGAATACGCAATGGTTGGAGCCTTGCATCTGAAGTATGCGGCTATTGACATGATAGAACTCTTGCTGGGTAATGACAAGACGGCGACCACCTCTCTCCCATCACAGGGAATTTTCTCGTTAATGTCTCAGCCCACAGAAAGCGACGCGAGATTAGTCAATTATATCTTGTACACCGTACCGAAGGTTCGCGGCAGAGGTATTGAGATAGTTGAGGATATTACTCCTATTTTTGACGTCAACGTATCGGTTAAGGTTGACAAAAAGCCCACAAGAGTCTACACCGCGCCCGAAATCTGTGATCTCGACTTCACTTACGACGGCGAAAAGGTAAGCTATACCGTACCCAAGATCGAATGCTCGACTTTGGTAGTAATTGAATTCTAATATAATAAAAAATGCGAGTGGTAAGTTTTCGAAAATTCTTACCACTCGTTTTTTTACATATTTAATTTTGAAAACACCTTAAAAATGTCTCCCGCACCCATGACAATGATCATATCATCCTCTTTTGCGGTCTTTTTTATTATTTCAGCAATAGAATCAAGGTCTCCTCCGTATATCGCCTTCTCGCCTACTATCCTGGCAAGCTTTTCCGATGATATGCCGTAGATATTCTCCTCCCTCGCGGCATATATGTCGGTCAGGACCACATTGTCCGCTTCGGAAAACGCATCTACAAACTGTTCGGCAAGAGCGGCAGTACGGCTAAAGGTGTGGGGCTGGAAAACGCAGATAAGTCTGCCGCGGCAGACCTTTTTCGCGCCTGCAAGAGTTGCCGCCACCTCGGTGGGATGGTGACCGTAATCGTCATATATGAGCGCACCGTTCACTTTGCCCTTATATTCCATTCTACGCCCTGCGCCCTTGAAATTGGCAAGACCTTTGATGACCGTCTCGCTCGAAACACCACAAGAAATACTTGCGGCGGTTGCGGCAAGTGCATTATAAACGCTATGCTTTCCAAATGACGGCAGAGAGATATGGGCAAAATGCTCGCCCCCCATCTCAATGTCAAATTCTATCGGGAAGGTATCAAGATTGATATTGGTAGCTCTAACAACAGCCGCCTCACAAAGGCCGAAGCTTACCTTCTCCGCCTCGACTCTTTCAGCTGAAATGACTGTATCGGGATCGTCTATATTATAGACCACCAATCCATCCTTGCCTACAAGTGAAGCATATTTTGTAAAGGAATCGCGTATCTGCTCGATGCTCTTGAAGTAATCAACGTGCTCGATCTCCTCGTTGAGCAGGACTGCAACCGTGGGGTTGAAATCAAGAAAGCTGTCCATATACTCGCAAGCTTCAAATATAAAATTGTCGCGCTCGCCGAGATAGTACGCGCCTCCCATAGGAGCGTAGGTCGCACCCGACACAATAGTTGGGTCGCCGGATTCTCCGTTCTCCTTCGCATCGAGAAATATCTGAGCAAGCATAGAAGTACAACTGCTCTTTCCGTGCATACCCGCAACGCCAATACGATTCTTGTATTCGGTCATAATATATCCCAGATAGTCGGCTCGAGAAATACAGGGAATATTCTCTCTCTGTGCTCTGGCATACTCGGGGTTATCTGGAGAAACCGCAACCGTATATACAACCGCTCCGCAATTTTCCCCAAGGTTACTTGCCGCGTGAGAATAAAACATTTCAATCCCTGCCGCCTCGAGCTTATCTGTTAGTGCAGACCTTGCTCTGTCAGAGCCTCTGACAGCAAATCCTGCTCTTCTCGTAAGCAGTGCCAGAGACGACATCATTATTCCACCTGCGCCAAGGAAAAATATCACCTTATCCGAGCTTGACGACATTATTTCGCGTATCTTCTCGGCACCGAGATGCGTATTAGGTGTTGCCATAAATTAACTCCTTAAAGATAACTGTATTTATGAATTACCGATTTCGACAAAATATACAAAAAAATACTTACAAAAATTACATTTCTTCACAGAAAAAACACTTTTACAGTTTAACAGCCGTCACACAAGGCAACTATAATGTTAATGTAGAAAGTATAAAAATAACGGAGGTCTAACACTATGCAGATCACAGACATTAAGATACGAAAGCTTTTCGAAGAAGGGCCGATGAAGGCTATCGTTTCGGTAACCTTTGACGGTCAGTTGGCGGTTCACGACATAAAGGTAATAAACGCACGTGAAAAGTTCTTCATCGTTATGCCCAGCAGAAAGAATCCCGATGACACCTATCGTGACATCGTACATCCCATCAACTCCCAGTTCAGAACCCAGCTTGAACAGTCTGTTCTTGCAGCTTACGAGGAAGCGCTGACACATGCGGAAGACTTTATGCAGGGTGCAGAAGAGACAGTTGAGGTTTAATTAAAAAGAATTTAGGAAGACCGTAAGGTTTTCCTTTTTCTTTTTTAAACATTTCCGTGCGACATCAGCACGCCGCAGTTGTCAATCATAACACATCCAAAGCTATGCTCATATCCACCCACACTACCGGGATTAAAGAGATAGAGTGGCTTTTTTAACTTAAAACCAAAGGTCTCGTCTCCCTCGGGAAGATACAGAGCAAGCGACTCGTGGGTGTGCCCAAAAAGAACTATGTCAACGCCCTTGTCGTCAGCCCACTTTGCCAGCCTGCCGAGTCCGCTCTTGACACCGTAGATGTCACCGTGTGTCATCATTATCTTCTTACCACCGAGGGGCATAACTATTTCGTCCTCGGCATATCCGTCGCCATAAAAACTAAATGTATCGCAGTTGCCACGCACAGCAAAAAGAGGTATGTCTCCAAATTCACAATATGCAAGGTCACGGAGTCCGTCGCCAAGAAAGATTATGGCGTCGGGCTTTTTTATCTGCCTTGAGAGCGCCTCAAGCATATTTGATCCACGACCGTGGGAATCCGAAAAAACGAGAAGATTCATAATCTGCCGCCTTGTAACATTCTGCCGACAAAAGTCGGCGCACATTAATATTATAGCAAAATCTTCCGCTTTTGTCTACATAATTTTTATATTTTTCATATTTTTGTAACATCAACTTTGGGCTGATGTCCGCACGTTTTTTGAGTTATAACATAAACTGTATTGAAAACACAAGAGCGATCTTATCGGTCGCTCAAGAAAGGAGTTTTTATGATGCTTGATAAAAGAGCGGTAGCTATGCTGCTCACACTTGACGATGCAAGACTTGCTTTGGTCATTAAAAAGCTTATAGCGGATGCGGGAGTTGATCCATCAACGGTTAAACTTGGCGAAAAGGAGCTTGCAGGTATCCGCGCGGCTCTCTCAAGTGCCACTGACGACGATCTCGCCCGTGCCGGCGAGCTGATAGAAAACTTCAAAAACGGCAAGCGCTCTCAATGATCGGGGTGAAGATATGACAGATAACGAAAACAACAGTGCAAAAAGATCTCCGCCCACAGGAGCCGATTACCTTGCCGATATTATCAAAAGCATATCTACTCAACCTGCGGCAAGCACTCCCAAGCAAGAGGATACCACAGTAGCATCCGCCGCTCCCACATCTGCAACACCGGATATCCTCTCTTCTCTTTTGTCAAATCCCGAGCTTCTCGCAAAGCTTCCTGCCATAATATCCACGGTAAAGCCGATAATGGAGATGCTCTCCTCCTCTGCCTCAAGCGGAGGGGTGCCCCCTTTGCAATCATTCATTCCTTCCCTTTCGCCGTCCACCTCCGCATCCGACGGTGACGGCAGCGTTTCGGCATCAGCGTCTCACTCACACCGTCGAGGAGACGACCGTAGAGCCGCTCTTCTTTGCGCGCTAAAACCCTATCTAAGCTCGGATCGTCGTCAGGCAATAGACTACATTATAAAGCTTGACCGTTTAGGCGACGTCCTTAAGACCCTTTAATGATAAGGAGGATTTTATGTACGTAAGACCATCCGCTGACAATAGGCAAAGAGTTAAAATACCGGAAAATTACAGCGGTCACGCATTTCGCGACTCAAGCCCCTTTGGAGATATGCCCCCGCCAACTCACATAGACACCCCTCCTCGACGCGACAAATCAGAGCGCCAAACAACCACCGAGCGTATGCAATATAATGAGCTTTCCACTTTGCCACAAGATGACAGTGATGATCCGAATGACATCCTCTCACCCGGCCTTTCTTCCCAGTCGGCTAATCTGCGCGAAAACAACGATGAGCGATCTCACGCGTCTGAATCCGAACACTCCCATAAAAGTGTGGAAAGTCAAAAATCATCTATATTTTCCTCTCTGCTTCCCTCTGCAACGTCGGGTGCCAAGCATTTTCCTTTTGGCCATGGGATAGGAAGCGAGGAAATACTGATACTTGCAATAATGCTTTTGGTATATCTCTCCGGAAATGACGACGAGTGTGACAATGAGTTGCTTTTGCTTTTGGGATTTTTGCTGTTTGCGGGATAAGCCGAACAATCTCATTCACATAAAAATGCTTTTGTTTAACGCATCAACATTAAACAAAAGCATTTTCACAAATAGCGCTATCAGATCACCAAAAACGGTACATTTTCAAGCGATTCGAGTGAATCGGGAGCAGACCCATCAGTTATTCGGTTAGATTCTCGGAGAGCGTCAAGAGATGCGCCGTATCTTTTTGCTACGCTCCAAAGCGTATCATCATTTGAGGGATAACAAACAACAAATTCTCCTCTTGGAACGCTTATCTCATCTCCAAACGCCGCACCGGACAGCATTTTTTCATCACCGTCGGTCATAGCCATACCCATAACGCCTATCTCGGCATCAATGCCAATACGCTCGCCGTCTGCTCTCGCTCTCGCGGAGATGATCTCGCACTCACAAATCGCCCTTGAAAAGTCACCGCTTGCCGACGTTCTGTAGCTGAAAGGCAGCTCGGCTTCGCTAATACCGTATTCTCCGTCCTTTTCGGTGAGAAATGCAAATTTCGCTTTTCCGCTTATTGCACATTTTCCACCTTCAAAGTGGTATTCCTCTACCATAGCAGTTCCGGATGCGTCTATGACATGAGCACCGGGCGCCAATCCCGCCTCATCAAGGGTCAGTGAATCACTGAGTGTAAAGTTTCCGCCAAAGCAGACCGCCGCATGGGGAACGGTTACCTTCTTGTATTCGTTTTCGCTTTTGCGTGAGATCGAATACACGTCCTTGACGTATTCCACGTCCTCGCAATGCGCCGCCTGAACCTCAATTATGACCCCCGACTCGATATCGATGCGTCCATCATCCACGGTTACGTTCAACTCGCAAACACTGCCCTTTGCCGATGCACTGTCGCCTGTGTTCACGCCCTCCAAGGTAACGGTCTGGGATAGTGGCATCTTACGTATCGCGGTATAGGGGATTCCGTCATCCTCTCGACAGAGCAAAAGCTTGACGTAAAGATCTCCACGGCACACTACGGAATCACGGGTGCAAGTAACCTCGCTCATAAGCACCTTACCGTCGGCCGAGATCACTCGGATTTCTCCGTCACGGCTATCGCATATCATCTCGTCAGAAACTCGCAAAAGCGCTCCCACTCCACGCAAGCACTCGGTTGCAGAAACCTTGCCGCGCAAGACTTGTAGGCCGTCTTCGCCGTGTGTGTAGCCGTCCTCAAGAGGCATTTCGCCAAAGATCTGTATGCGACTCTTAAGACGGCATTTGATGCTAAGCTTTCTCGGGGCGGTCACTCTGCCACTGATCATATCGGGCTGGATAGCCGCCGAAGCTCCCAGCGCCTGAAGATATCCGTCGCTCTCGCCCATATCGGCATCAAAAGGCATATCTATCTTGTACTCCGCGGTAAGCGGTGCGCAATACGGAGCGTTGTCACTGCCTATGTAAAGCACGTAATAGTCTATGTTTCCGGCGAATTCCGCCTGTCGGTCGCCTATGTACTTTGAGGGAGGCAATACCGATGCGCTTACTCTCAAAAGTCGCTTGATCTCTGGCTGATAGTCGGGCAGAACAAAATCTCCCGACAACTCCGTGGTAACAGTTTTGTCCGATATCGGGATCTGCAAATGCGATCCAGAACTTACCCTTGCGTTTTTATCCATATTTTATTCCTCCGCATAAATTTTTCACTAAAATCTATGCGACTCTCGGCGAATTTATTACCGTTCTGACCTCTTTAGCTCTTGCTCCTCTCAATTTCGCCGAAAAAAAGATTAAAAATCATCTACGGAGGTAGAATAATGATAGTATATAAGGAATATAACCGCGCCCGTGCCGTTGAATACGCAAGACGCTGGGCGCTCTCGCGAAATCCTCTTTTTACAAACTTTGCGGGACGAGGCGGTGACTGCACCAGCTTCGTCTCTCAATGCCTATATGCCGGATGTTGCCAGATGAATTTCACCCCTGACTACGGATGGTACTACATAAACGAAAACGAGCGCGCCCCCGCATGGAGCAGCGTTGAATTTTTCTACGATTTTATTACGGGAAGCCCAGACTTTGCAAGTCAAAACGGCGGCGTTGGGCCATTCGGCATTGAGGTTGATGCTCGCGGCGTTTACGAGGGCGACGTGGTGCAGCTTGCCGACGAAACAGGAGATTTTTATCATACTCTGCTAATAACGGGATTTTCCGAGGGTCAGACACTGGTAAGTGCCCATACTAACGACGCGCTTGACCGTCCTCTCTCATCCTACACATACACCTCCCTGCGCTACATCCATATCGAGGGAGTTAGAATAGAGGTAGCGGATGATAATTGTTTCTTTGATCTTATCGAGGGCATTTCGTTGAATATTCCCGAGGGCGAGCAAGCCTAAATATAAACCTAAATATAACCCTAAACATGAAATATTAAAAAAATTATCTGTTTTTATCCTTTTTGATGCCCAAATTATTGACAAGAACAGATAATTATGTTAAACTTATAATGTATATCTTTTCCCGAAAGGATGTAAACAAAAAATATGGAAAAAGGCAAATTCAAAAAAACGATTGCTATTGCTGCGCTGGTGCTCTCTGTAATTTTGATAAGCATCACCTATTTCTACGTTCTAAATAATAACGTGCAAGTGTTCGCCATAGCAAGACTGATAGTTGATATTATAATGCCGTTTATCATCGGTGCGGTGATCGCATACCTGCTCAAGGGAACCTGTAATTTCTTTGAGAAGCGGTTGCTTAAATTGATGTCAAAGTCAAAAAAGCTTGATCCCAAAACAAAATCGACGATTGCAAACGTGTTGTCGATCGTCATCTCCTATATCGTATGGGCTACAGCAATATCGGCTCTTCTCGCGATTGCCGTTTCACAAGTAATTGCCAGCATAACCCTTTTCATACATGATCTTCAGTATGAGTATATCGATAGCTTGGTCGGCTTTATAATGCAAGTAGCGGGAGACCATTCCTTTGTAGCAGATCTTATAGGTGAGGGTAACATGGCTGATCTTGCCGTCCTGCTTGAGGTCGCTCCCGAAGAAAAGCTGAACAAAATCATTGAAATTCTCAACAACAACAAGTTGATCTCCGAAAGTCTTGGAAACTTTTTGCAAAGCGAGGATTTTGACGCAACGGGTCTCTTTTCCGAGATATTCAGTAGCGCAGTTAACGTTGTAAGCACTGTTATCAACACTGTTATAGGACTTGTAATTTCTGTATTCCTTCTGATTAACAGAAAGACTCTTGCTCGCAAATCTACTCTCTTCCTCCATTGTTTATTTAAAAAGGAAAAAGTAGTCAACGCAATAATTGATGAAGCCAAATTCGCGGATAGGATGTTCGGCGGATTTCTCGAAGGAAAGGTCATCGACTCTACCATTGTAGGTCTGGTCTATTATATAGTTCTCGAGCTTATAGGTGTTCCTTATGCTCCTCTTGTCGCAGTTATATGCGGTGTAACAAACATAATCCCGATATTCGGTCCTTTTATTGGAGCAATTCCGTCAGGCGTTATCATTCTGGCGGCGGATTACACCAAGGTTATCCCATTCATTATCTTCGTATTTGTATGTCAGTTTATTGACGGATATATCATCGACCCCCATATCGTTGGAGGAAACATCAAGCTTCCGTCTGTGTGGGTAATATTCGCAGTCATTTTGTTTGGCGGCCTTTGGGGCTTCCCCGGACTTTTGGTCGGTGTTCCCACCTTTGCAATCATATACGATATAATCGGAAAGGTCTGCGCGTACTTGCTTAAGAAAAACGGCAAATACAATCTGCTTGTTCAGTTCCGAAAGGAGCAAAACGATTCAAAGCCGCAGGCCAAGAAAAAAGCAAAGAAAAAGGGCAAGGACAATGCCGACGTATCTGACGAAATTTCCGCCGAAGAACTTGATGTTATTGCAGAGACGGTTGCAGAAAGCGTTGCGGATATAGTTGCTGACTCTATCGTTGACGCAGTCGCCGAAAGTGTTGCCGAGGCTATTGCGGTAGCTGTTGCGGAAAATATGCCCGAAACGATGGCTGAATCTATCGCGGATTCGGTTACCGAGACCGTTACCGAAAAGGTCACCGATTCGGTTAGCGAAAAAGTGGTTGAAGCTCTGACCGGCGCAAAGTCTGAACACGACCAAGAGCGAAAGTCGCCAGAATAATACCCATTTAAAAATAAAAGCACGCCTCTCGGCGTGCTTTTATTGTAGTGATTTTGCACAAAAAAGTCTTCCTTGTAGGTGTTTTTTTGTATGTGAAGCAGTAAAATAATTGTTGACAAACCTCCCTCATTGTGATATAATATTTGGGTAAGCGAAAATTTGACCCGCTAGCTCAGACGGTAGAGCACTTGACTTTTAATCAAGGGGTCCGGAGTTCGAATCTCCGGCGGGTCACCAAGGGCAGAGGGCGAAATCCTTTTATCGTAAAGAGATTTCGTCCTCTTGCTTTTATCACAACCATGCGAAACAAATGTCAAAATCATTGTAAATCTGTCTGAATTTGTTCGAATTAACAACACATTATCAACAAAGCGCACCCTAATTAAGGGTGCGCTTTGTTTATTCATTACAATTCTTATAGGATTCGTCGGTACTCGTCCCACCGTTTTGTTCTTCCCCAGAACTTTCGTTCCTGTCGGCTCCGACCACATTATACTTATCCCCAAGGCTCTCATATATCCTTTTATCAAGGAACTCAAGGTACAGATAAAGATACTTTATCTTGTCCTGGAGATGCTTCGGCTCGACGGTATTGAAGGCCTTCGCGCCGAGGGAATATCCCGAATACATTCGGAATAGCATCAACGCAAGTTTAAAAATGGTATATATAACAGCGCCAATGGTGAACTCCTGCGCCAGCGTGAAAACAGGTATCGCGACCAAGATAGCAACCAAAGCAGTAACAGCGATATGCGTCTTTCCGACAGTGTGCTTTTCTATGTATTCTTCACCGGACATCGATACGTTGCCTCTGTGATTTTTAACCTTACCGTCGGTAAGTAGAATATCGGGCGTAAGATCTATATGCTCGATCTGATTAAGCGCAAACACCTTTGCTGCCTTGGATGAGGTCTTGACATTCCTGACACCGGCAAAGAGCTTAGTCTTTACTCCGCTCTCATCAAGCTTTTCAAGCGGGAACATTGCTTGAAGCTCCTCCAGCGTCTTACCGTGATAAAGCTCCATATATTCCTTATAATCGATCTTCATATCCTTGCAGCGGCGGCGGAGATAATACTCATATTCGACGTCAATTTGCCAGTCGCAGAACATGTCCATAAGGACGATCCCCGCGGTCCTCACCCTGTTGCGCAGCTCAAGAAATTCACCGTGAAGCCTTATATAATCGTCGTCAAGCTTTCCGCCCTGCGTTCCGATGTAGGAAGCGCATATATCCGCGAGTATGTATAAGGTGACTGACACCACGGCGTCGCCGATGAACTTGTTCCAGTCAGTGAATATCCGAGCCTCTGTCCAGATAGATCCTACCACAAGAGCGAGGATCGCGAGCAAAGCAAACGACGCAAAGTTTTCTCCAACACTTTTAGCAAAACGTTTTTGCCGTTCGTTGTGACCCTTTTGCTGAAATCGCTTGTATTCATCCTTGGTAGGACCGTTAAACACGTCGTTTTTATTTTTCAGATCATCAAACATTGCCTCTCCTCCTAATCTCCTCTTCTGTGTGTTCAGCCATTGTTTTACAAAACATCGAGGTAAGTTCCAGAACGAATGCCGCGGCAGAGCTTATTGCCGCTACCCAAAGCACCGCAATAGCGTCGTCAATAATCGCTTTAAGGCAGTTGACCGATATTAGCATCAATACCGATATCGTCAAAACAATAAGTGTGTACGGAATCCTTTCAATAAATTTTATAATAAGACTTCTCAATACCACACAAAGTATAATTGCAGTGATTATCGCAGAAACAGTGCATATAGACCACTTCTGATCCGCCGTTTTTACCATAGGAACTACCCTGATGCAGGAGACAATTAGCGGAAGGCAGCAAGATCCGACCGAAAGCCAAAAGGCAATATTTTGTATCCAGCGAAGCACCTTTTTTCTTTTTTCAAGCTTTTCCAGAGTCACGCCTGATCACCGCCTACCGAATCAAGCACAGCCATCGTGTTTTCAATTTTTTCAACGTCTTCGGGCGAAAGCTCGGATTTAAGCGCGTCGATGCCCTTCGCGTAGAACAGATCTATCGTAGCCTTATCCGTGATCGGCATCGCAGTTCTGTCACACACGAGCTTCAGCATACGCAGATTATAGATCTCTGCCTTAACCATATTAAGGCGTTCTTCCGCGCTTGCCGCCTCAAGCCTCTCGATCTTCGCCGTAAGCTGCTCTATGTATTCCTCTTTCTGTTTTATGACGTCTTCAAAAAGAGCTTCTTTTTCAGCAGCCTGCGCAAAGATCTCTTTTAAATCCCCAAGCGTCTGTGAATTTTCATTTTTGATCTTTTCGTTTATCGCAAGACTTTCACTCATTCCCCACATTGCTTTTTTCATAGTGGGATTTGTTTTCGCCAAAAGAACGAACACACCGCCGACAATGGCTAATACGGCGCATATCAAGACAATAGCGGTCGTCCAGAACTGAATATCTTGCTGTACGTCGTTTTTGAAGCCTACCCACCAAGCAGTCTCTCCCAAGTATTCATCGCCAACGTCAATAACCGCGTTTATCAACGCTTCGGCTTCTTCGGTGGTTATGCCTAGCTTTTCAGCAAGTGAGAGTATCGCCTCTGCCCTTGATTCAGACCCCTCAATAGCAGACACTATTTCTTCAGCAACACCGCTCTCGATTTCAAGCCTTGACTCCGAGCTCTCCGTCAGCTCAATTTCTTCTGTTACGTCTGAGAATACACTATCTGCTTCCATGTCAGTAGCATTCGTAGGCAGCGCCGTGACGCAAATTGCCACAAACGCCAACGCCGCCATAATTATAATTATTACTTTTTTCATAGATCCTCCTACATTATCGATATACCGTATTGACTTATTATTGTTTTGAGCGCTTTTTCAATCTCATTAAGCCTTTTGTTTTGCTCGTTATAAGCAAGAGCCAGAGCAACACTCAGCTTGTCCAAGGGATTATTAACCTGGATAAACCGACCATTGCGCTGTATCTGACCACATTCGTATCTTTGACCGTCTTCACTTAAAAACTCAACACGGCTTGTCCCTTGTGGTATTTCGTAATCATCAATAACGATACTGCCCGAATTGGTTTTAAACGCCTTTTGCCTTGCGACACATGATACACTGTCCGTGCTTGATAAAGAGAGCACACCCTCACAGCCAATTTCAAATGTCATCTTGTCTCTTATAAGCGGCTTGCACTCGGTAATTATACCGATACTACCTACCGCATCCAAAAGATTAAGCTTCATCCGTTATCTCCTCCATTTCGGGATGCTTGGGAATATCCTTGTCGGTCTCCTCATAAGTGTACTTGCAAGGGATGACATCAACGGCAGACGAGTATTCCCTGCCCGTCTCGACCTGACGGATCATCTTGCCGCAGTCACTCTCGTGCTTTACGAGCGTTCTGCCGTTTACTTCAATATTTTTTGATGTAATTGCCATAATAAAAATTCCTTTCTTTTATTCTGCCGCTACGATGTAGTCGGCGAAATATGCCCAGTTGGTGTCGGCGATCCATTCATCATAAAGGCTTGTGGGGACTATAAATTGCGTATTTTCTCCCACCGAAACGAACTCCAGATCAATTCCGTCAAGCCGCATAACGGACGTGCATTTGCTGAAATCGTATATAGGGGAACCTTGTATGCCGCTAAAGCCCAACGCAGCAAAGCCCCACTGGGAATCAACGAACGAAATGCGTTCAATAGACAATCCATACAACGCAAAAGAATTTACACTACCGTTACAATTCACTATTTTTTTCAACGACGAACCGTCCAGAGAGCCGTAAATAATACTTGCGCCGCCTTTGGGAAGCACCAACGTGTCTATGACTTGGTCATTCACAAAAGCCCCCTCACCTATTTCGGTAATTCCGTCGGGAATCACTATAACGCTATCGGTGCAGCTTCCTCGTCCAACAACTGCCGCCCCATTGATCTCCAACCCCTCGCTAACGATATAATAAGCTTCAATATGGTCTGCATAAGCCGACCAGTTCGTCGCCTCGATCCATTCCTCGTAAAGCGCGTGAGGCACGAAAATCTTTGCTGATGCAATAATTCCGCTGAAAGCATTTTCATTACTAAGTGTAGGCACTTTTTCACATCGAGTAAAATCATATTCGGTGCAATAGCTATTGTTCGCTAGCGCATTAGATCCTATTTTTTCAACTTTTCCAAAACGTATACGCTTCAATGCCCAACTGAATTGAATCGAATAGCTCCCCACCGTTTTACAACTCATCGGAAGATCCAATTCAGTAATGCCGGTTCCCTCCATCGAGTTCGCACCCAGTGACAAGACCCCCTCGGGGATAGTTATTTTTGTAAGACTTGCGCAATAGCAAAAAGCATACGGACCTATCGCCGTCACCCCGACAGGCACATCAAATTC
>JAZUAS010000092.1:0-2044 GCA_045638125.1 Eubacteriales bacterium | reverse complement strand
TTTTCTTCCGCCGTGGGAAGAAAAGTTAGTATAAAACTTTCTTTTGTTTACTTTTCTTGTCGCTGATGACAAGAAAAGTTAGTATTTAACACATAGATAAACAAAATTTGAAAACAGAAAAGGGAGCAAGCGCTCCCTTTTTAAGTTACAACATTTCAATTTTAACATTCTTATAAATCTCTGCCACGTTTTCCTTGGTGGGCGGCGTTGTGCCACTTGTCAGACACGCCGCCGTGCCGTAGCTGACCGCAGTTCGGAGCATTTCCGTGGCGTCCTTGCCATCGCAATATGCGGCGATAAAGCCCGCTATGGTGCTGTCTCCTGCTCCGATGGTTGAAAGAGCGTTGATGGCTGGGGGTATCGCGGCGACACAAATGTGGTCGGTTGCCAAAAGCGCACCCTGCTCGCCGAGCGAGATCATCACGTTTTCGATTCCGTTAGCGCAGAGATCTTTCACAAAATCAATGCAATCGGCAAAATTATTGACATCCTTGCCCGAATATATGGCAATCTCCTCGCAGTTTGGCTTGATGAGCCACGGCTTTACGTCAAGAAGGTCTCGGAGAGTGAAAGAGCGAGAGTCTACCACTACCTTCGCACCTGCATTCTTGAGGTGAGCCAAGAATTTTTTGATTTCGGACATATCCACTCCGTGGGGAACACTTCCCGTGAAGGTTATAACGGTATCCGAGTCAGAGCAAATGGCGTCCTCGACCTCGTCAATAATGCTATTGTCAAGCGCAAATCCCAAAAAGCTGATGCGAGTCTCGCCCTCACTGCCGACGTGAATAGTAAGATTTTCTCTTATCCTGCCGTCCTTTTCAATGGCGATATAGGTCATTTTGTCGCTATCCAGAGCCGACTTAAATTCGGCGCAGTTGTCTCGACCCAGCACTACTATCGCGGTATTATCCACACCGTTGAAGGTCAGCGCGCGAGAAATGTTTACTCCCTTGCCGCCTGCGTCACGTGACGTTACGTGGACGAGGTTTTCGCGACGAAGCGCCAAAGAGTCCGCATTTGCGTGGACGTCGTAGGCAGGGAAGAGCGTTATGGTGTAAATTTGCATATCGTGTTTATTCCTTGATTAAATGAAAGCTTCTTTTGGATATTGCACGCCGCCAATAGCGGCATCATCCTATTTGATGCTTTTGTTTATTATACAATAATGACAAAAAAATGTCAACAATACACTGTGTTTTTAAGCACAAAAATAAATTTAATTTTTTTTCAAAAAAGGCTTGACAAATCATTCGTTTTGGTGTATAATACCAATGTTGTCGCAAGAACAACCCCGGAGACCTTCTCCGTGTAATAAATCAAAGGTGTTTTAATATGCGAGAGTGGCGGAACTGGCAGACGCGCACGTTTGAGGGGCGTGTGGTTACACCGTACGGGTTCAAGTCCCGTTTCTCGCACCAAAAATACCATCGCATTTGCGATGGTATTTTTTTACCTGTTACGAAAGGATTTGAAATAATGATAAAACAAAAATGGTGCGTCACTGTTGACGAAGAAAAACACGAGGTGATTTATGCCTGCTCGCCGCTTACGGGTAAGACCGTGCTGACCGTCGACGGCTCCAGCTTTACCGTGAAGGGTAAGCCTTTCGGTATCGGACTTGTGCGCCGTGAGCCGATCATAGTAGGCACCACTCAAGCGATCCTCGACGTTAAAAAAGGCGGCAAAGCCGCTCTCATCTGCCGCGAGGGCGAAGTCGAGGCGTTATAACGCCTCGACAACTAAATCCGCCCATGCGAAATAAATCCACCAAGGTGGATGAAATCGCTATGCGATGAAATCCGCCTTTTGGCGGATGAGGGAGGGCGGATTTAATTTCATCCTCGGCTTTTGGCGAGGATTTCATCTGAACGGAGTGAAGATTTCATCCAAGCGTGCTTGGATTTCGTTATGTTTGACAAATCAAAATTTGAAACGTTAACTAACAGCACTCAAAAAAGCGCCAGTCGGTAATTTGCCTACGTCACGGCTTTGGGTGGATGATAATAAAAAATACCCCCTTTTTTCAGGGAGTTTTTGAAAG
>JAZUAS010000091.1:0-17966 GCA_045638125.1 Eubacteriales bacterium | reverse complement strand
TACCAACGCCCATGTTATAGGTATTATACATATCTCTCTCGGGAACGTTTCCGGTCTCTGCGATAAGATCGAAGATAGGAAGCACCTTTACGTCGCTCTTGTTGATCTTTGCGGTAAGTCCCTTGGGGATAGATCTCGGAATATTCTCGTAGAATCCACCGCCCGTGATGTGGGAGATGCCCTTAACGTCAACCTTCTCGAGCAGTGCAAGAATGCTCTTAACGTATATCTTGGTGGGAGTAAGAAGAGTTTCTGCGATGCTCTTGCCTCCAAGCTTTTCGCAAGGAACATAGAGAGAATCGGGGTTCTTGTCTATCTCAAACACCTTACGACACAAGGAAAATCCGTTAGAGTGAACGCCGGTGGAAGCAAGCGCGATAACAACGTCGCCCTCGGCCATACGGGTATTGTCAAGAATCTTCTTCTTGTCAACGATACCGACCGCAAAGCCTGCAAGGTCGTAATCCTCGACGGGCATCATGCCGGGATGCTCTGCGGTCTCGCCGCCGATAAGAGCCGCACCCGACTGAACACAACCCTCGGCAACGCCGCCAACGATAGCCGCGATCTTCTCGGGAATGTTCTTTCCGCAAGCGATGTAGTCAAGGAAGAAGAGGGGCTTTGCGCCACAGCAGATAATGTCGTTTACGCACATAGCAACCGCGTCGATACCGATAGTATCGTGCTTGTCCATAAGTATTGCCATCTTAACCTTGGTTCCGCAACCGTCGGTACCCGAAACGAGCACGGGCTCTTCCATGCCCGCCACGGGCAGACCGAAGCAACCGCCAAATCCTCCTACGTCATCAAGGCAACCCTCGTTCTTGGTTCTTGCGATGTGCTTTTTCATAAGCTCAACTGCTTTGTAACCGGCAGTAATATCAACGCCCGCCGCTGCGTAGCTTTCACTCTTAGAATTGTTATGCATAATTTATATCCTCACTTATTTTAATAAAATTAATCTTCTTTTCCCGTCCAGCAGTAGGTGCAAATGCAATCGGCAGGAAGTCCGATAGCCTTGATAATTCCCTCTACCGACTGGAATTCAAGAGATGCAAACTTAAATCTTTCGCAAATCACTTGACGAAGCTTTCTGCCCCTCTCGGTAGTACCGTCGCTGTATTCAGCAATATACTTAACTCCCTCGTCGCCTTCAAGCTCGTGAATAACTCTTCTTGCGATAAGCTCCATGGGACTGTTGGAGCGCGAGAAATTCAAATACTTACAACCGTACATAATGGGGGGACAAGCCGAGCGCATATGCACCGACTTCGCTCCGTTTTCGTAAAGGAACTCGACCGTTTCGCGAAGCTGAGTACCCCTGACGATGGAGTCATCTACAAAGAGAAGATTTTTGCCTTGAATAAGATCGTGAACGGGCACCAGCTTCATCTTTGCAACCTTATTTCTGTCTGTCTGCTTGGCAGGAGTAAAGCTACGGGGCCATGTGGGCGTATATTTGATAAAGGGACGCGTAAATGGCAAATGGCTGGCATTGGAATAACCGATAGCGTGAGGTGTTCCCGAATCGGGCACACCGCTGACGTAGTCGATGCCCTCGCAAAGACCGGCTTCTTTATCCGCTCTCGCCATTATCTGTCCGTTGCGGTAACGCATCACCTCAACGTTAACTCCCTCGTAGGTCGCCGTGGGATAACCGTAATAGGACCAGAGGAAAGCGCATATCTTCATCTTTTTGCCGGGAGCCAAAAGCTGAACGATTCCGTCGGGGCTTATCTCCACCGCCTCGCCCGGGCCAAGCTCACGCTCGTCCTCATAGCCAAGCTTCTGATAAGCAAAGGACTCAAAGGTAACGGCATAGCCGTCCTCATCCTTGCCAATAAGAATTGGGAGTCTGCCAAGCTTATCTCTTGCGGCGATAAGATTACCGCCGTCCTTCATAATAAGGATCGAAACCGTACCGTCAACCACGTCATTAGCGAACTTGATTCCCTCTGCAAAGCTGTCCTTCTGGTTAATAAGAGCCGCAACTAGCTCGGTGGAGTTCACAATTCCGCCTGTCATTGCATTAAAATGACCCGTGGTGTGTGAAAAATATTCGTCCAATATCTGGTTTACGTTATTTATGACTCCAATGGTTGCAATAGCGTAAGTACCAAGCTTCGATCTGATGAGCAGGGGCTGAGGATCACTGTCGCTTATAGCACCGATTGCACTTGTTCCGCGCATTTCCTCAAAAACACGCTCAAATTTAGTTCTGAAAGGCGAGTTAGAGATATTGTGTATCTCTCTCTGGAGTCCAAGCTCGCTGTCATATACTGCAAGACCGCCTCTTCTTGTTCCGAGATGCGAATGATAGTCTGTTCCGAAGAAGACGTCAGACAAGCACTCGCGTCTTGATGAGATTCCGAAAAATCCTCCCATTGGTGTACCTCTTTTTGCTGAAAATTACGAAAAATTAAAAATTACTTATTGTATTCGGCAGCTATCGCCGCATCTTTTTCTAACACAGCTTTAGCGTCAGCCTCTCTCTTTGCCACGATCTTCGCATCAAGCTCGGGATCAGAAAGAGCAAGAATCTGCGCCGCCAAAAGCGCCGCGTTGGTAGCGCCGTCGATAGCAACGGTTGCCACGGGGATACCCGAGGGCATCATAACGGTGGAGAGCAACGCGTCAAGTCCGTCAAGATTTGAAGACTTGCAAGGAATGCCGATAACGGGAAGTGTTGTATTTGCCGCAACCGCGCCTGCCAAGTGAGCCGCCATGCCTGCCGCCGCGATCATAACGCCAAAGCCGTTCGCTTTTGCGTTTTTAGTAAACTCCGCCGCCTCAACGGGTGTGCGATGCGCGGAATAGACGTGAACCTCATAAGGAATATCAAAAGACGCAAGTGTATCCAGTGCCTTCTTAACAACAGGCATATCACTTGCGCTTCCCATAAGAATACCGACTTTTTTCATGCTTTTAAGCCTCCAAAGTATAGTAATTATTATTTAAAATTCAATAAAAATCGCCGAAAATAAAAAACGGCACACTTATCCCATAAGGAAAAAGTGAGCCCAGACGGTCGGCAATATTGATCTCTGTTCCACCGTGGTTAAAGCCACTTATTCCGTCAGTCGCAGAAATCATAAAAATCACAATATAATAATACCACAAAGAGCAAAAAAAGTCAAGACCTTTTTGCATTCCGACGGCAAAAAAAGCACAATCGGAAAAGAGTACAAAAAAGCCTTGATTTTTATTATTTTTTGTTGTTATTTTTGCCCCGTTTTATCAGCTTTTTACACAAGGCAAAGGCACCCCACGCAAGCGAACATCCGAGAATGTATCCGCCTACGTCTATCCACACATCGCGCAAGGACGAGCCTCTATTGCTGAACAGTTGTATTGTTTCGTCGATCACCGGAATCAACAGCCCCAAAAATGCGACGAAATAACATTTTACCGAAAGTCGCTTAACCGAGATCGTCAAAAGCGACATAATAGCCACACCGAGGGCGAAAAATTCGACAAAATGTGCCATCTTTCTGATAGAAATCCCACCAACGGTTTCCGTGGCATTTCCCGTGCCAAACAACGATGACACTATCTCCCCCACAACTCGGCTAAATTCCGACGAAAGCTCGGGAGATAAAATCGAATTTCCCCAAATGAAGACAATTACACCAAGGCAAATTATTAAAAGTATGATCTTTATTTTCATAAATCAAATTCATCAAGATTTATTTCATATCAAAGGAGTCGTGCCGGTAAAAACGAAGTCTCCGAAATCATTGAGCTTCTTCAAGGCGTTGCCCCCCAGCTTTTTCTCTATTATTCTGCAAGCGTCGCCAAGATTAGGAGCTCTCGACACAAGATCGTGACAGTCCGAGCCAATGAAATCTATTTGACCCTCCTCAAGATGACTTAATGCACGATTACGAGTTTTAGCATTTAAAAAGCTCTCTGCATTAAACTGTATCAAAACCTCCTGATTGAAAAGCTCGTCTATAAATTCCTTTGGTTGACACGGAAAATATCGCTCTATGTGAGCTATTACGGGTATGATCTCCAAGCCGCTTTTAATATCAAGCAGTTCGTCCACAACGTTTTCCGACCATCTTTCAAAGGGCATCTCAACAAGCATAATACGCGTTCCCTGCAAGCAAAGCTTCTCCATCCACTCGCATCTGGAGATCCCCGAAAAATACGCAACCTCAGCTCCCGCATATACCTCAGGGAATTCCTCTCCATCGGCTTTATATGGAGCCACCACAGATATCAGGTCCTCTACCGCGCGCTCTCTTTCTCCGAGAAATTTCTCTGGAGACCACAAATGAGGATAAAAATGAGGTGTGGCAACGATACGTTTTACTCCATGATCCCTTGAAGAACGAAGCATCTGCAGCGTGTCTTCGTTACTTTTACTTCCATCATCCAAGTTTGGAAGTATGTGGGAATGAAAATCGGTTAAAATAGCACCTCTGTCACCCGAAGCGGTCTTATTTGTAGGCTTTTTCATAAAAAACATCTACCATAACCTCCTTCAAGTGTTCCTCATCAATATAAAATTCGATGTATCCGCCACGTCCGATCTCGGATTCACCCTTAAGTGACAAAGATTTCGAAAGCGTATACTTCGAAAGCTTATAAAACAGCTCCTCGTAGCCATCCTCGCCGGCAGAGTTATAAGTGTGGGGGGCTATTTCTTCATACATACTTATTAACTGTTCATCCCCAAATCCTGCAGCCCCGACTTTTTCAAAAAATTCCTTCAAAAAGGCTTCTTGACGCTTCATTCGACTGGTATTGCTACTATCATCAAGCTCTCCGCGCGCACGAACGAACTTCATAGCAAGCTCACCGTCCATAGTCACGGTCTCACCCTTTACGAGTCTTTCGTCAACGACGGTAAGATCGTCCTCAATAAGAACATCAACTCCACCAACCCAATCCACCAGTATCGATACGGCGTCCATAGTCATCGACATATATCCGTCAAATTCCATTCCATAAAGGAGCCTTGACGCAGACTTCGCAGTATTGACACACTTTTCTCTATTGGTAACTCCTTCGCTACCCTTATACACGTGAGACAAAGCTATCTGCTTATAGACCATTCTGTGACCGCCAAATCCGTCAGCTTCATCAACCATTGCCATAGTGTCTCGGTTTATCGACACCATTGTATAAGTTTCTGCATTACTGTCAAACGACATTATAATCAAGAAATCCGCCTGGCTGGCAAGATCGCTTGCAGCATCACCATATTTATCAACACCGATTATTAAGTAGTTACGCACACCCATCTTGGGTAAATACATCTCATCATCAATATATATGGCATTCAATACTTCCGAAAGATCAACACTCTCTTCCTCGTTCCCCGTCTGATTTTGCGGCGCATAAATCTGATCACTTATCCAAAAAGCGACGGCGATCACCAAAGCAAGGCACAAAACAAGCGAGATAGACAGTATTATCTTTTTACCGTTATTTATCATACACTCTCCGTTATCAAATAAGTTTACAAAGCCTGCAACGTCTGAATGACGGTGCTCTTGCTTGACCGACACGCAAAATGTACTCGCTAATTTTATACCGCTTCGGCAATCGCCGTCGCATATTGCGCGTACCTACGCGCGATCATCTTTTAATTTTTGTTGTTCAAAAATTTTTTAATTATTTTTTGCTCTTCTTGGAGATCTTTGCAAGAACGCCCTTCTTCTCGAGTATGTAGAATACTACGATACCTGCAACGATCACTCCGGTTATACAAATAATGATAATAGTAGCAGTCAAAACGCTGTCATCATCCTTATCTTCATCATCCTGGGGCTTATCGGTTCCCTGACCCTCGGTCTCTGTCTCAGTCTCGGACTCAGACTCATCTCCGCCGGGAACGGAGGTATCAACAGTGGTCTCTTCCTCGCCCTCTTCAACGTTCAGGAAAACAACGGGACAGAGACTATCAAAGGTTACCTCAACGTAATCTGCGGTTACCTTTACGTCCTCATTGGGAACGATGACCCACTTATCCTCTACCAAGTGCGCTACTACAAATTTGCCCTCTTCAGCGCGAATGCTGGTGTTGTCAAAGCGAACGGTTACACTTGCCTCGCCGTCGATCTTATCAGCGTGTGCATCGCCAAGATTCAACTCAAAAATATTTGAAACGAAATATTCGGGGTTAGCGATCTCAAGATTCTCGGAAACGAACTGATCAATAGCTTCTACGCTATTGCGAACACCGTTTTCCTTGAGCGCATCATAAACGTCGATAAGAGTATTGCATATAGCCTCTTCCTCGGGAGAAAGCTCATTGGTTTCCTTGTTTTCAACCAAATCCTTTGCCTTATCATAGTAGAGAGTGAATATATCAGTCTTCTCTACATATTCTTTTTCGTCACCTTCTGCCTTATTGATAACCGCTCCGATATCTTCGGGAGCAACATCACCCAAATCAACGTTATCGTCAATTTCGGGAGCAACGATCTCCGGAACGGGCTTTTCCTCAATACTGGGGGCAAAATTAGAGTCTGCCGCAGATGCGGATATTACTGCGAAGCTCATGCAAAAAATCATAACAAAAGCTAAACAGCAAGCAACGGTTCTTTTCATAATATTTCCTTTCTCGATCGACATCAGCCGATACGCTCAAAATATATTAAAATTAATTTCTGCCAATAAAACAATGCATAACAACGATTAATCATGACTGTAGGACGGTTTATTCCTTGACGCTCCGTTGTAAACAAATCCCAACACGTTGATATTGACCAACTTTAACTGACGCATGGTTTCAACAACATCGCTTCTTCTGGTGTGTCCATGACGCACAATCACTATCATACCATCAATATTTCTGGACATAGCCAGCGGGTCTGATACCGAGATGACGGGAGGAAGGTCCGCTATAATATAATCGTACTCTCCGCGGAATTTTTCGATAAGCTTCTTCATTTTATCCGAGACTATAAGCTCAGAGGGATTGGGAGGAACGTCTCCCGACAGAAGCACCGACAATTTTTCACTCAAAATTCCCTTATGAATGGCATTTTCCGAATCCTCTGCCAAAAGGTTGGAAAGACCGGGAGCCTTGGGCAGATCAAGCATTTTGCAAACCGAGGGGCGGCGCAAGTCTGCGTCTATGAGCAAGACCGAGTTTCCTGCCTCAGCCAGTGAATATGCAAGATTCAAAGAGGTTGTACTCTTTCCCTCTTGAGGACACGGGCTGGTTATTCCTATAACCTTACCCGAATCATTATCCGGCAACGAAAAAGATAGATTGGTTCGCAACAGGTTATACGCCTCAGTAGAAGCAAAATCAAGCTCCTTACCTATCTTCTGCGCGCTTCTTTTTTCGACCGCCGCCTTTTTGTTCTTTTTAACCATATTATATTCTCCAACGCTTGCGCCAAATGGCAAACGTATTTTTTATTGTCGAACTATTCAAATATTACTTGGATGTGTCGGTAGGTGTACTTGTGGGTGTGCTTGCACTACTCTTTGGGGAGTATCCATAGTATCTCTTATATTTGTATCTGTAGTAGTTTCTGCCACCGGATACAGAGGAATCGGGGATAGTCGCCAAAAGCGGAGCTTCGTCCTTGAAATGCTGAAGCAGCCATTCCTCGGAATCCAAAACATCGGAGCCAAGACCCATAAATATTGCAATAGCGGCACCCAATACAAAGCCTCCCGCAGCACCCAAGAGCACGTTTCTCTTCATACCCGTGGACGATGCCGACGAGGGGGTTCTGGGGCTTTCTACCGATTGAACCTCTGCCTTGGTAAGCTTTTCAGTTCTCTCGGAAAAGACCTCGGCAAGCACGCGAGCTATGTCACGAGCCTCTCTGGGATTAGTACTTGTAACAGATATTCTGAAGATTCGAGAATCTTCCTCTGCACTATAACCAATCATGCCGGACAGGGCAGATGCCGTATATTGTTCTCTGTAGGATATTTCCGCATCAGCATTCAAACGCTCTGCGACGGCTCCCAAGGTATCGTATGACTTGAGAATGTAGGGATAATCCTTGGACTGATACTGACCTGCCAATATCTGCTGATACGAGGTCATACCGCTTCCACCGTTTATCAAAAGAGTTGCGTTTGACGTGTATGTCGGGGTAACCGTAAGTTCGGTGTATCCGATAGCAAAGCCGACGAACACGAGCACTGCAATCACGATGATCCACCAGCGCTTAAGCAGCATATCTAATATTTGTCTTACATCAAATTCGTACTTTGATTTATTTTCGTTCATTTTCTATTGCTCCAAAACATTTTTTGCCCGAGCCGGGAATAACTGTAAGCTCTGCTTTTCGCCGATAAAACCGCGCCAAGACAGATTTTTAGTTATAACTATACTTTGATATTATATCACACAAGAAACGGTTTGTCAAGAGAAACTTTCAAATTTATTTTATAATATATTTTCAGTCGCACTACACGCTTATTTTATTAAACACTTGCTTCCCGTATTACTTAATTTTCAAAGCTATCTGCAACAAGAGTAGCCAGCTTATCGCATCTTTCGTTATACGGGTGTCCGTTATGCCCCTTCACCCATACAAAATCAACCTTATGAAGTGAAATAAGCTCCACAAGCTTCACCCAGAGGTCAACGTTTAACACTTCTCCCCTGTCACTTTTTCTCCAATTATTTTTCTGCCAATTATCAAGCCACCCCTTTTCGATGGCGTTAACGACGTATTGAGAATCGGTAGTAAGAGTGACCTCACAAGGCTCCTTCAGGGCAGAAAGCGCCGCTATTACAGCTGAAAGCTCCATTCTGTTGTTGGTGGTCATAGGCTCTCCGCCGCTCATTTCTTTTTCCTTGCCACCATAAACTAAAATTGCGCCCCAACCGCCTCTGCCGGGATTTCCTCGGCATGCTCCGTCAGTATATATGTGTACGTGTTTCATAAAAGCCTCTCCGAAATTTAATTACAATTCAGTATAACATTATTGGCAACAAAAATCAAGCACAACTTTTAAACTTCTCCGTCAAATTTGTGAACAGTTTGTTAAACCCTAACATTATTGTTTTTAAAGTAACTATTGACACGCGCCCACATTTGGGATATAATGTAAATATGACGTTATTTCTGTCGAATTTTGTAATTAACAGATTTTTAGAGGAGGACACTATGACCGACGCAAAGAACAACAGCGAGACGATCGAGATGCCCAATAGCCAGGCTCAAGACTCCACCGACATCGACGGGCTTAAAATTGATATTGAAGAAAACAAAATCCCGAAGAACGAAAAGCCCAAGAGACGCCGCAGACTCGGCGACCGCAAGGACGGTTACAGAATACGCACTATAAACAGCATGAACAAGATCACGCCCTTTATAATGCCCCAGCGTTGCGACGCCTGCAACACCTTTGCCGAAACGCTCGACATTACAGAGGCGGAAAAGTTTGTAAGCGATCAGCTTATGGCAGGCAGAGAAAATTTCTCTATGCTCCACGTTATAATCGCCGCGTACGTCCGCACGATCTCCCAGCACCCCGCTCTCAACCGTTTTGTAAGCGGACAACGAGTATTTGCCAGAAACGACATTCAAATAACAATGACGGTCAAAAAAACTATGAGTCTTGACGCTCCTGACACCTGCATCAAGGTCTGGTTTGATCCGGAAGATACGATTTTCGACATTTACGATAAATTTAACAAGGTGGTAGAGTCTGCCAAGGAGGAGGAAGACGGCAACAGTGGATTTGAAGACGTAATGAATACACTCTCGAAGCTTCCTCGCCCCGTTCTTCGCTTTGCGGTCTGGGCACTGAACGTTATGGACTATTACGGACTTCTTCCCACCTCCCTCCTCAACATCAGCCCCTTCCACGGCTCGATGGTCATAACCAGCATGGGCTCTCTCGGCATCAAGCCGATTTATCACCATATATATAATTTTGGAAATCTTCCCGTATTCGTATCCTATGGTGCAAAGCGACGCGACGTTACCGTCGATCGCAAGGGCAACGTCATTACGAAAAAAGCAATTGATATGAAGGTCGTTACAGACGAGAGAATCTGCGACGGTTTCCAATACGCGGCAGGCTTCAAATGTTGGAAAAAATACATAGAAAACCCCTCGCTCCTTACCTCTCCCCCCGAGACGGTAAAGCATGATATAGACTGATAAATAACAAAAAAACAAGCCGTTTTCGTCAAAAACGGCTTGTTTTTCACTGTCGTCTAAATCTATCATTTCGCTTTTAATTGTCTGTTTACAAATCGTCAATGCAGCTTAACTACTACCACTCCGTACTCGCTGACGTTCAAGACAAGTCTCTTTTTCATTCCCGACACCGGCACCGAGTCGGCGAGATCCATGTTTTTTACGCCGTCAAGCATATACACCTCGGCAGTATAGACGTCCTCACTTATTCCGTCAAGCCTCAGGTCAACCACGCCGCAACCTCCAAAGGATGCTATCATGACGATACCTCTGCCGTCGTCCGATAGAGCCGCCGAGGCAAATATACCGTTGTGCGCGTACGCTTCGGAACGATCAACGGCACACATCACGGCATTTTTAGCTCTGTAAAGCTCACCAAATGCCCGAAACGCATAAAAGGGTTTTTCGACAGTGCCAAATTTATCCGCCAAAGCGCAGAACGGAGACACTGCAGGTTGCGCATCGAAATGGCAGGCAGCAGAGATCCCGTCAATCTCTCCAAGACGAAGCATCAGAGCCGCAGAATATGCCGCACCCTTAACAGAGCGCTGAGACAAAAACATTTTTCGCCTTTTTTCGCGCATTGTAACGCTACTTGCAGAAAGAATCTCCGATGCCGAACAGTCTCCCAGCACTTCCGCATCTGCATACGCCCACTTACCGACTATAAGCTCAAGATCGTCTAATCCGAGACCCTTTGCATAAGAAAGAAGGCGCTCTGCTTCCTCTCCAACTCGCTCGGGGTCTCCCGAAAAGCAATCAACAGTTATAAAATCAAGCGGTATTCTCTTTTTCTTACAAGAGTTTAAAATGCTCCGTGCGTCAGCAAAGCTCTCAAACGACATTCCGCCGACGCGTATGCTTTCGTCATACAGCTTTATTGCATTCGCAAGTCTGCCGTAAAGCTCAATATCGGCAGAATTGTCATTATCGCAATTCCAAATCTCAAAATATTTGATCTCATAATGTCTGCCGTTTGCCCAGCCATCGTTATAGTGACGTATGATATTCACGCAGACTCTTGCAAGCGTGTCAAGGTTTTGAATGGCTTCAACCGTCTTGACGACTCCAAAAGGGTCACGGCTCTCGCCAAGCCTATATATTATCTGCGCTCCCGAAAGCATAGCCGCCTCGACGTATCTGTCGGTACAAGCGAAATCATAGCTTGCGGGATCAGAGGGATCGGCATCAAAATCCTTGAAGATCCTTGATATATCGACCGCATATTCGGAAATCGCAGTGTCAGTGCAATCAAATCTGACAAACGGAACACCGATCTCTCTGAACTCATTAGAAATATCTGCTCCGTAGGAAACGGGGCCGTTGCACATGCCGTGCATAGGCTTGATACTGCCTATCGGGATCCCGAAATCCACCCTTACCGTAGCGCTTTGAGGCTTCGGCTTCGACTTTTTCGCCTTGACTTCCGCAGGTTTAGTTTTTTCGACCTCCACAGCGCCGCTTTCCGCAGCTTTATCAACGTCGCTCTCGGAGACTTGCGATACGGAAGAAAGCATTCTTATCTTTTCTTCCTGCTCCGCCGCATAAATAGCCGCGCGCTCGCCGGCAGACAAAGTGTTTTTAGGTTTTGGCTTTCTTGGCATCCGTAAGCCTCCTTTCTCGTCAAAATATCAAGTCAAAATGTCAAATTAAGTTTATCAGAACGCCCAAAGTCCGTTTTCAAAGATCGGGAACTCACTGCCGTCCTTCTTTATACCAATTATGGACATATCGGCGGTGCCGATCATGAAGTCAACGTGAATAGCAGAATCATTAACACCCATAGCGTGAAGCTCGTCGTTTGTATAATTCTGGTAATCCTTAACAGTATTCGTATATCCCGCGCCAACTGCAAAGTGGCAGGACGCATTCTCATCAAAGAGAGTTTCATAGAACATGATTCCACTCTCGCGAATGGGGGAATTGTAGGGTACGAATGCACACTCGCCAAGCATAGCCGCGCCTTCGTCAACGCTCACCATGGTGCGAAGAAGCTCCTCGTTCTTTTCAGCCTTGACCTCAACGACGCGACCGCCCTCAAATCTCATGCTGAAATTATCGATGATCTCACCTCTCCAGGAAAGAGGCATCGAGGAATAAACGATTCCCTCTGCAACTCCTGCTTTGGGAGTACCAAAGACCTCCTCGGTGGGAATGTTGGGATTAAAATATTCGCCAAAGAGAGTATGCTCTCCGCCGCCCATGAAGTTGCCGTTTTCCAAAAGTCCTACGCGAAGGTCTGTTCCGTTGCTCGATTTATAGCGAAGCTCTACAAGCTCTGCCGCGTTCAGAATATCGCAACGCTTCTTGAAGCTTTCGTTGTGCTTATCCCACTCCGCAACCGCATCAAGAAGATTGCCGTCCTTGTCTATTACGCGGGAGGTGAAAAGAATAGCTCTCCAAAGCTTTTCAATAGCTACCGATACTCTCTCCTTGGGGAAAAGCTTTTTAGCCCAAGCCTCACCGGGAACACCTGCGATGCACCACTTATATTTATTGTCCATCTGATCTCTGTAAGGCTTAACGATCTTCTGCTTTGCCATCATAGCAGCCGCCATCTTTTTCTGGTTAACTCCCTTGAGTCCGTCGGGGTCGTCGCTGGCAAGATAAAGCATAGCGGGGTTCTTTTCAAGACGGTACTTAAGTCTCGCCTCCTCAAAGCCCTCAACGGTTCCCAGCATTTTTGCACTCATATTGTTGACGTTAAGCTTGGTGAGGGGCTGATAAGACCAATCAACCATTACCTTCGCCGCCTTTGCACGATAGCACTCCTCAACGACCATCTTTACAAATTCGGGCTGGTCAAGTCCGGCATTTACTATAACTATATCGCCTTTTTTAACGGCAATTCCGCTCTTTACAAGGAGCTTTGCATATTCTCTCAAAATCGTTTTTTTCATAAAAAAATCTCTCCAACGCGCATTTTTGCGCAAATTTTCAAATTACTCTATAATTATAACATACTTTTTTCGTTTTGTCACCTCGTTGCAAAAAAATATTTACCAAAAGTGATAAAAAAGCAAAAGAGAGTGTTTCCCCTCTCTTTTTATTACTTCTTATTACTTCAACTGTGAGATCGCATCGCTGATATTTTTATCGATCGCCCGGCGTCCGTATTTCTCAACCTCTGCCTTATTCTTTTCTCCGTGAGTCAAGCAGCCCGCGCCACCGATGCATCCGCCGACACACGCCATTCCCTCAAGGAAGTTGCCGTCCAAAACGCCCTTATTCAGCTTAAGAAGCGCCACTCTGCAGGCTTCGATTCCGTCACACACCACGGGCTTTATCTCAAAATCAATATTCTGCTCCTTCATCGCCTCTGCCGCCGCATCGGTAAGACCGCCGCTTCTTGCGAAAATACGGCCAAAATAGGATGCGTTATCAAGCTCGCTCTCTTCGAGCTCGGAAATCTCTATATCGCGGCTGTCAAAGAGTGCTTGAAGCTCCTCAAAGGTAATCACCGTATCAACGTAGGGCTTTACCGATTCAAGCTGCATTTCAGCCTTCTTTGCAGTGCAAGGGCCGACAAATATAACCTTTGCACCGGGAGTTGTTTCCTTAATATACTTAGCAAGCACCGCCATAGGCGACATATTATGAGAAATATAATCAACAAGACCGGGGAACGCGCTCTTTATGTACTGAACGAACGCAGGGCAGCAGGAGCTTGTCAAGATTCCCTTTTCGGAAAGCTCCTTTGCCTCCTCCATCGCCACCATATCCGCGCCAAGTGCCGCTTCGATGACGTCGTGGAAGCCGAGAGTCTTAAGACCGCTTACCACCTGCCCAAGCTTTGCATAAGAGAACTGGCTGGCAATAGAAGGCGCAACGATAGCATACGCGTTATAGTCGCTATCCGCATTGTATGAGCGACTTCCCTTAAGAATATTGATTGCCTCGGTTATGTAGGATTTATCGGATATAGCTCCAAAGGGGCACTGATAAACGCAAGAGCCACAGCTGATGCACTTGGAATAGTCGATGCAAGCGGCATGCTCCTCATTCATCGAAATCGCCTTGACCTTGCAAGCATTCTGGCAAGGGCGCTTACGGCTGACGATAGCAGTATAGGGGCATACCTTGGCGCACGCACCGCACTCCTTACATTTTGATTTGTCAATATGTGCAACATGATTCTCGTCAAACGAAAGGGCACCAAATTTGCAGACGTCCTCGCAACGGTGTGCAAGACAACCTCGGCAGGCGTTAGTAACCTCAAATCCACCTACGGGACATTCGTCACAAGCAATATCAATAACCTGAATAACGTTGGGGTTTTCCTTATCACCGCCCATAGCAAGCTTTACTCTCTCGCCAAGTATTGCTCTCTCCTTATAAACACAGCAACGCATTGTGGGTTGCTTGCCGGGGACGAGCTTACTCGGGATATTCAAAATATTATCAAGAAGCTTGTCCTCCCAAGCAAGGCGAGCCACCTCGCGCAACACTTTATATTTCAAATGTTGTACTTTAGTATCAAATTTACGCATTTTTTCTCCTAAAGATAATATAACAGCCAAACTCATGGGTAGAGCTACCTACTCTACCCATGATATTTTTAATTTTAAGACTTTTTATCAGTCCTTTTTCTTGTAATGAACGTGAAGAAGCTCGTGTTCTCTTCCCTTGATTATGTTTTCGTAAACCGAATCAAGAATGGGATTCTCCTCGCTTCTGCGGATACTGCGGAGCAGGTCTACCTGATAAAGACCACTGCTTCTTGCAGACATCGCATCTCTGCCGCCGTAAGGCTGACCGCCGCCGTTTACACAACCGCCGGGACAAGCCATGATCTCGATAAAGTCGAAATGCTCACCCGCTTTTACTCTCTCAAGGATCGCATCTGCATTTCCAAGTCCGCTGACAACCGCGATCTTAAGCTCGGTCTCGCCTGCGGGAACGGTAAACTCCTTGATTCCCTCGTTTCCTCTCTGGCCTGCGTTAGCAACGCTGAGAAGAGCAACTCTGCTCTTGTTCTCGGATACGCGTCTGAGAACCGCCTCGGTAACTCCACCGGTCACACCGAAAATAACGCCTGCGCCGGATGTGATCGAAAGGGGCATATCGACCGCCTCGGGCTGGAGCATATTGAACATAATTCCCGCTTCCTTGATCATAAGGATAAGCTCCTGGGTGGTGATTACAGCATCTACGTCGGGGCCGCATTCACTCTTAAATTCCTCTCTTGCCGCCTCAAATTTCTTTGCGGTACAAGGCATTACGGCAACGTGGAACATCTTCTTTTCTCCACCCTTGTGCTGATCCTTGAGGATAGCCGCTATCATCTCCATGGGAGACTTGCAGGTGGACACGTTGGGAAGAAATTCGGGGAACTTCTTCTCACAGAACTGAACCCAACCGGGACAACATGATGTGATAAGAGGAAGCTTTTCGTTCTTCTCAAGACGAGAAAGAAACTCGTTCGTTTCCTCGATTACGGTAAGGTCTGCGCCGAGAGTGGTGTCATAAACCTCGTCAAATCCCATACGACGAAGAGCCGCAACGATCTTGCCGAACGCGTTTTCTCCCTCGGGAATATCAAGCTCCTTACCAATAGCCACTCTGACCGCGGGAGCGATCTGAACCGTGGTCTTAACGTCGGGATTGTCGATCGCCTTCCAAACCTTGTCTACGTCATTCTTGACAACGATAGCGCCGGTAGGACATACTGCCGCACACTGACCGCAACCTACACAAGGCGATTCTGCAAGCGGAATACCGAATGCAGTGCTTATAGTCATCTTCGAGCCACGGTGAGCAAAGTCGATAGCGCCAACCTTCTGGATCTCGTTACAAACTCTTACGCAGTCGCCGCAAAGAATGCACTTGCCTGCGTCACGGGTGATACAAACCGAGGAGGTATCCTCGCCCTTATTGGACTTTGCGCGGTTGGGAAAACGAACACCCTCTATGTTAAATCTCATTGCAAGATCCTGGAGCTTACACTTGTTGTTGTTCTCACAAACGGTACAGTCGCGGCAGTGATTAGCCAGCAAAAGCTCAAGGATGTTCTTGCGGTAGCGACGAAGTCTTTCGGTATTTGTCTTGACCGACATACCCGCCTTTGGGGGAGTAGAGCAAGCCGCGTCAAGTCCGCCCCACTCGTTCTCTACCATACACATACGGCAAGCGCCGTACACCGAAAGCTCGGAGTGATAGCAGAAGGTAGGCATCTTAATGCCGATCTTGCGGCAAAGCTCAAGTATATTTTTTTCGTTTTCTATTTCAACGGGGATTCCGTCGATGGTCATATATTTTTTGTTACTCATATCAGTTCTCCTTGATTGCCTTGAAACGGCAGGTAGCCACACAAGCGCCACACTTTACGCATGTGTTAGGATCGATCGCGAAAGCGGCAAGCTTCTTTCCGGGCGCGATATAATCGGTTCTCTCAATAGCGCCAACGGGACACTTCTTGGAGCAAGCGCCGCAACCGATACATTCGTCGCGCTCAATATAGATGCGCTTCAGCTTCTGACAAGCACCTGCGGGACAACGCTTTTCATAAATATGTGCCTCGTATTCCTCGCGGAAGTTTTTGATCGTACTTACTACGGGAGAAGAAGCAGACTTTCCGAGACCGCAAAGCGCGGTTGCGGAAATGGTTTCGGAAAGCTCAAGAAGAAGCTCAATATCTCCATCCTGACCTTCACCTGCAACGATTCTCTCGAGAATTTCAAGCATTCTCTTAGTACCCTCACGGCAAGGAACGCACTTACCGCAGGATTCGTTCTGGGTGAAGTTCATAAAGAAACGGGCAACCTCAACCATGCAGCTATTGGAGTCCATTACAACAAGACCGCCCGATCCGATCATCGCGCCAACCTTCTTCAAGGTGTCGAAATCGAGAGGAAGATCGAGATGCTCCTTTGTAAGACAAGCTCCCGAAGGGCCACCGATCTGCACCGCCTTAAATTCGCCGTCGCCTCTCATACCGCCACCGATATCAAAGATGATCTCACGGAGAGTTGTTCCCATAGGAACCTCGATAAGACCGGTATTCTTGATGTTACCGGTAAGCGCAAACGCCTTAGTGCCGGGGCTCTTTTCCGTGCCGCATCCGCGGAACCATTCAGCGCCGTTTACGATTATGGAAGCCACGTTAGCAAAGGTTTCAACGTTGTTTAAGCAGGTGGGCTTATCAAAAAGTCCCTGCTCAACGGTTCTGGGAGGCTTTACACGCGGGAATCCGCGCTTACCCTCGATAGAAGCTGTCAGCGCCGAGCCCTCGCCGCAAACGAACGCGCCCGCACCGCAGTTTATGTGGAAGCGGAAGGAGAAATCGGTTCCCAAAATATTGTCGCCAAGAAGACCAAGCTCCTCAGCCTGAGCGATAGCATTCTTAAGTCTCTTAACTGCCAGAGGATACTCCGCACGGACGTAAATATATCCGTCATTTGCGCCGCAAGCAAGACCTGCGATCATCATGCCCTCAAGCATTCTGTGGGGGTCGCCCTCCATAATGGAACGGTCCATGAATGCTCCGGGGTCGCCCTCGTCACCGTTACAAACAACGTACTTGGGCGTCTCCTTCTGGCGCTTGACCTGCTCCCACTTTCTTCCTGCAGGGAAACCTCCGCCTCCTCTGCCACGGAGTCCGGATTCGGAGACCTCGGCCACTATCTTATCGGCATCCATATCAAAGAGCGCCTTTTCAAATGCGACATAGCCGCCAACGCCCAGATATTCTTCAATGGAATCCCGTACAGATTCCAAAGCCATATATGTATTGCGCTTACAGCAGCGTGGACCGCCCACTTCTGCAATCTGGGTCACCGCACGAGCAGTTACCTTATTACACCATGCCCATCCATCCCCAACACTGTG
>JAZUAS010000090.1:0-6348 GCA_045638125.1 Eubacteriales bacterium | reverse complement strand
CGAGATTGTACCCGAGGAGGCAGAAATCGTAAGGCTTATATACCGAATGTTCATTGACGGAAAGACCCCTTGTTACATCGCAAAGCACCTCACCAAGTCGGAGGCCAAGCGGTCTTAGGAAGACAATAGAGAGGGACAACTCCTTGGCTCACAGAACGACATGGCTACGATCCGACTTGCTGCCCGAGATTGTACCCGAGGAGGCAGAAATCGTAAGGCTTATATACCGAATGTTCATTGACGGAAAGACCCCTTGTTACATCGCAAAGCACCTCACCGAAAAGGGTATCCCCACACCGGGCAGAAAGAAAACTTGGCAAGTCAGCACCGTGGAGAGCATCCTTACGAACGAAAAATACAAAGGTGATGCTCGGCTTCAGAAGCGTTTCACCACCGACTACCTTACCAAAACGATGAAGGTAAACGAGGGTGAAGTTCCGCAATACTACGTAGAAAACAGCCATCCTGCTATTATCGACCCAACCGAATGGGCAATAGTACAAGGTGAATTCCGTAGGCGCAAAGAGACAAACAGACGCACTATGTCTCAAAGTCCCTTCTCGGGCAAGATTTTCTGCGGTGATTGCGGAGAACAGTTCGGGCCCAAGGTGTGGCACTCCAACAGCCAATACCGCCGTGTGATATGGCAATGCAACCATAAATTCAAGGGTGATGAGAAATGCGCCACGCCCCACCTTACCGAGGATGCTCTCAAGGAATATACCATCGTGGCATTGAGTCTACTTTTGAAAAACCGAGAAGCCTTATTTGAGGACGGAAGGCTTATAAGGGCGGCACTCACCGACCACACCGAAATTGATGCCGAACTGCAAAAGCTAACCGAGGAGCTTGAAATCGTGGCGCATATGATAGAAAATACCATAGCCACCAATGCGATAACGGCTCTTGACCAGTTGGAATATGCTAAAACCTACGAGAGCCTTACCGAACGTTATCAAGCCTTGCAGAAGCGTTATACGGCTCTTACAAGGCAGAGAGCCGAAAAGGAATACAAAGCGGATGTACTTAGCGGATTTCTCTTTGAGATCGGAGAGTATGATGTCCTTGACACCGAATGGAGTGACAGCCGTTTCCACGCAATCGTTGACCGCATCACTGTCTACAACGACGGACGGCTTGTGTTCACCTTCCGCAACGGCATCGAGGAAACGGTGATGATGTAATAACACTTACAACAATTAAAGAACGCAGAGTCATATAAACATCTGCGTTCTTTTTTGTCATTATCTTTATTTACTTTGAAGAGCCGCCACTTATTACTGTAGGGGTTTCTGCAAATAATGTGCTAATATCCTCCATTGTTGCAGGTTCGGCGATAGCAAGAGGAGCTAATTGATCGTACGATATCAATCTATCTCTACCGCCAGTTCCGTCTTCAAAATTTAAGCAGTTTTGTTTCAAGGCTTTAGCAAAATCCGAGAGAACATATTTGACCCCTCCCCCAGTATCTGTATTTTGGTCAAACAAACCATATTGGTAAAGAGATGAAACAATTGCATTGTTTTGAGAACTGTAACTGTATGGTATGTTTCGCAAAAAAGCCAATTCGTGGGGAGTGCAAATATTTATGAATTTTACCAACTTAAAAAAGAGGCTTTCTTCCAATCCGGTTAATAAAAAGCTTCGTGTTAACTGTGCGAAATAGTCGATTTTCTCATCATCGTCCAATTCATTGATTAATTGTATTTGCTTTTTTACGAATTTCTCATATTTTGGGTTGTCTCTGTTGAATTTTGCCGCCAGTTTAACCTGGTCTCCAAATTCTCTAAATGTCCCATAGAGATACCTTTTCATTTTATCCCAAAAAAGAACCGTGGGAATGTGGAACAAAAGTTTTCTAGCGTCGTTGATAGATTTTGCTCCCGAGAGAGGGTCGGAAAAAGTGACCGCTTTAATGAAATCAATAAAGGCATCACCAGAATATTTCTGTATATCTTCATCGTGAATAATAGCCGAGAATGCGGTTAACTGATTTTCTAACATAGAAGCACCTCCAAATGTATAATTAACAAGCACATATATTATACAATAATTTCACAGCAAATTCAAGGCATAGGCATGAAATAAGTGGAATATCTCAGTAATTTAACGAATAGCGGTCTTTTAACGATAGGAAGGCACTACACCTTAACGGGGAGTAGTGCTTTTCTGCATTTTGTGGCATCCGAGTCACAAGATATAGGCACCGCAAATATCGAAATGCACCACCAAAGCAAAAAAGCCCTTGATTTACAAGGACTTTCAGCCATTTTTTAACAATAAAAAGAAAACAGTAGGTCGATACGATTGTATCAATCTACTGTTCCTTATTTGGTGGAGGTGGGGGGAGTTGAACCCCCGTCCGAAAACCTCTTGATACAACTTTCTCCGGGTGCAGGGTGTCTATTGGAGCTTTTCCTCGGTCGCGCCGGCACTCAGGCTCGGTCGAGGAGCAACCGTTTTATGCGTGATCGGTTCAACGGTAAACCACCGATGCACGGGCACCACTAACATGACGCTCAGTCCCGAGTCGTGGTCCTCTCGGGAGGAACGGGCGGTCCGCAGACCGCGGCACTGCCATCATTGAGCCCCGAAGGGTCAATGATTAGGCAGCCATAGCAACAGTATTGTTGTCGTTTATTTTTTTAAGTTTGAGCAGTTTAAGAGATTACTCGGCTCTACCCGCTTATTGTACCTCAAAATCCCCGTCGAAACCTTTACACCCCCATGGGGCAATTTGGCAGGCGAAATTCCAGTGAAATTTCAAATCGCTTTGCGATTTGAAGTGAAATATTTTGCTGACGCAAAATGTGAAATTCGTGCTTCGCACGAGTGAAATGTTTTGCTGCGCAAAACGTGGAAAGTAACAATTGTTACATTTTTCTTGGATAAACCTTTACTTGCAACACGATAGCGCAAAAATTTAGGTTAAAATCCTCACGGTGTACTAACCTAAAACGGCTACTCTTTACACCTTTTCTTGTGGAAAGTTTTTGGAGGTGCAGGAACCTTTTTTCAAAAAGGTTCTTGCAATCGCATCCTAACGATCCTTCATTCTGCGCTCGATTTCGCGGTCGGCATCGTGCTTGGCGATGGTATCGCGCTTGTCGTAGAGCTTTTTGCCTCGGCAGAGACCAACCTCTACCTTGACCCTTGAGCCCGAGAAGTAGAGCGAGAGGGGAATGAGTGAAACACCTTTTTGCGATACCAATCCGTGGAGCTTCATTATCTCGCGCTTGTGCATGAGAAGCCTACGCTTACGGAGGGGGTCGCGGTTGAAGATGTTGCCATGCTCATAGGGGGAGACGTGCATTCCGATAACGAAAAGCTCGCCGTCCTTAACGTCGATATAAGAATCCTTGAGGTTGACCGCACCTGCGCGCAAGCTTTTGACCTCCGTACCGAAAAGCTCGATGCCCGCCTCGTATTTTTCGTCCACGAAATAATCGTGATACGCCTTTTTGTTTTGAGCGATTATTTTATTTCCGCCCTTTTTTTCTGCCAAAACGGACACCTCCTTTACGTTTTTGCCGTGCTACGGTCAGTCATACAATTATACAACTTTTTTATATCTTTGTCAAGGGATTTTTTTGACCGATAGAGTCGAATATTGGTTAAGCGTAAAAATACCGTCTGTGATTTTGCTGACAGACGGTATTTTTGTCATCCTGACTTATATAACCTCAATATCCTGCATTTCTGCCGAGAATTCAAGCATAGTGCCGTCAAGCTTCTGACAAAGAGCAGAGAAGACGAGCGAGCCGCTCTCGGAGGGGAGTATCTCGACGTTAGCGACTGCCGAGCCTACAAGACCCTCATCGCACTGTGTCACCTTTGCGCCGATAAGATCGACACGGCAGGGAACTTCGGTGTACTCTGCGCTTGTTGCAAACACGAAATTGCCGTTTTCATCGGCTTGACAAAGCTCGATTGCGGAATTCAAAAGGCGGTCAAGCATATTGATCTTTTCCCAACCCAGCTTTTCTGCAAGCTTTTCGACCTCGCTATGATATTCCTCGGCAACCTTTTCGCAACGGTAATTTACACCGCCGCAGAAACGAGTGATGTCATCGGTGACTTCTGCAGATGCACTACCCAGCGCCAGAACTCTAATGTCCGCTACCTTTTCAAGTATTTCCGAGGGGAGATTTGCCTTGATATAGTCGAGATTTTCCTGATTGTTAGCCTCGAAAGCCGCCTCGGCTGCTGCAAGGTCAAACTTTACCTTGTTGTGCTTTGCAATATATTTTTCGTTCTTTACGAACCACTTTTTCTGATCCTTGTAGAGCGAAAGATAGTATTTTTCAGAAAAAGTTTCAGCTTTAGCAGATTTTCTTACCTGAAAGCACATTCCGGCAAGGATAGTATCGTCAAACCATTCTTTAGTGAAATATTTCATAATGTTTAATCCTTATCAAAGAGACTTGCAATAAAAGCCGCGATAGCTACCACGGAAACAACGCCAAGAACGGCGAGAACCAGATTTCCAAGATAAACTCTGTACTTTTTCTGGCAGGTAAGAGTTCCGGTAGGCTCTTCATTAGCGCCCTTTCCGTGCTCGGTTACCTTAAGGGAAACCTCGTATTCGTTAAATGCATCGGCGCTTTTGCCGAAGAGGGAAAGAATGCCCGTCTTGGTCTTTGCGATGCCTCGGCACATACATTTTCCAATTTCTTTTATGCACATATTGAATTACCTCCTAATTTAAGTTGAATTATTGTTACTTTAAAATTTGGGGAAACACACTATTTAGCGTTTCCCCAAGATGATATTTTATTACTTTGTTTTTACGGTTACGATAACGCCACCCTCGTTTGTGCCGGAGATGGTATAATCAATTCCATTGGGAACCTTGATTGTGTCGCCTGCCTTGCAGGAAACATAGTAGCTCTTATATGTAGTACCGTCAATTTCGATTTCAATGGTCTTGCTAACGCTGGTGTTATCTTTAAGATATTTGATGTAGTCAGCAAGAGTGCTGGTGTCCTTGCTTCCGCTGATAGACTTCGCGTGAGCTACGCCAACGTAACGGTAACCGTTCTCAAAGCTTTCGATAAATCCGTATTTTGCGGCATTCTCTTCGAACCAGTTACTGTAAGCCTTATCCAACTTGCCATTGTCGTAGTTGGTAAGATAGATAAGCAGAGCAGTGTCGTATTCCTTGTTGTCAGCCTCGTTGAATCCGTAGGTGTAAGCGATAAGAATATCGTCTTTTGCAACAGCAACTTCAGCGGCAACCAACATATCGTGAGCAGCGGCCATAGCTTCTTTAGTAAGCTTCATCTGAGACTTATCATTCATATAATACTTGCCCACCGCTTTTCCGTTGGAATCGGTTTCAAGGTTGGCATCTCTGTACGTTCCAAGAACCTCAAGCTCGTTTGCGGATAGCTGATATGTGTAAGGATGATCGTTATCAGCGAGGATAAGCGAGCCTGTTTGCAGATCTGCTTCGGTTATTGTAATTTCTTTAAGATCCGAGAAACCATCAGCAATACCAAAAGGATTTGCAGGGTTAACAGTTGCGATGATTATCACGAGAAGAAGAACAAGTGCAAGGATGGTCAGCGCGGCGATGACGATGAGAGTAATCTTTTGCACCTGCTGTTTGTCAAATTTGTTGAGAAAATCCATTTTGTGTTCTCCTTTCAGTTTTTTAAATTCCGATGCAAGGGCAGGGGATACCTACCCTTGCGATTTGTTTTTTAAAATTAGTTCTTTGCATCTCTGATAGAGAAGTCCATACGGCCCTTCTTGTCAAGACCCATGTACTTAACTACTACTGCGCTGCCAACGTCAATACCTGCATCGGTTACCTTGTTGATTCTCTTTTCGCAGATCTTGGAGATGTGAACCATGCCCTCCTTACCGGGAGCGTACTCAACGAAGCATCCAACGTCTTCGTTGGGCTTATCCTTGCTTGCAAGGATCTTAACAACGGTACCGTTGTAGCAGCAGCCAACCTCGCGCTCGAATACGATAGCGTCGATCATGGACTTAGCGATTGCGGCGGACTCACCGTTGATAGCAGCGATGGTGATGATACCCTCGTCGTTGATGTCAACCTTGGCGCCGGAATCTGCGCAGATCTTCTGGATCACGGATCCACCCTTACCGATAACCTCACGGATCTTGTCGGGATCGATCTTGAAGGAGGTCATCTTGGGAGCATACTTGGAAACCTCTGCTCTGGGAGCCTCGATAGCCTTGAGAATTACCTCGGCGATGATGTACTCACGGCCTGCCTTGGTCTGCTCGAACGCGTTTGCGATGATCTCGGGGGTAAGACCGTCAACCTTAAGGTCCATGTGGATAGAGGTGATACCCTTCTTGGTACGTGCTACCTTG
>JAZUAS010000089.1:0-7085 GCA_045638125.1 Eubacteriales bacterium | reverse complement strand
TTTGGCGGAGAAGGAGAGATTCGAACTCTCGAACCGCTTTTGACGGTTACACGATTTCCAATCGTGCGCGCTCGACCAGCTACGCGACTTCTCCGTAAATGTTCGGCTCAAATAAAACTATTTAATTGGCGACTAAAATATAATATCACAAAAAAGTTGTTTTGTCAATAGATTTTTGAAAATATTTTTTCTTTTTTTATGGAATTATAATATTATAATTCCAACTTTTAAATCTCGATTGTTTTTTACTTGACGAACACCTCTAAAGAGTATATAATAAAGCAAAAGACAAATAAAATGAGGATGTAAATGAAAAAATACAAAATTAGCGGTATGAGCTGTGCCGCCTGCGTTTCCCGTGTGGAAAAGGCGGTTTCGGGGGTCGAGGGTGTCGAAAACTGCTCGGTCAGCCTGCTGACAAACACGATGGGTGTTGAGGGCGGCGCATCCGACGAAAAAATAATCGCGGCAGTTGTATCTGCAGGCTACGGTGCAGAGGTCGAGGGGAAAGATGCGGTGTCCTTAGGTCAAAAGGATTCCAAAGCTCTTGAAAACAAAGAAATTCCTGTATTGAGAAACAGGCTTATCGTGTCCGCGGTGTTTACTCTGGCACTTATGTACCTATCCATGGGACACGTTATGTGGAATCTTCCCTTGCCCGATGCTCTCTCTAACAATTCCCTCGCAATCGGACTTATAGAGCTGCTTTTGGCGGCGGCTGTAATGGTGATCAACCAAAAATTCTTTATAAACGGTGTAAAGGGACTCATCCATCGTGCGCCTAACATGGACACGCTGGTGTCTCTTGGCTCGGCGGCATCGTTTATATACAGTGTCTACCTGCTCTTTTTAATGTCGGTGGCACTAACCGAGGGAGACGCCGCACACGCCGCTCACTATCTCCACGAGCTTTATTTTGAGTCGGCGGCGATGATACTGACGCTGATCACCGTGGGCAAACTGCTTGAGGCGGTGTCCAAGGGCAGGACCACAAATGCCCTAAAAAGCCTTATGGATCTGTCTCCCGAAACGGCGACTCTCATTCGCGACGGCGAGGAGATCCCCGTTGCAGTGGAGCAAGTCAACAGAGGAGATGTTTTCGTTGTTCGTCCCGGAGAAAAAATACCCGTTGACGGCATTATAACAGAGGGCGGTGCCGCTATTGATGAGTCTATGCTCACGGGAGAAAGTCTACCGTCGGACAAAGCCGTAGGCGACAGAGTTTCGGCCGGAACTATTAACCGATCGGGATTTATCAAGTGTGAAGCGACGAGAGTCGGAGAAGACACGACGCTTTCGCAGATAATCAAGATCGTTAGCGATGCGTCTGCAACCAAAGCCCCTATTTCCAAGGCGGCAGATAGGGTTTCGGGTATTTTTGTGCCTGTGGTTCTGATAATTTCGGCGATCACGGCTCTCGTTTGGGGGCTTGTTAGCGAGGACGCAGGATTTGTAATTGCCAGAGCAATTACCGTGCTTGTAATAAGCTGTCCTTGTGCGCTGGGTCTTGCTACCCCCGTGGCTATCATGGCAGGAAACGGAGTTGGCGCGAAAAGAGGCATACTTTTTAAGACCGCAGAATCGCTTGAGGTAACGGGTCGGGCAAATATTGCCGTCCTCGACAAGACCGGAACCGTAACAAAGGGCGAAATGACCGTCACCGACATCATTCCTGCCGATGGAATTGCCGAAAAAGAGCTTTTGTCTCTTGCCGCGTCTCTTGAAAAGCAAAGCAAGCATCCTTTGGCGGCGGCGATAGTCGCTTGCGGAGAGTCGAACAGCGTAGATCTTGCTCCGATAACCGATTTCGAAGCGATTTCGGGTAAAGGAGTCATCGGGTACGTCGACGGCAAAAAAATTTGTGGCGGCAATCTGCATTTCATCAAACTTGAGTGCGATATCCTCGCAGACATCGAAAGCAGAGCCGAAAAGCTTGCCGAGAGCGGTAAAACTCCGATGTTTTTTGCCTGTGACGGCAGATTTCTTGGCGTGATCGCGGTGGCCGACGTTATAAAAGAGGACAGTCCCTCTGCCATCCGCGAGATGCAAAATATGGGATTTCAGGTAGTAATGCTGACGGGTGACAACCGAAAGACCGCCCTCGCTATCGGTGCAGAGTCAGGTGTTGACGAGGTTATTGCCGAAGTGTTGCCCGACGGCAAGGCGGCAGTGATAGAGGATCTGAAAAAACACGGAAAGGTGATTATGGTAGGTGACGGAATCAACGATGCCCCTGCCCTTGCCACCGCCGACATAGGAGTTGCTATCGGTGCAGGAACCGACGTTGCCATCGATGCCGCCGACGTCGTGCTGATGAAAAGCCGGCTTTCCGATCTACCGTCGGCTATCAAATTAAGTCGCGCTACGCTCCGCAATATCCACGAGAACCTATTTTGGGCATTTTTCTACAACGCGATCGGAATCCCCTTGGCGGCAGGAGTCTGGATACCCATCTTCGCTTGGGAGCTTGACCCTATGTTCGGCGCTCTTGCCATGTCGCTTTCCAGCTTTTGCGTGGTGACAAATGCCCTGCGGTTGAATTTTGTCAATATCGCAAAACCCACAAAGATTAAAAAATCAAATAAAATAAAAATCTTTGCCCCTCTATTCGCGGCGGAGAAAAAAGGAGATACAGCTATGACAAAGACAATGAAAATTAACGGAATGATGTGCCCTCACTGCTCGGGCAGAGTCAAAAAGTGCCTTGAGGCGCTTGACGGTGTGGCATCTGCCGAGGTTAGCCATGAAAGCGGCACGGCTATCGTAAGCCTGACTTCTCACGTCTCCCCCGAGACACTTAAAAAGACCGTCGAGGACGCCGGATATGAGGTTGCGTCGGTTGATTAATAAACCATAATTCAAAAGGGCTTCAAATGAAGCCCTTTTCACATTTCTCCATAATTCGACATAATATGTATTGAGGCTTTCGGCCTTAAAACATTTTGGAGGACAAACAATGGCGATTTTTACAAACCAGGCGATATTGTCATACAGAAACGGAGCGGTTAGCTCCAACATTGTAACGGGAGAGATAATCGAGGTGCTGTCGGTTACTAAGGATTCTCTACTTGACACCTATTTCACGGGTGATACCGTCACTTACGTGGTTGGCATATTCAATTCGGGTACAGCACCCCTGACGGGTGTGACCGTCACCGACGACCTTGGCGCGTACCCCTTTGGTGCGACAACTCTTGTTCCCTTGACCTACGTCAACGGCTCTATGAGTTACTATGTCAATGGTATTCTTCAGCCTACTCCCACAGTGACATCCGGAACAAATCTTGTTGTTAGCGGATTGACCGTTCCTGCGAATGGCTACGCTCAGCTTATCTATCAGGTAAGAGTCAACGAATTTGCCCCCGTGGCTGTTGGCGGCGAGATAGTTAATACCGTCACCGCAACCGTAGGCGGCGAGAGCGCAACGGCTGAAGAGACCATAACCGTAGCTCAATCCCCCGTTCTTGGCATTACCAAGGGAATCAACCCCACAACCGTTAGCGAAAACGGTCAGCTGACCTATACCTTTACCATTCAGAATCTGGGTAACACCGAGGCAGGCGTCCTCGACGATCTTGTTATAACAGACATTTTCGAGCCTATCCTTGATCCAATAACCGTGACCTACAACGGCATGCTCTGGACAGAGGGTGTGGAATATAATTACGACCCCGTAACCGGACTGTTTACCACTATTGCGGGCAACATCACCGTCCCTGCGGCGACCTATACTCAAGATCCCGTCACCGGCGAGTGGAACGTAACCCCCGGCACAGCGACGCTTATCGTAACCGGCACGGTTTAATTGAAAAAAACACAGGCGACCTGCACGCAGGTCGCTTGTGTTGCGCAAAAAAGGAGCCGCTTGCGGCTCCTTAAAAACTTTATTTGTCGGTGCTCGGTGCTTTGGAAATAGAGTCCTTTGCCGCTTGGCTGAGATAGTCGGTGGGGTCAACGGCGATGCCGTTCACCGTCATTTCGATGTGGAGGTGAGGCTCGTCGGCAAGCTCTGCCATAGCACTCTCTCCAACCTTACCGATCTGGTCACCGTTTTTGAGTGTCTTTCCCTGCTCCACGCCCGAGGCGAGAACGGGATCAAGATTCTTGTAGAACGTAAAAATGCCGTCGCCGTGGTCGATCGCCACGCACTTGCCCATCATCGCGTCGTCCCAGACCTTTGAGACGGTTCCGTCTGCCGCGGCAAATACGGGTGCGCCCTCATCGGTGGTAATATCAATGCCAAGATGCACCTTGTATGCGCCCATGGTCTCGGACCATACCTGAAGAGTTGCGTCATGGCCCTTGGAAACAACACCCTCGGCAGGGAGAGAAAGCTGGAATTCCTCTGCCTCGCCGCCTACGGGAGTTTCCTCTTCGTCCTTGTGAACGGGTGTGTTGACGGTGCCGTTTACGGTATCGTCGTCTGTTTCCTTGGGTGTTTCGGTCTTGTTGCCGCTTGTGCCCGACGTGTCATCTGCGTACTGCTGCTTTGCTCTGTTGGTTGCGATGCTTGCCGACAATACTATTGCCAAAACAAGCGTAAGGCAGGCTACCGTTGCTACGAAGCCGCCCTTGTGTGATAATTCCTTGCACTTCTGTGCAAATCTGCTTTCCTTAAATCTTTGCCACATATAAAATCTCCTTTTTGTTATGAAGTACCACGCGCAGAATGTGGTTACAAACATATTTTTTGCCCCGCTTGGCTCATTTATGCAGTAAAGACGATTTTTTTATCAAATTGATTTTTGCATAGCAAAAGGGGTGGCAACGCCACCCCTCAAAAGTGAGATCAGGTCTCTTCTATCGCATCAAAGCTTTCTCTCTCGCGGAAAATGAGCGAAATGCACCAAACGCCCGCCAGAGCAACGATTGTATATACGATTCTACTGAGAACCGACATCTGTCCGCCGCAGATCCATGCAACCACGTCGAAGCCAAAAATGCCTATGCTTCCCCAGTTAAGAGCTCCGATCACAGTAAGAATAAGAGCTATTCTGTCTATTATCATCATAATAAAACCTCTTCGCGTCAAAAAATCCTATTTTCCATCGAAAATACGGCTTTTTGACCTGTGATCTTTTCTTTGCCCGAGTTGCGGGCTGTTATTATTTTTCGCTTATATTTCGGTTTTATGCGAGAGCTTTGCAGTGTTTTTTTGCCTTTTTTGCTTAAATTAAGTTTTCAAAAGGAGTTGACAAGTCAAAAAAAGTGTGATATACTATCTTTACATTTTTAAAACACTGTGACCGAAAATAGTAAGAGGTTGTCCGTAAGACAGAAAGCTGCCGGTTGATGAGAGGCGCGTGAGGAGATCTCCGAATACATTCGCGAGTGCCGCTCCGAAGTCTTTTAGCAAGATGTGTAGGCGGCGGCGGGGTTGACCGTTACATCAAGCGACTCTTTTTGGAGTTATTAAGGCTCATAAGGCGACTTATGGGTGAATTAAGGTGGTAACACGCATTAACGCGTCCTTGGGCTTTTTGCCTGAGGCGTTTTTTGTTTTTTCTCTTCTTTCTTTGAAAAGAAAGAAGCAAAGAAACTTCCCAAAATCGGATGAAAATAATTTTAATCGTTATTTTATCCCACGATGGGGTGCTACCTCTAATCTCGTTTAAAAATAAAGTAATATATAAAGCCAAGAGCTTAACTTTAAGGATATAACTCGCAAAACGTCTACGCCACCAAACTATCCTTGGGGGGAAGCTTTTTGGGTACCTTTTTCTCGAAAAAGGTACGGAAAGGAATTTATGCAAATTTATGAAGAACTCATCGCGCGCGGTCTTATCGCGCAGGTAACAAACGAAGAAGAAATCAAAAAACTGGTCAACGAGGGTAAGGCGACCTTCTACATCGGCTTCGACCCTACGGCTGACTCTCTGCACGTTGGTCACTTTATGGCTCTCTGCCTTATGAAGAGACTTCAGATGGCAGGAAACAAGCCTATCGCACTCATCGGCGGCGGTACAGCTATGGTCGGCGACCCCTCCGGAAGAACCGATATGCGTTCCATGATGACTCGCGAGACCATTCAGCACAACTGCGATTGCTTCAAGAAGCAGATGGAGAGATTCATCGACTTTGGCGAGGGCAAGGCTGAAATGGTAAACAACGCCGATTGGCTCCTCGACCTCAACTACATCGAGGTTCTCCGCGACGTCGGAGCTTGCTTCTCTGTTAACCGTATGCTCTCCGCCGAGTGCTACAAGCAGAGAATGGAAAAGGGTCTTTCCTTCCTTGAATTTAACTATATGATCATGCAGTCCTACGACTTCTACCGCCTTTTCCAGACACACGGCTGTAATCTCCAGTTCGGCGGCGACGACCAGTGGTCCAACATGCTTGGCGGCACGGAGCTTATCAGACGTAAGCTGGGTAAGGACGCTCACGCTATGACCATCACCCTCCTCCTCAACAGTGAGGGCAAGAAGATGGGTAAGACCGCGTCGGGCGCAGTCTGGCTTGACCCCAACAAGACCTCTCCCTACGATTTCTACCAGTACTGGAGAAACGTCGGCGACGCAGACGTGCTTAAGTGCATCAGAATGCTCACGTTCCTGCCCCTTGAGCAGATCAACGAGATGGATTCTTGGGAGGGCAGCCAGCTCAATACCGCCAAGGAAATTCTCGCTTATGAGCTTACCAAGCTCGTTCACGGCGACGAGGAAGCAAACAAGGCGCAGGAGCAGGCAAAGGCTCTCTTTGGTCAGGGCGGCGGCGCGGACGCTCCCACTGCCGAGCTTTCCGAGGAGGACTTCATCTTCGACGGTAAGACCGATATTCTCACAATGCTCGTAAAGAGCGGTCTCGTTAAGTCCAAGAGCGAGGCTCGTCAGGCAGTACAGCAGGGTGGCGTATCCGTAGACGGCGAAAAGATCGCCGACATCAAGACATTCTACTCCAAAGAGGACCTCGCCGAGGGCAAGCTCCTCCGCAGAGGTAAGAAGTCTTACATGAGAGTTATTTATAAATAATGTGATTGCGGGGGAAAGAAAACTTTTTGAAAAAAGTTTTCTTTCCCCGGCACCCCTATTGTTTCAAAAACTTTAAAGAGAAAACAAATTTATTATTTTTACTCCCCATTTGTG
>JAZUAS010000088.1:0-21876 GCA_045638125.1 Eubacteriales bacterium | reverse complement strand
ATGATTGCAGGGAGGGGAGAAGAAACTTTTTTCAAAAAGGTTCTTCTCCCCTCCCTGCATTTATCATCTTAAACAAAGTCCTCCCAGCGCCATTCGTCGTACCACTTAAGGCGAGGAACGCCGTCCTCGTCGAAGCTGACGGGCAGCCAGACGTAGTCTGCGATGGATGTATTTTTAGCGGTAAGCTTTCTCATATCCTGAGGAAGCAGCGGTGTCTTGGTCTTATCGTACCAGCTGTCGAAAACGTCCATGAAGTTGGGCCAGCTGGGGTCGATGTCGAGAAGCCAACGGTCTGCGGCGGCAATGTAAAAATCCTTTCCGGGGATCTTGATAACGCAGGCAACCTGACTGTCAAAGGTGGTGCGCTTAACGTCACCGATGCAGGATTCACCGTGCTCGGTCCAAGGGCCTGTAAGGCTATCTGCCGACGCACTCTCGGTAGGATTGGGGAACTTTGCAGTCGTTCCCGATGTAAACATATACCACTTGTTATTTCTGCGGAAGATAGCGGGCGCTTCTCTTACGAAGGGAACGCGTCTGCCCTCAAAAAACTCGGTGTATTCGCCCGTAACGTCGGTGTAATCCTCGGTCAAGGGCATGATTATCATACTACAATGAACACGCTCAAACATAATGTAGGCGATACCGGTGTCGGGGTCTTTTACGAGATCGAAGTCGCCCGAAAGGAATCCGCCGGGACGTACCTCGTGCTTGATCGTAAATGGACCGTGAATATCGGGGGCGGTCAAGATGACCATGTACTGATCTCTGCCGTCGTTGCCCATTATCTTTATCCACATAACGAACTCTTTGTTCTTTTCATTGTAGAGCATATGGGGACGGTCCATCTTGGAAAGGGGATGGAGGGGGCTTGTAGGGTCGTCCTCGTCGGGACCTGCGATAATGCCCTCGCTCTTCCAGTTGTAGAGATCGTCGGAGGAATAAAGTCTTATTCCCCAGTGCCAGATCTCCCACTCGGACTGAGACTTTTCCTTGTTTTCACCAAACCACCAGAACTTACCGTCGTGATGGATTATGTTGCCGCCGTGTGCTTGGATGCGGTTACCGTCGGTATCAAGCCAAACTTTTCCGGGTCGGAAGGAGGTGTACTTTTCCATAATAAGGTGTCCTTTGAAAAGATAAGAGAGAAGAGAGAATAGAGAATAGAAACAGAAGATTTTTGCGAGGCAAAAATCCTCTTTTATTTTACAAACTCGTTGTATATAGCTTTAAGGGCGGAGCGGAAATCGTGTTCTTCAACGCCGATGACGATGTTAAGCTCGCAAGAGCCCTGGTCGATCATACGTATGTTGATGCCTGCGCTTGAGAGCGCCGAGAAGACTCTTGCCGCAGTACCCTTTGCCTTTACCATACCGCGTCCAACAACTGCGACGAGTGCAAGACCGTCGTCAATGGTAATGCTGTCGGGCTTAGTGCGGCGGGTCATAGCCTGGAGAACTCGTTCTCTGCGACCCTCAAGCTGCTGGGTGGAAACGATAACGCTCATGGTGTCGATGCCGGAGGGAAGATGCTCAAAGGAGATGTCGTTGTCCTCAAGACACTCAAGAACCTTACGGCCAAAGCCGACCTCTGCGTTCATCATATCCTTCTCAATGGTGATTACAGAGAAGCCCTTCTTACCTGCAAGACCCGTGATAACGTGCTCACTGTCGTAGCTGGATGCCTGAGAAACTATCATAGTGCCCTTATCCTGGGGGCGATTGGTGTTTCTGATATTGATCGGAATACCTGCGTAACGAACGGGGAAGATAGCGTCCTCGTGAAGAACTGTTGCGCCCATGTAGGAAAGCTCGCGAAGCTCGCGGTATGTGATGGTGTCGATGGGCTGGGGATTATCGATGATTCTGGGGTCTGCCATCAGAAAGCCGGAAACGTCGGTCCAGTTCTCGTAAAGGTCAGCTTCAGCAGCGCGAGCAACGATAGAGCCGGTAATGTCCGAGCCACCGCGAGAGAATGTTACGATAGTGCCGTTGGGAGCGATGCCGTAGAATCCGGGGATAACGGCATACTTGTGATCCTTAAGCTCCATAGAGAGTATATCGTTGGTCTTTTCCTCGTCAAATGTACCGTTTTCGCGGAAATAGATAACGTTCTCTGCGTCAATGAAATCGAAGCCGAGGTATTTTGCAAGGATAAGACCGTTGAGGTACTCACCGCGGCTTGCGGCAAAGTCACGTCCGGAATTATGGAGAACTGCGTTCTTGATGTACTCGTATTCGCCCGAGAGGTCAAAGTTAAGACCAAGCTCGGCGATTATGTTGTTATATCTTTCTTTTATCTTGTCATAATATGCGTCGATCTCCTCGCCGGGCGCATGGGAGCGGACAAGCTCAAAGAAGGTGTAGAGCATGTCTGTAACCTTTGTGTCATCGGAAAATCTCTTTCCGGGAGCGGAGGGAACTACGTATCTGCGATCGGGGTCTGCCTTGACTATCTCGGCGACGCGGCGAAAATGCTCTGCATCCGCAAGAGACGAACCGCCGAATTTAACTACCTTTAAACTCATATTTATCTGCCTTTCTGCGCCGGGGCGCATTGAATAGTTGACGATATAATTTGTCTAAATGAGACAACATATACTATATTATATGGAAATTTGCGCCTGTTGTCAAGAGCGAATTTTAACAAAAGCATGCAATTACCCTTTGTTTTTATAGGTTGTTTAACCAATATGGCATAGATAAAAGCAAAATCAAAGTATCATTACCGTTTTTCGACAAAAAAGAGAAAGCATTTTGTTGATTGCTTTCTCTCTTTTTGGTGTATTCAATTAAAAGATCTTTTCAAAGAGATCTACGACCTCCTGCTTTTTGGGAGTTCTGGGATTGGTGGGAGTGCAACGGTCGTTGATCGCCGCCTCTGCCATATCCTCGACCTTGCGCATATATTCGTCTTTAGTGATAGAGGGTGCCGCCTCGCGGATGCAACGGGGAACGTTCATTTGTATTCGAAGCTCGTCTATGTAGTTTATAAAGGACTTAACCGATGCTATGTCGTTGTAGCTTCCGACTCCGATGTAGCGCGCAAGCTTTGCATACTTGTGAACGCAGGGCGCGGGGTTAACGATAGACATCGTATGGCTCTCGATTCCGGTGTTATAGCTTATAACCGTGGGGAGGAGGATCGCGTTTGCCTTTCCGTGAGGAATATGGAACTGCGCGCCAAGCTGGTGTGCCATACCGTGGTTAAGACCCAGGGATGCAGCGTTAAACGCTATACCTGCCAGATTGGACGCAAAGTGCATTCTCTCTCTGGGGAGCAGATCGCGGGTAGACTCATATTGGTAAGAGCGGAGAAGATAGTCCTTGCAGACCTGCGCTGCTTTCTTTGAATAGAGGTCGGAGAAAGAGGTTGCATTGGTGCTGACGTATGCCTCGATAGCGTGAGTAAGAACGTCCATGCCGGTGTCCGCAGTAATGCTTGCAGGCACGCTCTTTACCATATCAACGTCGAGGATTGCCTCTTCGGGAAGAAGCTTCTGGTCAACGATGGCGTGCTTTACGTTCTTTTCGGTATCGGTAATAACTGCAAAAGAAGTAACCTCGCTACCTGTTCCACTGGTGGTGGGAACTGCAATAAAATAGGGGAAGTAGCCGGGCTCTATCTGGTTTGCAAACTGACGCACGCACTTGGTAAGGTCGATAGCAGAGCCACCGCCCACGGTGATGATGCAGGGCGACTTGTCGCTAAGAAGAGCGGTAACGCCTTTGCCCACCGCCTCAACCGAGGGATCGGGAGCAACGTCGGAGTATATTGTATAATTGATTTTGGCAGCATCAAGGTGCTTGGTAACGGTCTTTATAAGGCCGCTGGATACAACAAAGGGGTCTGCGATAATGAACGCCTTTTTGTATTCAAGCTCGGCGAGGCGAGAAAGAGCATCAGCGCCGAAATGTATTGATGTGTGAAGATTAAAGCTTTGCATAGGCTCGTCCTTTCACTGAATTTGCAGAAACTGCATCGATTATATTATACAACAAAAAAAACCTTTCGTCAATAGGGTAAGTGCGGTACAAAACACGCTTTTTTTCACGCTTTTTTGAACAATTTAACAAAAATATTTATATTTTGCCGAGAAAGTTGCTTTGCCGATTGACAAAAAGATAAATGTTTGTTATAATTATAATGCAAATCTGTTTGCAAAAGATTTTACTGAATGTGAGGAAAGGAGGCAGAACGTGAGCAATATTTTGATATGTGCGCCGTCAAGAATCTACGAGGATTATCCGGGCGGAAGATTTTCATATACCGCCATGGTGGATTATTTTGAAAAGGTCGGCATCGGCGCTATTGATATGTCCTTTGAGTCGATCTCAAGGCTTGACGACTCCAAAAACGCCGTGCTTTATGCGGCGGCGAAGCGAGCAAGAGAAAAGAATATTAAGCTGCCTCTCTGTCACCTCTCCTTTTATATGCCCGACCCTAAAAATCCCGCTCTTATGGCAAATTACAGTCGAGAGCTGAAGTCGGGAATAGATATGGCGGCGCTTATGGGTATTCCCATGGCGGTGATCCATCCTATCGCTTGGTATTCGCAGAGTGTGAAATACGGCGATTGGGTAAGAGCCAATATGGCGTTCTTGTCCCCCATAGTCGAATACGCAAAGCAAAAGGGAATCAAGCTCTGCCTTGAAAATATGCCCTCCGATAAGGAAGCCCCCGATAATCACCTTTACGGATCGTGCGCGCTGAATATTTCTGCCCTGGCTGAAAAGCTGGGCATTGGAATCTGCTGGGACGTGGGTCACGCCAACGTCAGCGGATACAAGCAGAGCGAGCAGATGCAGATACTTAAAGGAAAGATCGACGTTTTGCACATCCACGATAACGGCGGAAAGGGCAAAAAGGATGCACACCTGCTCCCCTTTGACGGCACGGTCGATTGGGAGGACGTTGCCTTCGGTATGCGATGTAGCGATTTCTGTGGAATTCTCGACGTTGAGGTTACGGCATGGGCTATGTCGGGAGACCGCAGTGTAAGAGATGAATTTGGTGGCAAAATAATCAACCGCGCAAAAAGACTTTTGGCAAATGCGGATCTTATTTAAGATCTTTGGCGTAAAATATAGATAGACACGTTTTGGAGACTTACAATGATACTTTATAATTCACTTTCAAGAACAAGAGAGGAGTTTGTTCCTCGCGAGGCGGGCAAGGTAAGCATGTATACCTGCGGCCCTACCGTATATCATTTCGCGCACATCGGAAACCTCCGCACATACATTATGGAGGACGTGCTTGAGAAGTATTTTTCCTATATCGGATATGACGTTAATCGCGTTATGAACATCACCGACGTAGGTCACCTGTCCAGCGACGGAGACACGGGCGAAGATAAGATGCTCAAGGGCGCGAAGCGCGAGAAAAAGACCGTGCTTGAGATAGCACAGTTCTATACCGACGCATTTTTTGCAGATTGTGCAAAGCTCAATATTAAAGTGCCTAACACCGTCCAGCCTGCAACCGGATGTATCGCTGAATTTATTCAGCTTGTACAGGGTCTGCTTGACAAGGGCTATGCGTACGAGGCGGGCGGAAACGTTTATTTCGACACCTCAAAGCTCGACGAGTATTACAAGTTCAACGATTTCAACGAGGAAGACCTTGAGGTCGGTGTCCGCGAGGGCGTTGAGGGCGACGATAACAAGAAAAACAAGGCGGATTTTGTGCTTTGGTTCACCAAGTCCAAGTTTGACGATCAGGAGCTCAAGTGGGATTCTCCTTGGGGTATCGGCTACCCCGGCTGGCACATCGAGTGTTCGGGAATTTCCATGAAGTACCTCGGCGAGTATCTTGACATCCATTGTGGCGGAATTGACAACCAGTTCCCCCACCATACCAATGAGATCGCACAGAGTGAGGCTTATATCGGACACAAGTGGTGCAACTATTGGTTCCACGTTTATCATCTTAACACCAATTCGGGCAAGATGAGTAAGTCCTCGGGCGAGTTTTTGACCGTTTCTCTCCTTGAGAGCAAGGGATATGATCCTCTCGCGTACAGATATTTCTGCTTGCAGTCTCATTACCGCAAGTCTCTCGTTTTCTCCTATGAAAACCTTGACAATGCAACCGTTGCATACAACAAGCTGGTTGCTCGTCTTGCACAGCTTGACGAAAATGACGGTGAGCTTGACGAGGCGGCATTCGCAGAGGGCAAAAAGAAGTTTACCGATGCGCTCGATAACGATCTTAATACCTCGCTGGCTATTACCGCGCTTTACGACGTGTTAAAACTCAAGACCAACGGCAAGACCAAGCTCGCTCTCGTTGCAGACTTTGATCGCGTTCTTTCTATCGGCCTTATTGAGGCGGCGGCAAAGGTAAGAGACGCAAAGAAGGCAGAGGATGCGGCAAAGAACGCATCTCCCGAATACGATATGAGCGATCCTCTCGTAGTTGAGACCCTCGAGCTTATCGAAAAGAGAAAGCAGGCGAAGAAGGAAAAGAACTTTGCCGAGGCAGACAGGATCCGTCAGTATCTCCTTGATAAGGGCGTAACTCTTATCGACGACAGAAGCGGCACTACTTTCAAGATTGGTTGATCGATGAGTATGATGGATAAAATAAAGGAACTATACAACAAAAACAGAGAGATAATACTCTACATCGTTTTCGGCGTGATGACAACGATGGTGGGTTGGAGTGTTAAGTTTGCGGTGCTTGGAATATGGAAGATTGTTTTCCATATTCCCGTCGAGGACGTTGCAAGCAACACCTATCTGATCGGGTTCTATCTTGCTATGGCTCTCCACTGGGTAGCAGCGGTACTGTTTGCCTTTTTTACCAACAGAAAATGGGTCTTTACCGAAGCGGACCAGAGCTCCCCTGTTATCGTTCAGCTCGGAAAGTTTGCGGGAGGAAGAGTCCTGACCTTTTTGATAGAGCTGTTCGGCAACGCGCTGGCGCTTGCCGCTATAGGCAAGCTGATTCCCATTATGACAACTATCGTTTTCCTGTGGTGGAATCTGGCGGAGATAGTGGTTACAGTTTGTCTTGCAGTGGTGGTTTTGATAGGCAACTATATCTTCAGTAAAATGTTCGTGTTCACAAACAAAAAATGATTTTTAAAAGGGGCTTCTTCGGAGGCTCCTCCGATTATTGATAAGACCTGTCTTCAAAAAATCGTTATTTTATATGAGGTTTTGAAAAAAACTATTGACAATAGGGGAAAAATGTATTAAAATTAATATATATGTTTAAGTTAATCTATGAGGGGCGCGGCTTTTAGCGCTTATCATAGACCGTTGCAGAAACGCCGCCGTAGGCGGTATAGGAGTAATTATGTTTAAAAGCATGACAGCCTTCGGCAGAGACAGACGAAGCGTTGGCGGCAAGGACATTACGGTCGAGATAAAATCGGTCAATAACCGATATTTCGATTGCTCTGTCAAGCTCCCCCACGCATTTTCTCCGCTGGAGCAGAGAATAAAGCCATATTTGCAGGAAAAGGGAATTTCGCGCGGTAAGGTAGACGTGGGAATCTTCGTTGATTTTACCGAGGCATCCGACACCGAGATCACGGTAAATACCGAGTATGCCGAAAAATACATCACCGCGCTGAAAAACCTTAAAAAGCAGTTTGATCTTGACGGCGAGATCACCGTTATGGACGTGGCGCGTGACCGCGAGGTCTTTTCGGTAAAGAAGCCCGATGATAACCTTGAGCAGGATTGGGAGGATCTTCGCATCGTGCTTGACACGGCAGCGGAGAGATTTTTCGAATCGAGAGCGGGCGAGGGCAAGAGAATAGAGACCGACCTTTGCTCCAAGATAGAGCATATCCGAGAGATCGTAGAAAAGATCGAGGAGCTTTCGGGCGAGGATATTGGCGGATATAAGGCAAGGCTTGAGGAAAAGCTGAAAGCCGTGCTTGCCGACAACAACATAACCGTCGACGAAAATCGCATACTTACCGAGTGCGCGATATACGCTGACAGAGCGGCTATCGACGAGGAGATCGTCAGACTGAAATCTCATTTCTGCGCATTTTACGGATACGTGGAAAAGAACGAGCCTGTGGGCAGAAGCCTTGATTTTCTCATTCAGGAGATGAACAGAGAGGTCAACACTATCGGTTCCAAGTGCGGAAACTCGAAGATAGCGCATCTCGTTGTGGAAGTTAAGACCGAGCTTGAAAAGGTTCGCGAGCAGATACAGAATATTGAATAAGTCAGGTGGATAAAATGAAATTTATCAATATAGGCTATGGAAACATGGTGGCGGCGCATAGAATTATTACGCTGACCAGTCCCGATTCCGCGCCGATCAAAAGAATTATTCAGGACGCAAAGGACGCGGGCAGAGTTATCGACGCATCCTGCGGCAGAAAGACCAGAGCGGTAATTATTACCGATTCTGACCACGTTATCCTTTCGGCACTTCAAGCCGAGACCGTGGCAAACAGACTTGCATCCGACGCTCCCGTTACCGATGACGGCGAGGACGAGGAATAATCATCAAAGTAATCAATCAACAAAATTTTTATAGGAGTTACAATTATGCTTTACCCAACAATCAATGAGCTTACAAAGGGAGATTTTAATCGTTACGAGCTTTCTCTTGCAACCGCAAGATGCGCGCGTATCGTAACCGATGAGTATACCAAGCAGAGAGAGGACGCAGAAAAGGCGCAGACCGGCAACAAGGAGACCGATCGTCCCATCAACACGCTTATCAATAAGGATCTTCGTGACGAAAAGGCTGTTAAGACCGCTATCAAGAGAATCCACGATGGCGAGTACGGTATCGTTCGCCGTCCCGAGGGATACGTTTTTGAGTGCGAGGTAGAGGAAGAAAAGATCGAGGAGCCTATCGACTTCAAGAAGATGTTTGCAGAGGCGGACGCTGACGAAGAGGATTCCGCAGAGGAATAATTAATATTGAATTTTATATGGCGAAATGGGATAGATTTTTAAAGGCTATCCCATTTAGTTCTATAAAAAGAGAGATGTGACGGCATCTTTTGAGACAAGTAGCATTATTTTTGCTATACGGTTTAGTCCGATAAACCGTAGAAATCATTACTGGCATTATTCAAGGTTTTCGGATTCTTAAACCCTTTTTCCAAAAGGGTTTAAGCCGGCGGAGCCATAGAAAGGAGGGCGTATGGAGAATAAAACGTTCGAATATGCGGGAGTGTATCTTTTAGACAGTCCGTATTTTCTTGACGGAATATACGATTATTTCATACCGTTAGAGCTGCGCGGTGACGTATATCCCGGGCGATTTTTGACCGTGCCCTTCGGAAAGAGCAACCGCCGTCAGATGGCGATAGTAAGAGAGCTTAGAAACTGCCCTCAATACAGTGATATTAAGCCTATTGATTCTGTCTGTTTCGATCGCCCCGAGCTATCAGAGGAGATGCTTCTGCTTTGCGACTATATGAAGGAGCAGTGTCTCTGTACCTTCGGCGAGGCTGTTAGATGTACCACACCGTCATCAGTGCTCGGCAAAATGACCGAGTTTTACTATCCGTTGCCTAAAAAGGGTCCCGATGCCTCGATTGGGTTCGATGCCGCAGACCTTTTTGTCTATGACTATCTCTGCTCGTCGGGCGGCAAGACGCTTGACGCCCTGAAAGTCAGATTTAGTGCGGGAGTTGCCGAGCAGGCGACCGAGAAGCTTTATTCAAAGGGCTACATTGGCAGAGAACTGCTGACCGGCAAAACTATGTCCGATGCCTTTGAGGACTATTATTCGTTGGCTATTTCGGCGGAGGAGTGCGAAAGCATTCTTTCGGGAACACATAAAACAAAGCTTCGTTCGGGAAAGCAGAAGGAGATACTTGCCTGCTTGCTTGAAAAGGGTGGAGATGTGGCGGCGGATGCGCTTGCAGAAAAGCTGGGAGAGTGCACGCCGCAGCTTAAGGCTCTTGTAGAAAAGGGGCTTATAGTGCTTGACCAAAAGCGAGTCTGGCGACAGAGCTTTGAGAGCCTTGAAGAAGACAAGGCCGAGATCTTGCTCAACGAGGAGCAGACCGAGGCGTTTGAGACGGTCAAGTCGCATCTTGACAGAGGAAAGGCATCGGCAATACTGCTTCACGGAGTTACCGGAAGTGGAAAGACCAGCGTTATAATCCGCGCTATCGACGAGGCATTGGAGAGCGGCAAGGGAGTTATTATGCTGTTGCCCGAGATCGCGCTGACACCCCAGACCTTGAAAATATTCAGCTCTCGCTACGGGCGTAGAATAGCACTGGTTCATTCGGGTCTTTCTGCGGGCGAGAGGTACGATTCCTTTATGAAGATACGTTCGGGCGAGGCGGATCTTGTAGTCGGCACACGGTCGGCAATATTCTCGCCCGTGAAAAATCTTGGACTTGTCATTATCGACGAGGAACACGAAACAACCTACAAGTCCGAAACCTCGCCCAAGTACCACGCACGCGACATTGCAAGATGGAGATGCGTGCATAACGATGCCACTCTGCTCTTGTCGTCGGCAACCCCCGCGATCGAGAGCTACACAAAGGCGATGGATGGAAAATACACACTCGTTAAGCTTCGCAACCGATTTGGCGGCGCAGAGCTGCCCGACGTTAAAATCTACGATATGAGAAACGAGGTCAGATCGGGAAATCAATCGCCTATCGGCTTCCTGCTCAAGGAGGAGCTTTCGGCGGTGACCGATCGCGACGAGCAGGCAATACTTTTCTTAAATCGCAGAGGATACAACACCTCTGTGAGCTGTAAATCTTGCGGAGAGATGATAAGTTGCCCACACTGCTCGATCTCGCTCAACTACCATACCAGACGAGGCAGTTATGACAAAGGATTTTTATTCTGTCATTGGTGCGGATACAAAGCGCCGATGCCCGAAAAGTGTCCCTCCTGCTCCTCGGAGCATCTGGCTCGAATCGGATTTGGTACTCAAAAAATAGAGCAGGAGATCGGCGAGCTTTTGCCCGGAAAGAGAATACTACGAATGGATGCCGACAGCACCTCGGCTAAAAATTCTCTCGATGCACTGCTCGGCGAATTCAAGGAACACAAGGCAGACGTGCTTTTGGGTACTCAAATGGTTACCAAAGGTCACGATTTTCCCGATGTTACCCTCGTGGGAGTTCTCCTTGCCGATATGTCGCTATACATGGACGATTATCATGCCAACGAGCGCACCTTCTCGATGCTGACACAGGTCATAGGCCGCGCAGGTCGCTCGAAAAAGAAGGGAATGGCGGTCATTCAGACTAATAACCCCGATAACGATACTATTCGTCTGGCTTGCAAGCAGGACTACGAGGCGTTCTACGCGTCGGAAATACGACTCCGCAAGCTTCTGACATTCCCGCCGTATTGCGATATAGCGTTGCTGACGATCACAAGCTCCGATGAAAAGCAGGCGCTGGTGGCGTCCACCGTGCTTCGTCAAGACATAGAGGTGCTGGTCGGTACAGAATACAAGGACGTGCAAATGATAATCTACGGTCCCTTTGAATCCCCCGTCTACAAGGTGGAGGAAAAGTACCGAATGAGAATAGTCATAAAGTGCCGACTTAACCGCCGAAGCCGTGAGCTTTTCTCAAAGCTTCTAACCAATTTCGGCAGAAACGGTAAAAACAAAACCGCCCTCTCAATCGACTTCAATCCCACAGGATTGTAGGGAGGCGAGGAGACGCGTTCCACCTTTTTTGAAAAAAAGGTGGAGCCAAAAAACTTCCCTGAAAAAGGAATTAGTTACAGACGGCTTGGGTTTAGAGACCGTGGGGATTTTAGCCCAAGTCACTTGGCTATCGTGTTGCAAGTTAAGATAACAATATTGAATAAAACCAATTTTTGAAAGTTTTTGGATTCTCAAACCTTTTTTTCAAAAAGGTTTGAGCCGCCGGAGGCAAGAAAGGAATATTAAAATGGCAAAGTTAAAGATAGTAAAAGAGGGCGACGAGACCTTAAGAAAGGTGTGCAGACCTGTTGACAAGATCACGCCCAGAGTTATTCAGCTGCTTGATGATATGGTAGAGACTATGAGAGCGGCTAACGGAGTTGGTCTTGCCGCTCCTCAGGTAGGCGTGCTTCGCAGAATCGTAGTTATCGAGGTAGAGGAGGGTCAGGTGCTTGAGCTTATCAATCCCAAGATCATCGCATTTGCAGGTGAGCAGGAGGGACTTGAGGGCTGCTTGTCTCTGCCCGGCAAGTGGGGTGTTGTAAAGCGTCCTATGCACGTCACCGTTCGCGCGATGAACCGCAAGGGCGAAACCGTTGATTATAGCGGAAGCGAGCTTTTGGCAAGATGCTTCTGCCACGAGCTTGACCACCTTGACGGCAGACTTTATCCCGACGTAGCGGAGAGAATGCTCACTAAAGACGAGCTTGAGGAGCTTGAATAATTTTTGATTTTCAGTTGGAGAAACGATAAATGAGAATACTTTTTATGGGTACGCCCGATTTCGCCCTGCCTACTCTTCGCGCGCTTTGCGAGAGCCGTCATGAGGTGGTTGGTGTTGTTACCAAGATCGATACACCCAAGGGCAGAGGACATCACATGACCCCTCCCCCCATCAAGGTCTACGCTATGGAGCAGAATATCCCCGTATATCAGCCCAACACCTTGAAGGGCGAGGAGTTTGCGGCGCTGCTGTCGGAGCTTGATCCCGAGATGATCGTTGTAGTGGCTTACGGCAAGATTTTGCCCCAAAACGTGCTTGACTACCCCAAGTACGGATGCGTAAACGTTCACGGCTCGCTCCTTCCCGAATACAGAGGCGCGGCGCCTATGCAGAGAGCGATCATCGACGGCAAGAAGGTGACGGGAATTACCACTATGCTAATGGCGGCAGGACTTGACACGGGCGATATGCTGCTCAAAGCCGAGGTCGAGATCGGCGAGAATGACAATTTTGAGGACATTCATGACAGACTTGCCGATTGCGGCGCAAAACTGCTTATGGAGACCGTCGAGGGTCTTGAAAAGGGAGAAATAACGCCCGAAAAACAGGACGATAGCCTTTCCACCTACGCCGCAAAGATCGAAAAGAGCGATTGCTTGCTTGATTTTTCCAAGGATGCCACCGTTTTGCACGATCTTATCCGAGGACTTTCACCTATTCCTCTTACCTTTACACACACCCCCGACGGAAAGCTGCTCAAAATCGTTGCGAGCCGCATCGTTGACGCCGAAAAGGTGTCTGATAAGCCCTGCGGAACTGTAATTTCGGTTGGCGAGGACATAAAGGTTGCCTGCGGCAAGGGAATTTTGTCATTCTTGAGTGTTGTTCCTGAGGGCAAGGGAAAAATGAGCGCCGCCGACTTCGTTCGCGGCAGAAAGATTGCCGAGGGCGACCTGCTCTCTTGACAAATCAAAAATTTCCTTGTTTTTTGATCGAATTTTAAAGGACACTATTTATTGATAGATTTTTTGTAGTAAATAGGAGAAGCTATGTTTTTTGGATTTTTTTATTTCGACTGGACGATCATTATACTGCTCCCTGCGATGATATTTGCCTTCGCGGCGCAGTTCAAGGTGAAATCTACTTTTGAAAAGTACAATAAGGTCCGTAATTTCCGCGGTATGAGCGGTGCAGAGGCGGCGAGAAGAATACTTGACCGAAACGGTCTTTATAACGTAAAGGTGGAAAAGGTGCGCGGACATTTGACCGACCATTACGATCCGAGAGATAACGTTATCCGCTTGAGTGAAGCGACTCACGACAGTGTCAGCGTTGCGGCTATCGGTGTTGCCGCTCACGAGGCAGGTCACGCCGTCCAGCACGCTACGGGATATTTCCCAATTAAGGTGCGATCGGTGATAATACCCGTAACGCAGGTGGGATCATCTCTTGCGATGCCGATATTCCTCGTTGGAATATTGCTGTCCTATGCGGGATACGTCGCCCCCGAGATCGGCGGAGCGATAATGGGAGCGGGAATTTTGCTTTTCTCGCTTACCGCATTCTTTCAGCTTGTGACCCTTCCCGTTGAGTTCAATGCATCCTCGCGTGCGTTAAATACTCTTGAGGAGGCGGAGATACTTTACGGCGAAGAGCTGTCGGGAGCTAAAAAGGTTCTTTCCGCGGCGGCTATGACCTACGTTGCAGCGCTTGCTTCGTCGCTGGCATCACTTCTCCGACTTATAGTGATAGCAAACGGAGCATCAAACAGAAGAAGATAATTAAAATTTTGCGGCAGAGGAGGGATAGAGTGTCGCCAAGAGAACTTGCATTTAAAATTTTGAAGAACGCCTTGTCGGGCGTAACCTATTCCAATATTGCCATAGACAATGCGCTTAAAAAGAACGAAATGTCAGCGGCAGATGCAGGTCTGCTCACAGCCATAGTTATGGGCGTGACCGAGCGCAGAATGACATTGGATTATATAATCGACAAGCTTTCCTCCCGTCCTGACGAGGTGGAGAGCGACACGAGAATACTGCTCCAGATGGGTATTTACCAAGTGACCTATCTTGACCGTATCCCCGAATACGCGGCGGTAAACGAGACGGTATCGTTAGCTCCCAGGAGAAGCCGCGGATTTGTAAACGCTATAATGCGCGAATATCTCCGCAGAAAGCAAAAGGGAACCTTGAAGGAGCTTTTCCCCGATGAAGAAAATGAGCCCATTGAATTTCTTTCGATATATTATTCTTTCCCGCAGGACGTTTGCGAGAGATTTCTCTCGATCTACGGTCTTGAAAGAACGAAGAAGATCTTTGAGATATTCAACAAGCCGCCAAAGCTGACCTTGAGAATAAACACCTTGAAGATCAGACGCGAGGAATATGCCAAGCTGCTTGACGAAAAGGGAATAAGATACACCTTGTCGGAGCGACTCGAAAACGCCATTTTGCTTGAAAATGTAAATTTTGGCGCGCTCCCGGGCTTTGACGAGGGCTATTTCTTTGTGCAGGATGAGGCGTCCCAGACCTGCGTTGAGGCGATCGACGCCAAAGAGGGTATGCTGATGATAGACGCCTGCTCCTGCCCCGGTTCAAAATCCTTTGGGTCGGCGATAAAGATGAAGAATGAGGGCAAAATACTGTCCTTCGATCTTCACGAAAGCAAGCTCTCGCTTATAGACAAGAGTGCGGCGCGACTGGGCATCGATATTATCACCGCCGCAGTGCGCGACGGCAGAAATCTTGACGAAAGTCTTGTAGGGCAAGCAGATCGCGTGCTTTGCGACGTGCCCTGCTCGGGTCTTGGCGTTATTGCGAAAAAGCCCGAGATAAGGTACAAGTCGCTTTCGGATTTTGTGCGTCTGCCCGAAATTCAGCTGGCGATACTTGAAAATTGCTCGAAATACATCAAGGACGGCGGAATACTCGTTTATTCCACCTGCACCGTGCTACCCGAGGAAAACGAGATGAACGTGGAAAGATTCTTGTCCTCACATCCCGAGTTTGCTCCATTAGATTTTACCGTGGGAGATATTAAGAGCGAGGGCGGCATGCTTTCTCTCGTCCCCGACAAGCACGGAACAGACGGATTTTTCGTGGCAAAATTTATAAAGAATTAAAAAGAGAATTATGAAGAACATATTATCATACACCCCCGAGGAGCTGAAGGAGCTGATGGTCTCCATCGGTGAGCCGAGCTATAGAGCAAAGCAGATATTCACCCAGCTTCACAAGGGAATTTTACTTGATGAGATGACCAACATAGGCAAGGCGACGAAGGAAAAGCTCCACGCCGCCGTTGATTGCTCTCTGCCTTCTATTAAAAGAAAGCTTGTGTCACAGCTTGACGGAACGGTCAAGTATCTTTTCTCGCTGAGCGACGGCAACTGTATTGAGTCCGTAGTTATGAAGTACGAGCACGGATATACTATCTGTGTTTCCAGTCAGGTGGGATGCCGTATGGGTTGTAAGTTCTGCGCGTCCACTATCGCAGGCAGAGTTCGTGATCTTGAAGCGGGCGAGATACTGGGTCAGCTTATTTCTGCGCAGAGAGACATGGGCATTCGCATTTCTAACATAGTTATGATGGGTATTGGCGAGCCTCTTGACAATTACGATAACGTAGTTAAATTTTTAAATTTGGTCAATCTCCCCGATGGAGTGAACATTGGCTATCGTCACATTTCTCTCTCCACCTGCGGAGTTGTGCCGAAAATCTACGAGTTGGCAAAGCTTAATCTCCCCATCACGCTGTCGATCTCACTTCACGCGACCGACGATGCCATACGTTCCGAGATCATGCCCGTGAACAAGGCTTGGGGAGTTGACGAGCTTCTGACCGCTTGCCGCGACTATTACAAGTCCACCGAGCGCAGAATGTCCTTTGAATACACCCTTATCTCGGGCAAAAATGACACCAAGCAGAACGCTTTGCATTTGGCTAACACCCTTAACGCAAAGCTTCGCACAAGAACCGAAACTATGCCCATTCACGTCAACCTCATTCCCGTAAACGAGGTTACCGAGTCGGGATTTAAGAGCTCCGACCGTGACGCGGTAAAGCGTTTTGCCGCAGTTCTCGAATCCAAGGGCATTAGGGCGACCATTCGCCGCACCTTGGGTTCCGACATCAACGCCTCCTGTGGTCAGCTTCGCCGCGAGGATGCGGGGGAAGCGCAAGGGCTCTGCCCTTGACCCGCATAGAAACTTTTTGGAAAAAAGTTTCTATGAACTTCAAAAACTTTCCCGGAAATAAGGATTAGTTTATAGACGGTTGGGGTTTGAAAAAGATATAGAATAAAAGTTTAGAGGGCTCTGCCTGTGCCCCGCATAGAAACTTTTTGGAAAAAAGTTTCTATGAACTTCAAAAACTTTCCCAGAAATAAGGATTAGTTTATAGACGGTTAAGGTTTGAAAAAAATATAAAATAAAATTGAAAACGGCTTACATATTTGAAAATTTGGGGAGCCGTTTATGGAAGTAAAAAAAGAAAACAAGGGTCTGCGAAATCTTGCTTTTGGGGCGATTGCCTCCCTCGGTGTGCTTGCTTTGGTTATAGGATGTATATTCGCCTATTTTTTCGCCGAGTTTTACGGTAAGCGAGAGCTGGTAGAGATACCGTCATTTGTGGGCAGACGATTTGAGGATATATCGGATGTGAGGGGAATAAGGCTTGAAAGTGAGCTTGTCTTTTCGTCCGACGCGCCCGAGGGCGAAATAATTTCCCAGTTTCCCTACGCAGGGGCGAGACGCAAGCTTGCGGATGGCAAAAGGTACACTGTCAAGCTGACGGTCAGCATGGGAAAAGAGACGCAAAAGCTCCCCGATCTTAAAAATTTCAGATATACCGAAGCTGCGGCTGTATTGCGCTCGATGGGAGCAGAAGTTCGCATCGTTTCGGTCTATGACGACGAAAAAGAGCGCGACGTAGTGCTTTACACCTCGCCAAGGGTGGGCGCTGACATAGAACGCGGCGATACGGTTACGCTTTTCGTCAGCCGAAATCATATTCACGGCTCGGTGAGGGTGAAAAGCTTTGTGGGATTGCCGTTGGACGTTGCCGCTACCGAAATTTTGGCGCAGGGCTTGACCTTGGGCGAGATAAAGCAAGAGTATTCTAACGAACATGACGCAAGCGTGGTCATATCTCAAAGCGTTAGCGAGGGAAGCTACGTCTTGCACGGAAGTGCCGTTGACCTGACCGTCAGCGCAGGCAAAAAAACAGAAAGATTACACCCCTTTAGAGGGGATTTTACCGAAGAAAACGGAGAAATAAATGAGTCAGTTGATTAAAGGAAGAATAGTGGCGCTCTTGGGCGGTCTTTACACCGTAAGAGTCGACGGAGAGAGCGGATGCCGACACATAGGCTGTCGCGCGAGAGGAATATTCCGACACAGCAATACGTCGCCCTTGGTGGGAGACGTTGTGCTTGTGGACGTTAGTGAGGGCGAGGAAAATGCGGTCATCGACGAGATCTGCGACCGCAAAAATTCGCTTATCCGTCCCCCTCTTGCAAATCTTGACGTGGTTTTCGTCACCATGGCGGCAAAATCCCCCGCACCCATGCCCGACATGACCGATAAGCTGACGGCGATACTTGAACACAACGATATAACTCCCGTTATCGTTATCGGAAAGTGCGAGCTGGACAGAGAAAACGCCGAAGTATTGAGATCTACCTACGAAAAGGCAGGATACGATGTTTTCGTGCTTTCCTGCGCTACGGGCGAGGGAATAGATGAGGTGAAGACTTACGTTGAGAATAATCTTGACGGCAAGATCGCCGCGTTTGCAGGCGCTTCGGGCGTTGGTAAATCTACCTTGATGAACAAGCTTTTCCCCGAGCTGGGGCTTGACACCGGCGACGTCAGCCGCAAGACCGCAAGAGGAAAGCATACAACGAGAGCGGTCAATCTTTTCCCCATAAGCGGAACCGCTTATCTTGCAGACACTCCAGGATTTTCAATGCTGGATTTTGACCGCTTTGACTTTTTTGACCTTGAAAATCTCCCTCTTTGCTTCCCCGAGATAAACGAGAGAATTGGGGAATGCAAGTACACCAAATGTACCCACATCAAAGAGGAGGGATGCGCCATCGTAGGCGCGGTCAAGCGCGGCGAAATGGCGAAAACCAGACACGAAAGCTACGTTCAGCTTTACGATATACTTAAAAACAAACATAAGTGGGATAAGTGATTATATAATCAGCACACGGAGAAAAAATGAGAGCATACGTTTTTACAGGCGGTGAGATATATCACCAGTACATCGAGGAACGCCCCGAGGAGGGCGACCTGGTAATTTCCGCAGATGCGGGATATAGAAACGCTACCCTTATGGGAGTGCATACCAATATTCTTATTGGAGATTTTGATTCTCTTGGTCATATTCCCGACGACGTAGACGAGGTAATGCAGCTTCCCCCCGAAAAGGACTTGACCGACACGCAAGTGGCAGTTGACGTTGCAATCGAGAAGGGGGCAGATGAGATAATTATTGTTGGAAGCACCGCAGGTCGACTTGACCATGCCCTTTCAAATCTTGCCATTCTCGAAAAGTATTGGGGAAACCGAATACCTATGTATATAGTTAACGGTCAGAATCGCGTGAGATTTATAAGAAACAGCGGTTTTATCGTGGTGAGAAGTCAGTATAAATATTTTTCAATTATAGTTGCCGACGAAAAGGTAAAGGGAGTTAGCATCGACGGCGCGAAATACCCTCTCGTCAACCAAACCATGACCCGCATCCACCAATACGCGGTTTCCAATGAGATCGTAAAAAATGCGGCTCTTATCAACGTGAAAAAGGGCGGTCTTTATATAATCGAGTCCAGAGACCTCTGATTTTTTAATCAACGGACGGCATTTCGGCATATAATGTCAATGAAAAGCATTATATGGAGGTGTTTTTATGAAAATAGTTCTCGTCCGTACGCCAACCTTTCTCGCTCCGATTTTGCGAAGGGTGTTTGGCATCAAAAAAGACAAAAACAAAAGATAACACCATTAAAATCAACTAAACGGCTACAAATAAACTCTTTTTGTTAAAGGTTTTTGGAATTCTTAAAACCTTTTTCCTAAAAAGGTTTTAAGCCGTCGGAGACAGGAATGAAAGAAGCAAGATTTTTTCCCGTAACACGGGCAGAAATGAATGAAAGAGGCTGGGAAGAGCCTGATTTCGTATACGTTTGCGGTGACGCTTATGTCGATCACCCGTCCTTTGGCGCGACTATTATCTGCCGCGTGCTTGAGGATAAGGGCTTCAGAATAGCGTTTCTCGCGCAGCCCGACTATAAGAGCTGTGAGGATTTCAAGCGCTTTGGCAGACCCCGCCTTGGCTTTCTTGTAAGCGCAGGAAATATCGACTCTATGGTGGCGCATTACACTGCGGCAAAGAAAAGACGCACCTACGATTATTATTCCGCAGGCGGAAAGATGGGCAACCGCCCTGACCGCGCGACCATAGTTTATTCTAACCGAATCCGTGAGGCTTACGGTGACGTGCCGATCATTTTGGGCGGTCTTGAAGCATCCTTGCGCCGATTTGCTCACTACGATTATTGGGACGATAAGGTGAGAAGAAGCGTGCTTATCGACAGCCGCGCCGACATTCTCACCTACGGAATGGGCGAGAAGATACTTGTCCGAATTGCAGAGCTGCTCGACAAGGGAGTTCCGATAAAGAAGATCCGCGACGTAAGAGGTACGGTGTACGTTGGAAAGCCTGAGGATAAGGTCAATTACCCCGTGGCGGCAACCTTTGATTACAACGAGCTTAAAACCGATAAGAGAAAGTATGCCGAGGCGTTTGGCGTGCAGTATAAGAATCAGGATTCTATCAACGGCAAAGCGATCTGTGAATTGTACGACGGCAAAATGCTGGTTCAGAATCCCCCTATGCCTCCCCTTGAGAGAGAGGAGCTTGACCACGTTTACAGTCTGCCCTATATGAGAGCGTATCACCCGATGTATGAGGCCGAGGGTGGTGTTCCTGCAATCGAGGAGGTCAAGTTCTCCTTGACGCACAATCGAGGCTGCTTTGGAGCTTGTAATTTTTGCGCGTTGGCATTTCATCAGGGAAGAACCGTGCGATCAAGAAGCATTAAGAGCGTAGTTGAGGAGGCGAAGATAATCGCCCAGATGCCCGACTTCAAGGGATACATACACGACGTCGGCGGTCCTACTGCCAATTTCCGTTATCCCTCCTGTGACAAGCAGCTTGAAAGCGGAGTGTGTCCTAACCGCAAGTGCCTCGCTCCCACACCTTGTAAAAATTTAAAGGTGGATCACACCGAATACGTAAAGCTTCTCGAGGAGATCGAAAAGGTTCCGAGAGTAAAGAAGGTGTTCGTGCGTTCGGGCATTCGATTTGACTATCTGATGTGCGATAAGAATGATGCCTTTTTCCGCAAGCTGGTTCGCGATAACGTTTCGGGTCAGTTGAAGGTTGCTCCCGAGCATTGTTCCTCGCCCGTGCTTCGTTGCATGGGCAAGCCTGATTTCGAGGTATATCAAGGATTCAGAAAGAAGTTCTTTGATATTACAAAGCAGATCGGCAAGGAGCAGTATCTCGTTCCTTACCTTATGTCCAGCCATCCGGGCTCGACACTTAACGATGCCATCGAGTTGGCTCTTTGCCTTAAACGTGACCACTATGCGCCCGAGCAGGTGCAGGACTATTATCCTACCCCCGGCACGGCATCAACGGTTATGTATTACACGGGAATCAATCCTCTTGATATGAAGCCTGTCTACGTTGCAACCGATTATCATGAAAAGCAGCTCCAGAGAGCGCTTTTGCAGTATAACCGTCCTCAAAACGCCGACCTCGTCCGCGAGGCGCTGACACGCGCGGGCAGGGAAGACCTCATAGGCTACGGAGAGGAATGTCTTGTTCGTCCCGCAGGCGCAAAGCCGCAGCATTTCGGCAAGCCCGCTACCCAAAGCGGAGCTAAAAAGAATTTTGCAAACGCAAAGGCAGATAAGTCGGGCGTCAAGAAATCGACATCGAAGCCTAAGACCGATAAAAACACTAAAAACACATCTCAAACTCCGCCAAAATCTCAAAAGCCCAACTATAAAGCAGGCTGGGCAAAGCCGAAGGCTAAAAAAGGCGCTAAGAAGAAATAATAAAGCAAAAATCAGTTGAGTTTACGGCTCAACTGATTTTTGGTAAGAGTATAAGGAAGATTGACAAATTGGAGTTTATCGATTTTTTATATGTACTTTTCTTGTCATCAGCGACAAGAAAAGTAAACAAAAGAAAGTTTTATACTAACTTTTCTTCCCACGGCGGAAGAAAAGTTACAAAAGAAACGCCGCACGGAGGGATAGGGGCGGGACTCACGAATAAAAAAGCGAACATCCCGCATTTTTATACGTTTCAACAGCCCCTCCCCCGTGTCCCCCAACCCCATGGGTTAAAAGAGATAAGTTAAGATTATAGCCAAATTAGACTTTGAACTTCACCAAGGCTTTCCCTCTGGGAAAGGACGCTTGCGCGACAAGCTTTAAGCTTTA
>JAZUAS010000087.1:0-3041 GCA_045638125.1 Eubacteriales bacterium | reverse complement strand
TGGTATTCGTTCCCGGCGGATTCTCCGGCGGTGACGAGCCCGACGGTTCGGGTAAATTTATTATGCCGTTCTTCCGCAATCAGCAGATAAAGGACGGCGTTCACGACCTGCTTAACAATCGCGACGGTCTTATGTGCGGCGTTTGTAACGGCTTCCAGGCGCTTATCAAGATCGGTCTCGTGCCTTACGGTAAGATAATCGATACCGACGAGAACTGTCCTACTCTCTCCTTCAACACCATCGGTCGCCACCAGTCGAAGCTTGTAAGAACGAGAATTGCGTCGAACAAGTCTCCTTGGCTTGCGGCAACAGAGGTTGGTGACGTTTACACCGTTGCTATTTCTCACGGGGAGGGTCGCTTCATCGCGTCCGACGAGCTTGTAAAGCAGCTTGTAGCTAACGGTCAGATCGCGACTCAGTACGTTGACCTCGACGGTAACGCAACCAGCGATATTCGCTACAATCCCAACGATTCCGCCTTCGCTATCGAGGGTATTACCTCGCCCGACGGTCGTGTATTCGGTAAGATGGGTCACTCCGAGCGTATCGGAAACGGACTTTACAAGAACGTTCTTGGCGAGTTTGACATGAAGATGTTTGAGAGTGCTGTTAAGTACTTCAAGTAAGAGGACGCGTGTGGGGAACTTTTTTAAAAAAGGTTCCCCACGCCCCTCAAAAACTTTCTATAAGAAAAAATCCCCCGCTATATATTCCGAAATGGCGATGAATTAACCCAATTTTTTGTAAGTTTTTGAAAGAGAAGGGGTGCGGGGAGGAGAGAACTTTTTTCTTAAAAAGTTCTCTCCTCCCCGCATTGAAAGGTAAAAATAAATGGCGTACTTATCCGACATTGAAATCGCACAATCTACACCTATGAAGCACATCCGCGACATTGCAAATGTTGCGGGTGTGGATGAAAAATATCTTGAGCAGTACGGTAATTTCAAGGCAAAGGTCGACTATGCGCTCCTTAACGAGAGCGAGCGTAAGGACGGCAAGCTGATTCTCGTAACTGCGATTACCCCCACCCCTGCGGGCGAGGGTAAGACTACCACCACCATCGGTCTTGCAGACGGTCTCCGTAAGATAGGCAAGAACGTAGTGGTTGCACTCCGCGAGCCTTCTTTGGGGCCCGTTTTCGGAGTTAAGGGCGGCGCGGCAGGCGGCGGATATGCGCAGGTCGTGCCTATGGAGGATATTAACCTTCACTTTACAGGCGACTTCCACGCAATCGGTGCGGCTAACAATCTTCTTGCGGCAATGCTTGATAACCACATTTATCAGGGCAACTCCCTTAATATCGACCCTCGCAGAATCACCTGGAAGCGTTGCGTTGATATGAATGACCGTCAGCTCCGCTTCGTTACCGACGGTCTCGGCGGCAGAGTTAACGGCGTGCCGAGAGAAGACGGCTACGATATTACCGTTGCAAGTGAAATTATGGCGGTGTTCTGTCTTGCATCCTCTATCGCTGATTTGAAAGAAAGACTTTCTCGCATCGTGGTTGCTTATACCTACGACGAAAAGCCCGTAACCGCAGGCGACCTCAAGGCGGTCGGCGCTATGGCGGCGCTTCTTAAGGATGCGCTCAAGCCTAACCTTGTGCAGACCCTTGAGGGCACTCCCGCATTCGTTCACGGCGGTCCTTTCGCAAATATCGCTCACGGCTGTAACTCTGTCATCGCTACGAAAATGGCGATGAAGCTGGGCGACTATGCCGTTACCGAGGCAGGCTTTGGCGCAGACCTTGGTGCAGAGAAGTTCCTTGATATCAAGTGTCGCATGGCAGGTCTTACCCCCTCTGCAGTCGTTGTGGTTGCTACTGTTCGTGCGCTTAAAATGCACGGCGGCACTCCCAAGACCGAGCTTGGCGCAGAGAATCTTGAAACACTTGAAAAGGGAATTCCCAATCTTCTCCGTCACGTTTCCAACATCAAGAACGTATATAAGCTTCCTTGCGTGGTTGCGGTCAACCGTTTCCCCACCGATACCGATGCTGAAATTCAGCTCGTTATTGACAAGTGTAAGGCTCTCGGCGTAAACGTGGTTCTTTCTACCGTCTGGGCAGAGGGCGGAAACGGCGGCGTAGCACTTGCCGAGGAGATCGTAAAGCTTTGCGAGGCGCCTAACGACTTCACCTTCAGCTATGATACCGAAATGACTATCCCCGAAAAGATCGAGGCGATCGTGAAAAAAGTCTACGGCGGCGACGGAATCATCATCGCGCCTCAGGCACAGAAGCAGATCGCTACTCTCGTGTCTCTCGGCTATGATAAGATGCCCGTTTGTATGGCGAAAACACAGTACAGCTTCTCCGACGACGCATCGAAGCTTGGCGCGCCCGAGGGCTTCAAGGTTACTGTTCGTAACGTAAAGGTCAGCGCAGGCGCAGGCTTTATCGTTGCTCTCACCGGCGATATTATGACTATGCCCGGACTTCCCAAAGTCCCCGCGGCAGAGCGAATCGACGTTGACGACAACGGCAAGATTTCAGGATTGTTTTGATTGGATAGATTATGGGGAGGGGAAAAACTTTTTTGAAAAAAGTTTTCCCCCTCCCCATACCCCACCCTCTTTCAAAAACCTTTTAAAAAATTGGTGTGTTTTAAGAGTGGAGTGATTTTTTCTACGGAAAATATATATTAAAATGGAGTTTTAGTCGGCTGAAAAGCCGATTTTTTGTTGTCTTTGTGCCAAAACAACAAAAGATTTTTCACTTTTCAAAAATGCAACTGTTAATTGTGACATTTTTGATAAAAAACGCTTTTTGCGCTTGACATATCTCTGAATTTATGATATAATGTAACGAATATGAATATAGTTATTTTTGATTTGTAAATTTTTTGGAATGGAGAATGAAAATGGCAGAAATTAAGGCAAAAATGAAGGCTAAAGCGACCGATGAGATGTCGTTGGCTAACTATTTCCTTTTTGCAGATGGCTTTTCTTCTTTCAATTCCCCCGAATATACTGTTTTTCCCGGTTTTTGCGATGTGCATGTGCATTTTCGTGAGCCGGGTTTTTCTTATAAAGAGACTATG
>JAZUAS010000086.1:0-13914 GCA_045638125.1 Eubacteriales bacterium | reverse complement strand
AACATCTTCGCACCCTGTGCCGAGGAGGAATATTCAAGAATCTTGCGCGATGGAGGATATCTTTTCGTGGTGGGTGCGGGTAAGGATCACCTTATGGGTCTTAAGCGCGCGATCTACAAGGACACCTACGAAAACGGTGAGCGTGCGGATCTGCCGAATAATATGACAATGGTCGAAAGGCGGCTTGTCCGATTTGAGCTTGAGGTCGTGGGTAAGGACGATATTGCCGCACTCTTCTCAATGACACCCTATTATTGGCGCACCTCGGAGGCTGATAAGGAGAAGCTTTCGGAGATCAATACGCTTAGGACGGAGATGGAAGTTGAGATAAGCATTTACAGAAAAGACTGAACTAAACAGAAAAGGGCTAAAAAATGAAATTTTCACTTTGCATACCGATGTATAACGAAAGCTCAATAATCAAGGAGACGGCACAGACCCTTTCGGATTATATGTCGGCGAATTTTGAGGATTACGAGATAATCTTCTCAAACGACGGCTCGAAGGACGGCTGCGATAAGATGATTGAGGAGATGAATCTACCCCGCGTCCGCGTTGTCGGCTACGAGGTCAACAGGGGAAAGGGCTATGCCGTAAGAACCGCTATGCTTGCCGCTGAGGGCGATATCGTCATGTTTACCGATGCAGACCTTGCATACGGATGCGATGTTATTAAAAGAGTTGCCGATACCTTTGCGGCAAATCCCGAAGCGGATATGGTTATCGGCTCCCGTAACCTTTCCGAGGACGGCTACGAGGGCTATACCTTTATTCGCAAGCTTGCTTCCAAAATATATATTAAGGTGCTTTCTATCGTCGGCGGATTTAAGCTTTCCGACTCCCAGTGCGGATGCAAGGCGTTTACGGGCAAGGCTACAAAGAAGATTTTTCCCCTTTGCGAGGTCGATCGCTTTGCGTTTGATTTTGAGTGCATTCTTTGGGCAAACCGCTTCGGTATGAAGATAGTTGAAATGCCCGTTAAGATCATCAATCACCGCGAGAGTAAGGTAAACGTGCTTCGCGACTCATTTAAAATGGTGCGTGACATTTTGAAAATGAAAAAACGCATCAAAAAGACTAAAATATAATGAAGAATTACGACTATTTACTCTTTGACCTTGACGGAACGCTGACCGACCCCGGCGAGGGTATTACTAATTCGGTCTCCTACGCCCTCAGAAAGTGGGGAATAGAGGTCAGCGACAAACGCGACCTGTATTGCTTCATAGGTCCGCCCCTTTCGGCATCCTTTAAAAAGTATTACGGATTTTCCGAGGGGGATGCTATTAAAAGCGTAGAGTATTACAGAGAGTATTTCCGCGACAGAGGAATTTTTGAAAATAAGGTCTACGAGGGTATTCCCGAACTGTTGGGGACGCTGAAAAAATCGGGCAAGACCCTTATTCTGGCGACCTCAAAGCCCGAAAAATTCGCAAAGCAGATACTTGACCACTTTGATCTTGCCAAGTATTTTGAGTTCGTTGCGGGAGCCAGCATGGACGAGTCAAGAAACAAAAAGGCGGACGTTATCCGCTACGCCCTTGAAACGTCGGGGATAGATGATCCTTCACGCGCCTTGATGATAGGCGACCGCGAGCAGGACGTGACGGGAGCTAAGCTCAACGGTCTTGATTCTCTCGGAGTGCTTTACGGCTACGGCGACAGAGCCGAGCTGACAGAGGCAGGTGCGACCTATATTGCCGAGACCGTCGAGGATATTTTGACCTTTGTTAAATAATATGAAAAACACCTTTGCAGATCTGCTTTGTTGCAGAAACACAAAGGTGTTTTTTCTTTGTCGTATAATATTATTTTTCGTCTCTCTTGTAGCGTTTTAACGCAGGCGCGGATTTTTGACGCTTTACTCCTTTGAGGATAAGCGTTCCGGTCTTTTTATCTACCTTGCCGAATTTTTTTAGCCTTTTTTGATTTATTTTTTCATAATGCTTAATTATTTTATTTATCTGTGCCAGCGTGACGGCAATTATCTCGGCGGCGTCAAGAATCTTACAAACAGTTCGTTTTACGCTTCTTTTTTTCTTTTCCGTTTGGTAGGGAATAACGGTACACTCGTAAAGCTGACCGTCTTTGTTTACTATTATCTTATTTTTTTTCATTTTAACCTCTATCGGCAACTATCAGCTTTTTCAATGCCTCGATGCAGATCCTAATAGCAAGATCGGTGTCGTGATGCTCGTCGGTATCATTGTCAAGTCCTGCGTTGGCTCTTTCTTGATTCCAAACTACCGAGAATACCGCGCCGCAACGAACTCGAAGATAACTTGCTACGGTAAAGAGCGTTCCCGATTCCATTTCGCTGGCAAGAACGCCAAGACGCTTCCAAGCCTCCCACTGTTCAAGTAGGGCAGAGGAAGTAGGCATTCTCTTGGGAGAGTGCTGACCGTAAAATGAGTCCTTCGCCTGAACCACGCCAGTGTGATAAGCTGCGCCGAGGTCACGAGCAGCTTCTCTAAGAGAGAACAAAACGTCGGGGTCGCTGACCGCAGGAAATTCAATGGGAGCGTACTCTCTCGAAGTTCCATCCTGTCTCACTGCTCCGCTTGCAATCACCGCGTCTCCTGCCTTGACGTTAATATCAATGCCACCGCAGGTTCCAACACGAATAAAGGTGTGAGCGCCGCACATAACAAGCTCCTCAATGGCAATAGCCGCCGAAGGGCCGCCGATGCCTGTGGAGCAGACGGTTACAGTCTCGCCGTTCAATTTTCCGTTCCATATACAGTATTCGCGGTTCTGCGAAACCTTATAAGGCTCGTCAAAATACGCCGCGATCTTCTCGCAACGTCCGGGATCACCGGGCAGAATGCAATATTTGCCGATTTCGCCCTCAGATACGTTAATATGATACTGTTTTTCGTGAGAAGATAGCATATTGACCTCCGAAAATGTGATTTGCAATATAAGTATATCATAATAATGCCCAAAATTCAAGAGTTTTTTGCATAATATCATAATTGCGACAAATAATAAGAAAAAATCTGATTAAACGGAGCTTAAAATGGCAAATGGAATAATTGAGCTTGACGCAAGCATTATATCCACGGGAAATGCCGTGGGCAAAAAGGAGTTTGAAGGCCCTCTGGGGTCGCTTTTCGACATGCACGATACCGACGACCGCTTCGGCATGGGAACCTGGGAGAAGGCGGAAAGCGAGATGCAACGTCTCGCATTTAATATGGCACTGAAAAAGGCAGGACTCGGTTTTGAGGATATCGGCGCGCTTTTTGCGGGCGATCTTCTCAATCAGTGTGTCGGATCATCCTATGGACTTCTTGGCTGTATGGTGCCTTATTTTGGTATATACGGCGCGTGCTCGACCGCAGGCGAGGGAATGATGCTGGCGGCTACAATGACCACTCACAAGATATTCGAGCGTTGTGCCGCGGTGACAAGCTCGCATAATTGCTCGGCGGAGCGACAGTATCGCACACCAATAGAATACGGCGGACAGAGAACACCGACCTCGCAGTGGACGGTAACCGGCTCGGGTGCGTTTATTATCGGTGGCGGCGACGCCGGAAAGGTCAAGATTCGAGCAGGCATGCCGGGAAGAGTCATAGAAAAGGGAATCAACGACGCAAACAATATGGGTGCGGCGATGGCCCCTGCTATATGTGATACCTTTTGCCGCTATTTTGCCGAGAGCGGCACAAAACCGCGAGATTATGACCTGATCGTCACAGGCGACCTCGGTCACGAGGGAGCGTCTATACTGCGTGAGCTGATGGCTGTGGAGGGCCATGAATTCGGACAGAATTATACCGATTGCGGAATATTGATCTTCGACAAGGAAGGTCAGGACACCCATGCGGGCGGATCGGGTTGCGGATGCTCGGCAAGCGTTATGTCGGCGTACGTCATACCCGAGATAGAAAAGGGGCGGTTCAAACGCGTTCTTTTCGTGGCATCGGGAGCGATGATGAGTCCCGATAGCATCAAGCAGGGAGAAAGCATACCTGCGGTTGGGCATTTGTTGATGCTTGAAGCAAGCGTCAAATGAGGAGGGAAAATGGATATTGTTTTACAATTGATACGCGCTTTTTTAGTAGGAGGCGCGCTTTGCGTGATAGCGCAGATACTAATAGACAAAACCAAGCTTACACCTGCAAGAATTTTGGTGACATACGTCGTCTCCGGAGTTGTACTCGGTGCTATTGGTCTGTATAAACCTTTGGTGGATTTCGCAGGCGCGGGAGCTACAGTTCCTTTGACGGGATTCGGATATCTTATAAGCGAGGGAATACGCGAGGCGGTAGATAAGCAGGGACTTCTGGGCGCACTCACAGGTGCGTTGACCGCCGCGGCTGGAGGAATTTCCGCGGCTCTGATCTTCGGTTATCTCGCCGCCGTTGCATTTAAGGGAAAGAGAAGAGGGTAAGACAAAAACAAAAGTTAATTTTTTATTAATTTTCACTTTTTGCAGTCCAGTGAAAAACCCAAACGGATTTTTGTTACTTTTCACCAAAACTGTTTTTTGACGTTCATTTTTTAGGAAAAGTTATTGACAAATTTGATTTTATAGGTTATAATACCTATTAGATTATAATTTGACTCAAAGGAGTTTGAAAATGAAGGCGTCTAAATCTTCCGGTGTTTCTCAATATTCGCTCGGTTTGCATAAATTCATAATAAACTTTTTCATCCCTGTGGTAGTGATAATAATGGCTATCATTGCGGTATGCTCGCTCATTATGTTCTTTATGTGCGGACTTTACGACACGCTCAAAATGTCCGAAATCATCGCTCAGTGGACTGTTCAGCTTGAAAGTATGGGCATGGGCTTTATGACTCCCGTTATGGAGCTTTTCACAACCATCTGTACCAGCCTTTTCAGCCTTACCGGCGGTCTTGCTCCCGCAATGCATATCAGACACTTGACTATCTGCTATCTTTCGGTAGGCGTTGCAGTTGTTGGTCTCATGGCGAGAAACGCACTTATGTATTTTGAGAAAAAAGCACTGGTGATTTTCAACTCGTTCCTCTTGGCGATCGGCGGATACGTTATCGTATTCAGCTGGCTCTTCCAGTATGTTCTTACGAACTTTGTTGCGGTAAAGCCCAAAGTTCTTACCGATGCAAGCTTCTTCGGCGTAAGAATTTTCGCTTATATCAGCACTTACTATAAGCTCTTTACAAGCTCGTTCTTCTCGGATAACCTGTTCACAGGCAAGCTTTTCGACGGAGTGCTTATTCCCAGCGTTCATTTCCCCGACGGTAGAGATATGTTTGCAGATATTGCGCTTGTTCAAAAGTATCTTGTAAATAGCGAGATGACTATTGCCATCATCACTGTGGTTTCTCTCCTTGCGATAAGCGGCTTGCTTGTTCTCGGAGCAACTCTGTACTACAGAAAGAGAAAGTCACTCTTTGAATTCAGCATTTAATTTAATAGATAAAAAAGCTCCCGATCGGGAGCTTTTTTAACCGCCTAATGCGTCTCGGAGCTTTTCCAAGGCGCTTTTTTCTATTCTGGAAACGTATGAGCGAGATATTCCGAGTCGCTCTGCGATTTCTCGTTGCGTCAGCTCGTCGGTACCGAAAAGCCCGTACCGCATAATGATTATCTGGCGTTCTCGGAGCGAGAGAAGGGTTTTGATGCAGGATAGCGCCTTTGAGGTCATTATTTTTCGGTCTACCTCTTCGGAGAGATCCTCATCCGACGAGATCACGTCCATGTAGGAAAGGGGATTGCCGTCACGGTCTACATCAATAGTCTCGTTTATCGATATTTCCGACGAGTGTTTCTTTTGCGCTCTGAAGCTCATAAGTATCTCGTTTTGAATGCATTTTGATGCGTACGTAGCGAACCTTGCACCGTTCTCGACGTTAAACGTGTCCACCGCCTTGACAAGGCCGATAGTGCCGATAGATACAAGATCGTCCTGGTTTTTGTTCTGTGAATAGTATTTTCTCACTATATGCGCTACAAGACGGAGATTGTGGAGTATCAGTGTCTGTCTTGCATCCTCACCCGCACCCCCACCCGAACGCATAGTGATGAAATTTTGCCGTTCTTCCTCTTGACTCAGTGCAGGTGGGAATTTCTGTTGAGTTCCAATGCCAAGTATTGGGCTTAAGAATTTAGCCAGTGCGGCGATGATTATTGTAAAGATTACCATTTCATTACCTCTCGTAAAGCTTTGATACGAGTATATGAGGGCGCGGCATGTACTTATTTCAAAGGACAAATTTGATTTTTTGACAATTTTTACATCAACCATTGACAAGAGAGCAAAACTGTGCTATAATCTTTTCGTCGGCAAGCAAAAGCCTGCCGACAACTCAAAACCGCATAAAAAATCAGGGGTGCCGAAATCCTTTGTCAGCGCAGACAAAGTGAAATTAGGCTGAGACGGAACGCTCCGAACCCTTGCACCTGATACGGATAATACCGGCGTAGGAAGATTTTGATAGAATAGATTGTGAGACAGGGAATTGACGTCACCCTCCACCTTACAAAAAATTCATCCGACCGTGATTTTTCGTGCGGATGAATTTTTTTATTTTTAGGAGGATTTTATGAATCAAAACAAAGTTAGACGCTTGACTCTTTCGGCTATGATGCTGGCGCTTTCTACGGTGCTTGCCATCATCTGCGCCTACATTCCGTTTCTAAACCTGCCATTTGGCGGAGGATTTACCGTAGCAAGTATGCTTCCCATAGTAGTGGTTGCGTATATGTACGGTGTTCCATGGGGACTTTTCACCGCAGGCTGTTATTCGGTAATTCAGATCATACTTTCGCTGACACAGGGGGCGAGCGGCACCGTTATGGCGCTCTTTATGCCTGCTTCCGATGACTTTATGGGTTACGGCGCGGCGGTAGCGATCATAATCATTGACTATATTATCGCCTATACCGTGTTGGGACTTGGCGGTCTGTTCCGCAACAAAATAAAGAATAAGACCGTTTCCCTCGTTGTAGGAGTGATATTTGCCCTTGCTCTGCGATACGTCGCGCATATTATATCGGGATTTATCTTCTACGGTGCGTGGGCGGAGTGGTTCTTCTCTCAGGAAGGATTTTATGCCATTGGCGGCTTTATTCTCGACAATTTTGACGGCGGAGTACTATCGCTTATCTATTCGGCATTTTATAACGGACTCTTTATGATCCCCGAGATAATTATAACGGCGATTGCCGCTGCGGCTGTTTCGCCAATTCCCGTTATCAAAAAAGAAACCATTTAAAAAAATAAAAACAGCGGAGCCGCTTGCGACTCCGCTTAATTTTTTATCTTATCTGAACGAATCCAAGCTTCTTCTGAACCTTGGAGAGCGTTCTGCGAGCAACGTAGGATGCTTCCTCCGCGCCCTTCTTCATCTGTGCCTCAAGCTGCGCCTTGTCGGACATAAAGGTGTTGAACTTCTCCTGAACGGGAGCAAGTGCGTCTGCACAAACCTCACCGACGGCCATCTTAAAGTCGCCATATCCCTTGCCCTCGAATTCACGCTTGATCTCCTCAAGAGTCTTGCCTGTGAATACGGAGTAGATGGTCATAAGGTTATTGATACCGTCCTTGCCCTCGGCGTAGCGCACGCAGGTGTCGGAATCGGTAACCGCTCTCTTGAACTTGCGGATAATTGTATCTTTGTCGTCGAGAATGTAGACCACCGCGTTTGTGTTATCGTCGGACTTGCTCATCTTCTTGGTGGGCTCGGCGAGAGACATGATCTTCGCGCCGCTCTTTGCCATAATAGGCTCGGGAATGGTAAAGGTGTCGGGATAGATCGCGTTGAAGCGGGTAGCTATATCGCGGCAAAGCTCAACATGCTGCTTCTGGTCGATACCAACGGGAACGACGTCGGTCTGGTAGAGCAGAATATCTGCCGCCATAAGGACGGGGTAGGTGAAAAGACCCGCATTGATGTTGTCGGCGTGCTTCTGGCTCTTGTCCTTGAACTGAGTCATTCTCGAAAGCTCACCAAAGCCGGTAAAGCAGTTGAGAAGCCAAGCAAGCTCTGCGTGCTCTTTGACGTGTGACTGAACGTAGAGAGTGTTCTTTTCGGGGTCAAGACCGCAAGCCATATAGAGCGCGAGAGTTTCGTATGTGCGGCGACGAAGATCTGCGGGAACTTGACGAACGGTGATAGCATGCTCGTCAACTACGCAGTAAAAGCACTTATATTTCTCGGAGTATGCAGAAAAATTCTTGATAGCGCCGAGATAGTTGCCAATGGTCAGGTTTCCACTGGGCTGAACGCCGGAGAAGGAAACGGGAGTGTTCTGAAACATAAATTTATCCTCACTTTGTATAATATTTAAAAATAAAAAATCCCTCGACAGAGAAAACTCTATCGGGGACGAATTTACAAATAGAATTTGAAAAATCCGCGGTACCACCCACGTTGCGTTTGCAAATATTCGGTTACAAACGCCACTTTGACATAACGGTGTCCTCCGTCGCCCATACTTGCAAAAGATCGCTTTCTGTTTGCCCTCAAAGGTCCATTCGGTCAACTGTATCTGCCGCACTCTCACCACCGTCGGCTCTCTGTGAAAAAGGGAATTGACTTACTAATCCTTATCATCGGTTTCACATATTATAACACCCTTTTTTCCTTTTGTCAAGAGATATATAATATTTTATGTTTCTCCAATCTTTTTGTTGACATTTATTTTCATCTGTGTTAAAATGAAAATGAAAAAATATGCTCGGAGAACAATTATGAAGTCAAACAAATTCAGATACGTTATAGACGTTTTTCTAATAATAGTTGCGGCGATTCTTTCTGCGGTCGGACTTTACACCTTCGTAAATCCCGCAAACTTTGCGCCCAGCGGAGTCGATGGAATTTCAATGATGGTTCAACATCTGACGTCGATCAATATGGGTTATATATCCCTCGCAATCAATATTCCTTTGCTTATCGTCGCGTGGTTTGTGATTAGTAAAAAATACGTCGTATATACCTCGCTTTTCACCGTAGTTTCCTCGGTGGCGATGATCGTTATGGAAAAAATAGATATGTACGAATATATTCCCGGAAATCACGTTTGGATATCGGTGTTTGCATCGGGTATTATGCTTGGCGTGAGAACCGCAATAATGATCCGCATCGGCGGAAGCACGGGCGGTGTTGACATAATCGCCTGCATGGTTCAAAAGAAGAAGCCATATATGAATATTGAAACTCTTATTTCAATATTCTGTTACATAACTATTGCGGCGTCCTTCTTCGTGTATTGGAACATCGAGAGCGTTATTATGTCGGTGGTACAGATGCTCATATTCAATCTTGCGATGAATGCGGTGCTCAAGTCCACGAGAAACGCGGTTGAGGTGCATATTATTACCGGAGAACCGGAAAAGTTCAAACAAGATATTATTTTTAACCTCAAGCACGGTGCAACTGTGATAGATTGCCACGGAATGTATACGGGCGAAGAAAAATCCATGATAGTTACTATTATCAATATCCATCAGATGGACGACCTTATCAAGCTTTCCAAAAAGTATGATAACACCTTTGTTTATTTCAATGACGTAAGCGGTGTTTGGGGTAACTTCAGATGGAACAAATCCGACGTTGTAAAATAAGGAAGTAATACATATGGCTAAAATTAAATGGAAGGGCGGGGCGCTGATCGCTCCTCTGCCGCCCGTAATGGTCAGCTCGGGAGATATGGAGAATTCTAATATTTTGACCGTTGCTTGGACGGGTATTATTAATACTATTCCCCCAAAGACCTATATTTCGGTTCGTCCCAGTCGCCACTCATATAATATGATAAAGGAAAGCGGCGAGTTTGTTATCAATCTCACTCCTGCAAGCCTTGTGAAGACCGCAGATTACTGCGGGATCTACACCGGTGCCAAGGTTGATAAGTTTGCCAAGTGCAATCTTACAAAAGCCGAGGCGAGTGAGGTCGCTTGCCCTTTGATAGGGGAGAGCCCTTTGTCTCTTGAGTGCAAGGTTACTGAAATAATACCTTTGGGAACTCACGATATGTTCTTGGCAGACATAGTTGCCGTTGACGTTGAGGATTCGCTTCTCGACAAGGAGGGAAAGCTCCATATTGACAGAGCGGGGCTTGCGGCTTATGCCCACGGAGAGTATTTTGAGCTTGGCAAAAAGATTGGCAAATTCGGTTTTTCCGCAACCAAAAAGAAAAAGGGAGGCAAAGGTAAGCCTGCCCCCAAAAAGTAAAAAATATAACGCCGACGAAAATTTTCGTCGGCGTTGATTTTTTGTATTCAAATCGAATTACTTGCCTGCGCCCTCGGGAACTGCTTCGGTGCTGTTGTTTTCCGCACCGCTCTCAACGGTTGCGTCTTCGTCCTGAACAAAGTTGTCAGCGCCGGACTTGATATAGCCGGTCATCTTTTCACCGCCATAAGCAGTGAATTCAACTTTGTACCAGCCGGTTTCGGTGTTCTCAGCGATAACCTTGGTCTCCTCGCCGGCCTTAGCGTATCCAATTACTGCGCTTCCGTTGAATGTAGGAAGGTTACGGATGTTAAGAGAACCGGTCTGCTCGTTTACTACAACGATCTTGTCTACCGCAACAAATCCTTCGTCGGGATTTTTTATGTCAGTAAGGAACTTGGAAGCGATATAGTAGGTTTCGCCGTCATAAACAACCTTACTCCAGTAGTTACCCTCGTCAGTGCTGAGACCTGTTCTTGTAAGCTCTGTACCGTGAGCAACAGAACCACAAGCTTCATAAGTCGCGGAGCGAAGAGTTACCGCACTATCGGGATTGTTTACATAAACAGTTTCGTTACAATCGTTGTAAGAATACTCACCGGGGTCGCCGATCTCGCTGGGAGTGGAGCTGCCGCTGCCGCTCTCGTCGCCGCTTTCGTCGTCTCCGGGGAGACTTACCTGGTTGCTGCCGTCGGTTTCGCCGGGGTTATTATTGTCGTTGCAAGCAGCAAAAGAAGCAACGATAATGATAGCTGCAATAAGTGCAACTGCGGTAATAATAGCAATTATTTTCTTATCCATTTTCAATGATCCTCCTGTTTTTTCGAACTTTTTCGATAATTATATATTTACGATTACATTATATCATATTAAATTTTTATTGTCAATAACCAAATCGTATTTTTTGAAGAATATTTTGTGTTTTTAGATTTGAAATAAAGCAGTTAAAAGCATGGAAACAAGCAGGTTTTTTTGAAGAATTTTTATCATTCCTTGACAAGAGAGCGGGGAATGTGGTAAAATACTGATATACAACTCATTTTTGGAGAACAAGATGAAAAAATTACTTTGTATTGACGGCAACAGTATCCTTAACCGTCAGTTTTATGGCATAAGGCCCTTATCTACACCGGACGGCTTTCCTACAAATGCGCTTTTCGGTCTCGTTAACGTGCTTTCAAAGCAGCTCGATGCGTTAAATCCGGATTATGCGGCGGTAGCGTTTGACCTAAAAGCTCCGACATTCCGTCACGCGATGTACGGCGAATATAAGGCGGGCAGAAAGCCCATGCCCGAGGATCTTGCCAAGCAGCTCCCCGTAGCAAAGGAGATTTGCGCCGCTATGGGACTTCACGTTCTTGAGCTTGCGGGATATGAGGCGGACGACATTCTCGGTACGCTTTCAGCGTGGGCGGAGAGCGAGGGAGACACCGAGGCTTACGTGCTTACGGGTGACCGCGACTCTCTCCAGTTGATATCCGACAAAACCAAGGTTTTGCTTGCCACCAATACCGATACCGTTACGATGGACGGTGCGGCATTTTTTGAAAAATACGGTGTCAGAGCCGATCAATACGTTGACGTAAAATCACTTATGGGAGATAGCTCCGATAATATTCCCGGAGTTCCGGGAGTCGGCGAGAAAACTGCATTCAAGTTGATTGCCGAGGAGGGAAGTCTTGACAATATTTACGCTCGGCTCGACGAAATAAAGCTGACTCCCTCGGTTCGTGCCAAGATGGAGAACGGCAAGGAAAGCGCTTATATGTCAAAGTCTCTTGCCACTATCAAGCGCGACGTTCCTCTCGAGATAGCTCTTTCGGACATTTCTCACACGGGAATAAATCGTCCCGAGGCCAAAAAACTGTTTTTGCGTTACAATCTGCTCTCGGCTCTTAAGCGCTTGGGACTTGACCGCGATGATGAGGCTGCTCCCGTTGTCTCTGCCGCGCCTTTGGGTGATAAAACTGCCGTCATAGGTATTTCGTCAGAGCAGCTTACCACACTTAACGGCGAGCTTTATGCTGTCTCATTTAACGGCGACAAGGCATATATTTCTGACGGCGAGAAGCTCTTTGAGACCGATATTTCGGGCGAGATTTTTGCATTTATAGACTCAAAAAAAATAATTGCTTACGATTGCAAGACGCTCTATAAATCCATTGAGGAAAAAGGGTTTGTGTGGCGTAATTGCTATTTTGACGTAATGCTCGGCGCATACGTTGACGATTCATCAAGGAGCGGCTATCCTCTTGAAGCGCTTGTGGGTGCATATCTTGGCGATTCTCTTGATGAGAGTCTCCCTGAGGCGTATTACGTCGCCAAAATGTGGCAGAAGATAGAGGAAAGACTTGCCGAGAGCGGACAGTTAAAGCTCCTTTACGACGTTGAAATGCCCCTTGCCGCAGTGCTTTGCGATATGGAAAAAGAGGGATTTATGATCGACCGCGAGGGAATTGCCAAGTACGGCGAGGAGCTTGATGAGGAGGCTCGCGCCCTCGAATTCAGAATCTACATGGCGGCCGGGGACGAGTTTAATATCAACTCCCCCAAGCAGCTTGGAGAGGTGCTTTTCGAGCGTCTTATGCTCCCTCACGGGAAAAAGACCAAGACGGGCTACTCTACGGGTGCTGACGTTCTGGAAAAGCTTCGCAAATATCACCCGATAATCGACGATATTCTTGAATACAGACAGGTAACCAAGCTTAAAAGCACCTACGTTGACGGACTGCTCAAAGCCGCCGACGGAGAGGGCAGGTGTCACACCACCTTTAAGCAGACCGGCACCGCTACGGGCAGACTTTCTTCGGTAAACCCCAATCTGCAAAATATTCCTATCCGAACCGAGGCGGGCAGACGCTTCCGCAAATATTTTATCGCAAAAGATAATAGCCGCGTGCTTATCGATGCCGACTATTCACAGATCGAGCTTCGCGTATTGGCGCACATCTCGGCAGACGAACACATGACCGAAGCATTTATGTCGGGTGAGGATATCCATACTGCCACAAGCTGTCGGGTTTTCGGAGTTGAGCCCTATGAGGTTACCGTCGAGATGCGAAAGAGAGCCAAAGCGGTAAACTTCGGAATACTTTATGGAATGGGCGAATTTTCCCTTGCCGAGGATTTGAAGATTTCTCGCGCGCAAGCTAAGGAATATATTGAGAGCTATCTTTCAAGCTATCCCGCTATCGACGCTTATCTTCACAACGTGGCAAAGGATGCCCGTGCTGACGGATACGTGACCACAATGCTCGGTCGCCGCCGCTACATTCCCGAGCTTGCCGCATCCAATAAAAATCTCCAAGCCTTTGGCGAGAGAGTGGCACGAAATAGTCCGATTCAAGGAAGCAGTGCCGACATTATCAAAATAGCTATGATAAACGTAGCGAAAAAGCTCCGTGAGAGCGGTATCGATGCCAAGCTTTTGCTCCAGGTACACGACGAGCTTCTCATCGAGAGTAGCAGAGAATGTGCCGAGGAGGCGCTTGCCATTCTTAAAACCGAAATGGAGAACGCAGTCAGTCTGACGGTTCCCTTGAAAGTCGAGGCCGCCATCGGCGAGACTTGGCTAAGTCGGATCGTAGCCATGTCGTTCTGTGAGCCAAGGAGTTGTCCCTCTCTATTGTCTTCCTAAGACCGCTTGGCCTCCGACTTTGCCATTCTTAAAACCGAAATGGAGAACGCAGTCAGTCTGACGGTTCCCTTGAAAGTCGAGGCCGCCATCGGCGAGACTTGGCT
>JAZUAS010000085.1:0-38782 GCA_045638125.1 Eubacteriales bacterium | reverse complement strand
CCGAACAGCTTATAGTTATCCTCTCTGTGAACAAGACCGAGCCCGCGGATGAACATAGTCAAGGGCAGCTTGCGGTTCTTGTCGATACGGACGTAAAGAACGCCGTTAATGTCGCTTTCGTATTCAAGCCATGCGCCTCTGTAAGGAATTACCTGAGCGGCGTAGGTCTTCTTACCCGTCTTATCGACCTCGGAGGAATAGTACATTCCGGGAGAACGGACGAGCTGGGATACGATAACTCTTTCTGCACCGTTAATAACGAAGGTGCCGTTGTCGGTCATGAGCGGGAAGTCGCCGAGATAGATGTCGGAGTACTTTACGTCGCCAGCCTGCTTGTTGGTAAGACGTACGTTGACCTTAAGAGGCGCAGCATAGTTTACGTCACGCTCCTTACACTCTTCGACAGGATACTTGGGCTTGGTATCGATAGAATAAGAAATGAAGTCTATCGAGAGATTACCCGAGTAGTCGGTGATAGGAGAAACGTCACGCAGTACCTCCATAAGTCCTTCCTTGAGAAACCACTCGAAGGATTTCGTCTGGACCTCTACCAGGTTGGGCAATTCAAGGTTAAATCTTGAACGCGAAAAGGACATTCTCGTGTTTTTTCCGAGTTTTTGCTCTTTTACATTGACCATTAAATAAATCACTCCATTCAATGAATACTGGTCAGCACCGAAAAACCTTGAAAAATCTTGGCTTTTGTCGATACTTGACCGACCTGCACCTAAAATTGGACAGTGCAAGCGATTATAATGCAGTTTACAATTATATCACCAAAAAACAAGCTTGTCAAGGGGTTTTTGTTAAAAAATTAAAATTTTTTCAAAAATTAATACAAAAGGCCAAAAAAATCGGGGTTTTGAAGCTTTTTGACAAAAAATCACCCCTCAAAAGCCTTTGAGGGGTGATTGAATTATTTTGGATTACTTTGGTGTGTCATGAGCGTCAAAGCAGTTTTAAGACATCGCCTCTGCCATTTCGGGGGCGTCCGCGGCATCTTTGTTGATCTCGTCGGGATCAACGAAGGTGGGGACGGCAGCCTTTATAGCATTTTTAACTGCGGGAGAAGCTATATCATTCTTTGTGTCCTTAACGACCTGTGAGAGTGCCGAAATCCTTTCGTCGATATCCTCACGACTGAGCGGTGCATCGTTTTCAATGAATATCATGTTATTGGACGTCTTTGTAAGATCCTCGGTTTTGATAAGTAGCTCCTCGTAAAGCTTTTCTCCGGGACGCAGACCTATCTCCTCGATCTTTATATCGACGTCGGGCTCATACCCCGAAAGCTTTATCATATTGACGGCGAGATCGTAGATCTTAATGGGCTTGCCCATGTCAAGCACGAAGAGCTCTCCGCGCTTTGCCATAGCGCCTGCCTCCATAACGAGCTGACTCGCCTCGGGAATCGTCATAAAGTAACGGATTATGCGCTTGTCCGTGATAGTTACGGGACCTCCCTGCTCTATCTGGTGCTTGAAGAGCGGTATGACCGAGCCGTTAGATCCGAGCACGTTGCCGAATCTCACTGCGGCAAAGGACGTATCGCTATCCTTGCGGCTCTGGACGATCATTTCGCACATTCGCTTGGATGCGCCCATGATGTTGGTCGGGTTGACCGCCTTGTCGGTCGAGATAAGTATAAACTTTTCAACGCCGTACTTTTCGGACAAGTCAGCCGTATTTTTAGTTCCGAAAATGTTGTTTTTGATAGCCTCGCATCCGCTATGCTCCATAAGAGGAACGTGCTTGTGAGCTGCGGCGTGGAATACTATCTGTGGGCGGTAGTAATTAAAGATAGAATCAAGACGCTCTACGTCTCTTACCGAAGCGATCTCCACACAAAGATCGAGACGTTCACCGTATTTTCTAATAAGCTCCTGCTGAATATCGTATGCGTTGTTTTCATATATGTCGACAATGATCAGCTTTTGGGGTGAGCATTTGGCGATCTGTCGACAAAGCTCGCTTCCGATCGAACCGCCGCCACCCGTGATAAGTACTACCTTATTATAATAATAGCTCGCGGTCTGAAGATTGTTGATCTTTAAGGGCGAACGGAAAAGCAGGTCCTCGATCTCAAAATTACGGATCTCGACCTTTTGAGTACGTCTCTCGCTTTCGTCGCGTTTAAATTCCTTTACGGGAATATCGTACACCTTAAGCTTGCAAGAGGTTTTGCCGTAAAACTCAAACAATCTCGTAGCGGTTTCGTTATCCATATCGGAGATTGCGATGAATATTTCTTTTACTCCGTGCTTCTTGATAACCGAGTGAATATTCTCGTCCTCGGGATATATGGTGATGCCACAGATCTTGTTTCCGCACTTAGTGGCGTTCTTTTCAATAAACATTACCGGCTTATAGATCGACTGAGGCTTATATAATAGCTCGTTAGCGAGCATAGCGCCAAGCTGACCTGCGCCGACGATAGCGACGTTTATCTGATCCATCTCAGAAGTGTCCGTACTACGGTTTTTCATCTTATACAGGAGTCGGTAGATATATCTGGACGTAAGCTCGGCAATGATATATACCGAGGTGATTATAACGAAAAACCAAACTCCTTGATATATCTTGCAAAGCCAAGAAAAGCCTACTGCAATGGCGCAGCCCCCAAGGTCAGCAATTATCGTTTTAAGATAGTTCAGCGTTCTCGTATATCTCAGCACTGCGCCGTAAACACCAAGCGCAAATCTTACCACAAGGATTGAGAGAAGCAGTATCCCCGAGTTTGCCATAAAGTTGTAAAAAGAATATTTGATCGATTGATCCAATAATGAGTTGGCAAAGTAATATCCGGTGGCAATCAGGGCGAAGCAAGATATGTCGAAGCAAAGCAATATTAACTTTCGTATCTTACCCGTCAAAAAACTCTTAAAATTCATTAAAAATTGCCCTCTTTATTTAAATTTTTGATATGAGCGTACTAATATTATAACATCACAAGGAAGATTTGTCAATATCGGGGTTAATTTTTGCAAAAACCCGACTTTTCCCAATTTGCGTATGGCAAAAAGCGCAATCTACTGCGTATTGCCGCGATAAAAGAAATTATTTCTAAATAAAAGTTGTATATTTTCCACCTTGATTACAAATAATATCCTTGCCGAATAAAATTAGGTCATTTAGCTCGAAGAACAGAAAAGCTTAAGGAGAATTATAATAGATGAAAGCAACCGGAATAGTTAGAAGAATTGACGACCTCGGAAGAGTTGTCATTCCCAAGGAAATAAGAAGAACAATGCGAATCCGCGAGGGCGATCCTCTGGAAATTTTTACCGACCGCGACGGAGAGGTCATTTTTAAGAAATATTCGCCTATTGGCGAGCTGACCGCATTTGCGGCGCAGTATGCCGAAACTCTGCACAAGACCTGTGACCTCTCGGTGGTCATCTGCGACCGAGACAGCGTTGTAGCGTGCGCGGGAGTTTCCAAGAAGGAATACGGAGACAAGTCGCTTTCCGAGGAGCTTGAGGCGATAATCGAGGCGAGAGGCTTGTACGCATACCGCACAGGGCAGGATAAGATCAATCCTCTTCGTGATGGCGGTAGCCATTTCGTTACCTGCGCCATGCCGATCATCAGCGAGGGCGACATAGTCGGATGCGTAGCCGCTCTTGCACCCTCCGATAGCGAGACTCAGCCTGAAGCGGTTGAGCAGAAGCTGGTGCAGACCGCAGCAAGCTTCCTCGGCAGACAGATGGAGAGCTGAGAAACGTTGGTAAGTTAATCAAAAATGCAGCAGTGCTAATGCCCTGCTGCATTTTTGATTTAATAGTGCGCTTTAATGAGGCGCAGCTGATTTTAGTTTGGTATATTCAAGCGTCTGCCTTATTTCTGGTAGATGACCTCTCCTGTTGTTACATTGATAGCTTTTGAGCCGTCATAGAAATAGGAGTTTTCCTCGTGAGAAATAGCATCCTCGTAGTTGTCGCACAATCCGATATAGGCAAGGTCGACGCTATATTCATCTGTGGTTGCCGCGGAGAAATTGAACAGGTCGAATCGGAGATAAGTAGCAACATATTCACCGTTGTCGTTAGGTGTGAACGAGGCAACCAGCTTGGAAATATCGACTACAACGGTATGCCATTCACCGTCTGTTTGGAACATTTTATTTTCCAATCCAAGGTGGAAGCAATCCGCGTTGCTGGCGCCGCTTGACGTGGTACTGGAGAACACCTGGAAATAACCTGCCGGCTTGCTTGCACGGTACTTGATAACAAGATACTGACCCGTAACGGTGGTATTATCCTTGAAGAGATGGAAATAGCTTTCGGTTCTCTTTCTTGTCGGGTCGGTGTCGTGGTGTATCGTTACGTACTTCTTGTCGGAGCTTATCACGGTCTTTCCGCTATGTCCGCCGCCGCTGTTTTGAGCCTTAGTGGTTAACGAGGGAGCGTTGTAGTACAGGGTAAAGCCCTCTATGGGAGCCGTCGATTCACCGGGATTGACGGGAGTTTTGATCTCGTTGCCCTCGGAATCGTAGGTCTTGAGATCATTGTTGCCCCTCAAAACCATTATTTCGTTGAGATCGGAATTGAGTGCAAATATTTCATCGAGATCATCGTGCATACCCATATACGCAACATTGATAGCGTTATCCTTGCCGTAGCTTTCGTTAAAGAGGTCTACACGGAGATATTGCGCCAGATACTCACCGCTACCGTTGGGCTGGAAGTTGTTTTTGTTCCAAGCAGAGAGGTCCATGACAAGAACGTGCCATTTTCCGTCATTTATGAAGCCCTTACCGGTTGAAAAGTTCGATCCCTTGGTGTCGGAGTTCTCGGTGTTAGTCCAGAGCTCGATGTAAGGATATTTCTGGTTGTTGGTGTCAGGCAGACGGTATTTTATTACGAAATAATGTCCTGTTACGATCGTTCCGTTGTTGCCTCTGAAGGGCAGGAAGTATGCTTCGACAGCGCCGTTGGCAAATACCGAGGTGTAGGTCTTGTCGGGAGACAGAATGATCTTATCAACGTTCCTTCCGAAAGACTGTCGCATAGCGTCATAAAGATCACTTGCTCCGTAGTAGAGATTCAAGGGAAGCTCAACCTCTTCAACCTCGATCTCGGGAAGCTTTTCGGGCCAGCCCTCAAAATCGGTGTCTGCGGCAATACGGAAGGTTCTGCCGTCGGCGTCGGTATAGTCCATGGGAACTATGAATGCGTAGGAGAAGGTGCCGTCCTCGTCGTAATAAACGCCGTAGCCGTCATAATAGTGAGCATTTCCGAAGTCATCGGGCTTGTATGCCGAGCTGACTTGGTAATCTACCCATTCTCCGTCAACAAGCTCCTGTATCTTGGGAGCGGTAAGCTTGTTGAATCCGTATATACGAACCGCAACGTTATTCTGACCGCCCTTGAGCGTGAACGTAGCGTCCTTGCCGTTTGTGGTTCTGAGCTTGGGAACAAAAACGCTTTCCATCACCTTGCAGTTTTCGACCGCGGTGGGGGTGATGGGGTTCAAAAGGGTGTTGACTCTTACGTCACGAACGTTCTGGTCTCCCGCAATCTCGTCGGAATCATATACGGATTCTTGAGAGCCCCAAGGCATCAAAATGCAGTTGATGGTAAATTTGTCGCCCGCCTTAAGCTCTACCTCGGTCAGGTCGAGCGATATGCGGATCTGGTCGTCTTCATTGATGATAATGAAGTTGGGAGTTACTTCTTTTCCTCCGATGATGAACTTATAGTTGTAAACCAGGAACGAGAGGTTTACGTATCCCTCGTTGTGTATGGCTTCTTTGTCATAATCGGGCATATTGAAGAATGAGAAATAGGGACATTCTGTACCGAGCTTGTATTCGAACGATTCATTGCCCTTTGCGGCGTCAACTATAACGCATTCGTTGTTTTCGTTGAGATAACCGACGTTTTTATACGTTCCCTTGGGGTCGTTGTCGCCGACCTTGTAGAACCAGAAATCCTCGCTGAAGTCCTTAAATCCAACGTCTCCGAGAACCTCATAAGTCATTTCGTAATATGCGCGGTTTTCATCGGTCTGCGGGAACTCGGTGTGAACGTATGATACCTTTATATTGCCGTCGTCGGAAAGATATTCCATGTAAACGTCGGAATAAATGGGTCCGTAAGAGTCGATGTAATCGATAGTGTTCTCGGTTGCGCTATACACACCGTTTTTGTCGGTGTACTGAAGCCAGGAGTGACTTCCTCCGCTGGTGTGCTGAGGCTCACCTGCATGGAAGGGCGCAGACATAGCTCTGTGGTCGGGAAGTGTTCCCAGACCGCGGGAGTTTCTTGTGGTGTAATAAGGAACTATACAGTTGGTCTCTATAACACCGGTTGAAAGGTGATAATAAGGTGCGTAGAACTGTATCCAGGATACCTGCTTTAAGGGATGCTGACCCCAGTTTTGATAGATATTAAGCAGAGAGTATGTGTCCTGCGATTTTGCCTTGATGACCATGGGGAAGATCGCTTCACTGTATTGGTAGTCCACTACGTTCCAAAGATTTCGCTCTCCTCCTCCCTCACTGTAGTTCTTACCGACCTCGATCGGTACGGGGAGCATCATCTTGTTTGCATCAAGCAGCACGGCGCTCTCGAGACATCCTATTCCCTGTCCCAGTGACATAACGTAGATGTCGCGGTCATAATTGTCACCCATTACGCGGAAGGTGAGGTCGATGTGACTGTTGGGGAATTTGAAATATGCCTCACTGAAATTATACTCGGGTACGTAGAACTGGTATATACCACGCAGGGGCTCGTATCCGATATAGTACATGTTTTCTTCAACTAAGAAGGTTACTTCCTCATAGCACTGTGCGCATACCAGCATCGCGTCAACCGTAATAAATCCGCAGTTGGGACAGGTGAACTTTGCTTCATAAGAGCCGCCGTTCTTGGGGACCAAGAAATTTTTGCTTGTAAGAGGATTGCGCTCTATGTGCGCCTCATGGAGGAATTTTTCAAAGTCGTGGTTATCGTCGGTGTATATGCGCTGACCCATAAAGAAGTCGTTGCCGTTGGAGTTTTCCTTATCCAGTCCCTCGAGGGGAATATAACGACCCAGCTTGCTGTCGTAATATGCGGAGGGAAGGATCGTATTGTTTTCGGGGGTTCGGGATTGAATTATGGTATAATATCCGTCCTCAAGGGTTACTTCAAGCTTATCTCCTCTGTTATCGACGGGAAGAATGTAACCGAATACACCTACGTCCTTGATGTCAAATCCGACGTATTCCGCGCTATCCCAATCCACACCCTCAAGCGTTTCGTGCAGACCGTTCTTATCCTTAACGATAAGCTTTGCGACGGTATCCTCTGCGATCTTGGTTTCCATTCCCGCAAGAGCGATATTCTCGGTAGCGACCTGGTCGGTAGCTATCTGCAAAACGTGGTGCAGCTTGTTGGAGTATACGAAGAAGGAGCGGTTAAGACCAAGCTTTGAGGGTCTGCCGCAGTCGTCTCCGTTGACAAGCTTAAATTCGGAAATTTCAAAAATGTCATTGACTGCAAGATTGCTTTCGAAGTCAAAACGAAGACGGGTAACGTCACCGCTGTAATTATCGAGCTGCCTAAGATCGATATTGTATGTATGATATTCACCGTCGGGGAGGATGGTGAAGTATGCTATCTGGTGAGCTCTGTCGTCTAACCAAACGTAGAAGCCGCAAGAGGAAAGCTTGGTCGTGCTTGCCTTCATGGTGATCTGGAGGAAGTTGTAGTCCTCTGCCGCAAAGGTGGAGTTTGAGAATTCGATGAACGGGTCGGTGGTATTTGTGATCATAACACGAAGACTGCCGTCGTCGTTTTTCGAGGTTTTCGTGTGGTTTTTGGTTTTGATCCTATTTATATCGATATTCTTGGAATCGTTTATGATAAGATCGCTGCCAAATACCTGCTCCTCAAATCTTGCCTCGTACATATAGTAGCCGAAGCGGTAAATGTTGGTGGCTGCTGCCTTGGTGGAGTCCGAGGAGTAGAAGGTGTATCCGTTAGTCATCTTAACGAACACGTCGCCCGTGCTTTCGATATAGGATTTACCCTCTTTATTCTTCAAAGATGTTATCTCCTGCTCCTTGTATGCGGCAAGAGCGTATTCAAGGGTCATGTTCTGGTTTTCAAGAACAAAATCTGTTCTCTTTCCGTCAGAGAAATACGCATTTACGCCGTTTTTCAGCGAGTTTGCGTTTCCGATAAGAAGACCGTTGTCGATATCCTCAAGAGAGGGAGTGTTATCTCCGCCCCCCTCGGAGCCGCTTTCCTCGGTATCGCTCTCATCACGGCTTTCGCTACCGGACGTGGCGGACTCGGAGCTACTGCTCGTTTCTTCTGATGACGAGCTTGTTCCCTCGGTCTCGATTACGTCGGACCAATCGTTACATGCGGCAAAAGAGCCGAGAAGCATAATTGCGGCAAGCACAAAAGCAAGTAGATTTAACGCTCTCTTTTTCATAGGGGGGTCCTTTCTTATCTCAGATAAAATGAGATTTTTAATTGTATTATCTTGTCCAGCCTTCGCCGTTTATTTCGTGCGCTTGATGAATGGTGACAAACGCATTTTTATCATTTTTATTTATGGTGTTTAGGATCTCGGAATATTGATTGACCTTGAATGACACCATAAGCATTTTTTTGCTCTTTCCCGTGTATCCGCCCGTAACGTCGATGATGGTGGAGCCTCGGTCGATCTTTTCTATGATCTCCTTGTTTATCTCCTCGTACTTATCGGTGATTATATGGGCGATGAATGAACGCGAGCTCCCGAGAAAGACCTTGTCAACCATCAGCGCCGAAACGAATGCCGACAGTATGCCGAGAAGCGATATGACGAGGTTTTGCATAACGAACATTCCGCAAAGCACGATCGTCGCGTCGATGATGAAGAACACCACCGAGCTTTTAGCGCGCTTGAAAATCTTGCATATAATGAACGCTATAATGTCGACTCCCCCCGTAGATCCGCCACCAATGAATGTCAGAGCGCATCCTAATCCCACGCACACGCCGCCTAAAAGAGTGGCAAGAATAAGAGCTACGTCGCTGTGGGTGTCATATCCCTTGAGATAAAAGAATCCGCCGAGCACCGTGGGGTCAGCCAAACGGATAAAAAGCGACACACCTATGGGATAGACTACCGTTGATATAAGGGTCTTTAACGCGAATGAGCGCCCCAGAACGAAAAGCCCCACGAGGAAAAGCACCCAAGTGATTATGGTGATCAAGAGGTCGAGGGATAGAAATCCAAGAGCGGGAACGTACTTTGAAATGATGTGTTCGATTACGATTGCCATTCCGGAAACTCCGCCTGCTACAAGGTCAAACTGCAGAAGAAAGACCGACGTTCCAAAGGAAAGCACAAGCGTTCCCAGTATGATGAGACATATATTTTTTAAAGTCGCAAGCATTTCGGGTTGGCTGTGTTTATTTTTCATCTTACACCTCAAAGCTTATCTAAAAATATCAAGAGCCGTTGCAAGGATTCTCTCTGCTATCTCATCGGGTGTTCCCGAAGCGTCGATTACGGCGATCTTCTCGCCTCTCGGCTCAAGCTTTTTGAAAACGTCGAAGAACATAGCTCTGGTTTTAGTCAAATATTCAAGGTTTTCGTATATCTCGGTCTCTGCCCCTCTGCTTCCGATTCTCGCAAGACTTTTTTCGGGAGTAAGATCGAGAAAGATGCAAAGGTCGGGGGTGCGAATGCTTGGGTTTTCAAGATTGAGAGCTGCTACGGTATCGTATCCCAGCACCGAGCCTTGATACGCCAAGGACGAGTAGTAATATCGGTCGCTTATGACCGTGTATCCGTTACGCATCATGCCGCCGATTCCACTTTCGGGATCGGTATTGTGAAGCGCACGGTCGGTGGCGAACATTTCCGCCATTTCGAGGGGCGTTCTCGAGATCTTTCCGCCCAGCGCGGCTCTGATCTCTCTGCCCGAGGGCATATCGGTAGGCTCTGCGGTGATCTTGCAGGCAATTCCCTGCTTTTCAAGCGAGTTACGCAAAAGATTTATCTGCGTGGTCTTGCCTGCTCCGTCGATGCCTTCAAAAACTATAAATTTCGGTTGTTTATTCATAATCCATTATCTCCAAAAGAGATGAAAGAATATCACAACCCTTTCATCTCCTTAATTTTATCATAAGTTTCTGCACATTTCAACGCAATTCACACCAATAATGATGCAATTCACACCAAAAATCATGCTGATTTAGCTGCTGTGTCGGATCAAAAAATTATTTTTCTTTCCAGACAGTGGGGTAGAAAAGCAAAAGAATGGGGAAGATTTCAAGTCTGCCGAGCAGCATGTCGAGTATCAGAACTATCTTTGATACCCAAGTGAAACTCACAAAATTTCCGGCAGGGCCGACCTCTCCGAATCCGGGTCCGATGTTGTTTATGCACGCAGTTACCGCAGAGAAGGTTGTTTCAATGCTCCTTCCGTCGCATATCGCTATAACGAGGAACGAAGCAAAAAAGATCAAAACGTATGCTACCATGTAAGCGAAAACTCCGCGCACCGTGTCGTTGTCTACGCTCTTTTTTTCAAACATTATTTTTTTGACGCGTCTGGGGTGTATCATGTGTCTGATCTCAGACCAGGTGCTCTTGAACGCAATAACTATACGGCTTACCTTGATGCCGCCGCCCGTGCTTCCTGCACAAGCACCGATAAACATCAGCACCAGCAAGACCATCTTGGATGCGTTGGGCCAGAGATTAAAGTCGTCGGTGGCAAAGCCCGTGGTAGATATGATCGTCGATACTTGGAAGAAGGCGTGGCGTATTCCGTCTCCCAAATTGCCATATACGGCAAGTGCGCCTTGAGTGATGTTTGCGGTTATCAACGCAACCGCACAAGCTACCGTTAATGCAAACCAACGAAGCTCCTCACTCAAAAGAGCCGTAACAATCTTTCCCGAGATCACAAGATAGAAAAGGTTGAAATTTATGCTGAATATTATCATAAATACGGCAATTACCCATACACAGTATTCGGGGTATTTTACGGTTCCGCTAAAGGTAGCCATACTGTCGCTCCAAATTGCAAATCCGCCCGTTCCTGCCGTTGAGAACGAGGTGCAGAGAGATTCGTAAAGATCCATTCCGCCGAAAAGGAGCATTACCGTCATAGCCGCGGTAAGCGCGATATAGATGCCGTACATTATAACAGCGGTCTTTCTGACAGTAGCAACTATCTTGTCGACCTTAGGTCCTGGCATCTCGGCTCTCATTATATGCACGAGCCGCGAGGATTTCATATCCTGCTGGGGCATTACCGCAAGGACGAAGACAAGCACTCCCATGCCGCCTATCCAGTTGGTAAAGCTACGCCAAAGGAAAATGCCGCGTAGACCAAGAGCTGAGTCCTCGCTCCAGAGCTTGGCAAAGTCCGCAGACGAAAGAACGCTGGCACCCGTTGTGGTGAAACCGGACACGGTCTCAAAGTATGCGTCGACGGGGTTTGAGATAAGTCCCGAAATGATAAATGGCAGGCAACCGAATGCCGACATTATTATCCACGAAAGACCTACGACCACAAATCCGTCTTTTGCGCTCAACGCATCGTCCACCGGCTTTTTCAGAGAAAAAAGCAAGCCCAGCAACAATAGCGCGCCCATAGGAATGAGAAATGCGTGAAGCATTTTAAATTCGCCGTATATCAGTGACGTGACGAGGGGCAGTGCCATAAGCGCACCCTCTGCAAGCAAAAGCTTGCCCACGATATATCTTAACATTTTGTAATTCATAATTAACTATCCCGCTTTTTTATGCAATTATGCAAGAGTGTCCTCCAGATCGCAGAGCTGGGGGTTGGTGGTCATGATTATGACGCTGTCGCCCACCTCAAGAGTGGTAGCACCGTGAGCGTAAATAACGTTTCCGTCGCGAATGACCGCCGCAATAAGCAGATTTTTCTTCCACCTGATCTCCTTCAAGGGCTTGCCCACAGCCTCGAAATCCTCGGCTACGTCAAACTCAAGTGCCTCTACGCGGTTGTCCGCGATCTTGTGAAGTGATTTGAGTCCGCTCTTGCTTCCCTTCTCACCCCTGTTAGCAATACCGCGCAAATATCGAAGCACCTTCGCGATTATAAGGAACTGGGGTGTGATATTTGAATCCACGCCTGCATCCTCGGAAAGCTTGACGTAGGTGGGAGATGCGATCTTGGAAATGACCTTTTTAACGCCCTTGGAGCTTGCGAACATAGAGATTATCAGATTGGTCTGGTCGTTTGAGGTCATTATGACGCAAGCGTCGGTGTTGTCGATGCCCTCCTCGTCGAGAAGATCGGGATCGGTAGCGTCGCCTTGAATTATCGTGGTCTTGGGGAAAAGCTCCGCAAGCTGCTCGCAGGCTTCGGGGGACTTTTCGATTATCTTCAGCTTGTAGCCGTTTCCAAGCTGGGCCGCAAGATAACGGGATATGCGTCCGCCTCCGATCAGCATGATCTTCTTTATCTGCTTGCCTAAAAGTCCTATCTTGACAAACAGATCGTTTATATCCTGACGTGAGCCTGCCAGAGAAATGCTATCGCCCGCGTTAATCACGAAATCACCGCCGGGGATAAAGACCTGATCTTCTCTGACTGCGGCGCAGATGAGCGCGTTTGTACTGTATTTGTTTTTAAAATCCTTCAAGGGCAGACCGACAAGGGGGTGATCGTCGCCGATGTGTATCTGCACGACCTCAACCTGTCCTCTCGCGAGCTTTTCGAGCTTCATCGCCGCAGGAAAACGAATAAGTCGCGCCGCCTCTCTTGCCGCCTCGTGCTCGGGGTTGACTATCATGTCGATTCCGAGATTTTTACTCATAAATGACATCTGCTTAAGATATCGAGGATCACGCACGCGCGCTATTGTGTGCTTTGCACCGAGCTGCTTTGCCACCATGCAACAGAGCAGATTCAGCTCGTCTCCGGGTGAGACTGCGATAACAATGTCGCTATCAGGCACGCCCGCGTCCTTTTGGATGTCTATCGACGCTCCGTTGCCCGTAACACCGAATACGTCGTATTTATTTACTACCGCGTTTACAGTGGCGGCATCCTCGTCAATAACGGTTACGTTGTGACCCTCGGAGCATATAGCGCCGACCAAAGTGTCTCCTACCGAGCCGTTTCCGATAACTACAATTTTCATAGCATTATTCAGCCTGCTTTTGCAGGCAACCTCTTCTTTGCAGAATTTGACAAGTATAGTATAACATATATAAAATTAAAAATCAACAATATTTTGAAAAAAGCCCCGGCGTCGGTCGGGAGCGTATATGTTGACATAAATGTAAACGTATGGTATAATTATCATAGTGGTAGTATACTTGAATGTGTAGATCGATTGGCAGAATAATATCATCATGAGGTAATACTATATGAAATTAACAACAAGACGATTTTTTGCTGCATTTATAGATTGGACTCTTATTGCTTTTGTGGGTGCGATTGTTTTGGAATTATTGCAAATGACAGTGCTTCAGCCAACCATAAAAAGTTACATCACTGTTTTCTTAATTGTGATACTAGTGCTTGGCAAAGACATAGTTTTCAAAAATGCCAGTATCGGCAAAAAAATATTTAGGCTTCGTGTTGTGTCCACGTCCAATAGCGATGTAACTAGTATAGGTAGATTAATCTTAAGAAATGTGCCACTAGTGTGGGGATTCCCTATCGAATTTATTATGTTTTGGCGCGGCAAAAAACGGCTTGGAGATATTTGGTCAGAAACAGAGGTGATAATATGGAAAAACCCAAAATGAAAATTAGCACAAAATACATTGTTTTTATTATCGTATATGCCGTATCCGCTATAGCTCTTGTCATTACGACTGTTATAGGGTGGACACCTGTTTTTAGCTTTTTGTTCTTACTATTTTCCGCGGGTTTCGGGTTTGCGTCTTTACGTCTCTCCAATAAAGAAAAATTAAAAAGATGCACAGAATACGCTTGCGGCAAAATAATACGTGTAGAAAAAGCTATCACAAAAACCATTAATCACTCATATTTTCCTGTCGTGAAATATGTTGTTAACGGGAAGACGTATATAAACACCTACGACATTGGAAGAAGCTCTTTTAGTTACAGGGTCGGAGATGATTTCAATTTGCTCTATAATCCGGACGATCCCAACGAAATAACGCAAGAAGACGAAGACTTGGACAGAGCCAGTAAATGGTATGGCATAGCTTCAGCAGGATTTATGCTTTTGATAATACTCATGTGCCTTTGGTCAATTGGATATGAGTACTATATGAATGCAGGTATGTAAGCTGTTGCTTTTTCATACGGCATAGGAGGAAGTTTTTTATAGAATGGGATTAAAAATTAAAAAAATAATAATTATAACAATCTTATCAGTATTAACCGTAATAACAATATTGGGAATAACATTTGCATGGATTTCACGTCACCAATATGAATTGTCAATGCAAGTTGAAGACACAAACGGAGACGATAAAACGCCGGTATATATCACCGATGAATTAATTAAAAAGCATTTTGAAGATTATCGTATAATAAGGCGAAACGTATCCTCAAAAAAAGATAACGAGGTTAGAATATCGGGTAAATTTGAAGACTGCGATCGTTCATACATCAAAACCAAGACAGGCATGCTTACCGGTATTTATGTATGTAACGCATACAAGGGTGTCGATAAAAATGTAACCTATAAGTTTATGTCTTCTATAAAAAGCGGAAATTTCAGAATGGTTATTACAGACGAGGAATGTAATATTTTATATGACATACCAATCGATCAAGAATATGAACTAACTTTTTTTGCAGAAAATGAGAAGTGCTATTACGTGAAATTTATCGGAGAAAGTGCAGAGATCGATGTAACTATTGAAAGAACCGAATAATATTTTCAATTTTGTAGAAAAAGCCCCTGTGGTGTGCGAATGATGACCACGATTTGGAGAGATGGTCTATTAGCCACGGTTATCATTAAAGGAGGCAGATAAAATGAGGATTAGAGCGAACAATTGGAAAATAGCTGAAATAACACATGAAAATTATCTTTCAATTTGTGATGAAATTCCAATCATTAATGATGCAGAATATTATCCTGTCCAGCATTTTATTGCAGAAGAAATTGAAACAGGAATTAAACTTTTATTTAATCAAACCGATGTAGGGTTACATCAAATACCATTTTTAACGTTGTTGGATGAACATTATAGTTTGTTTGGACTTACAGATAATTGTTATGTGATCGATTGCGTCAGCGGAAGTATAGTTGATAAAAAACCACTTCACACAATTTGCACCGACATAATATGCATATCAAACCATATTTACATTATTTGTGAAGCAGAAATAATTGAATTTTTGCCTCAAAACTGCGAATGGAAATTTAGAAACCTGTCAGATTCTATTGAATCAATAGAATATAGTTCCAATTTGTGCAGAATTACATTACATGATGGTTCACAAATTATACTTGAATAAGAGTCCAAGAAGTTTTCCCGACGGCTCTATGAGCCGTCGGGGCGTACGGATTTGATTTCAACGGAACAGCAATAACCTATGATGCTTGGGGAGCTCATGTTGTCACAAATCACGTTACAAACGTAGGCGCGGCACAGTATAACCCTTTCCGTTACCGCGGTTACTACTATGATGCTGACCTTGGCCTGTATTATCTTAATAATAGATATTATGATTCTAATACGGGTAGATTTATTAATGCGGATGGATATACATCAACAGGTCAGGGATTAATCGGAAACAATATGTTCGTCTACTGTGGAAATAATCCGGTTAACAGAATTGATCCTACGGGAAATTTTTGGAAAGAATTATGGGATGCATTTACACAAACAATTCTGAAAGCCAGTGGTTACTTTGCGGTTGCAGCAGGAGTTTCACAGGTAGACACTCCTGCACCGGGTCTGGCGGATGTAGTATCAGGGGTTCTGTTGCTGGGTGGTGTGTTGGTTTGCGCAGGAATTGCAACATATACCGCTATAACTGCACCAGCTCCCTCTATATCAATACCAAAGGCTGAAGAAAAATCGGAAGCAATACCTACAACTCCGCCGTCATCAACAGTAATATATCGCTATGGTGGAACGAATCCAGGAAATTTAACACCGAAAGCAAAGGATAAGTATTCCGGTCTGTCTTTCTCTACTGTTCCAATGCCTGGTGCGGCAGTGACAACAATTGAAGCGCTTAATGCGACAGGTGTGGTTTATGCTGTTCAAGACGGTCCTACCCATGTGAGTGTAAGACCAGTAGGTGCAACAATGGAAGACTGGATAAATGCAGGTTCCGATTCGATTTGGACACAAGCGGTTAAATCGGTTGTCATTAAATGGGATGGAGGTCATTAAAAATGGTAGATATTACAGAAATTATGGATATGCTCGATTGGCAGATGCCCTCTGAAATTCAATCCAAAGGAATATCCTTAGCAAGAAATACGGAAACAATTATTCCATTTATACAACCGTTAACACCAAAGCATAATAAAAATGTATGGGAAAATTGTGCTGTAATCATATCAGAGAAAAGCGATGAAAATCTTAAGCCTTATTTAGTTGAATTGTTAGAATGGTTGCAAGATATGAATTGGCCGGGGGCTTTATGCATCTTAAATAGGTTGCAAAAATACACAGATAATAATTCTATCTGTAATGCAATAAATGTTTGCATTGAAAAAGCAAAAAAGAGTAGGGATGAGGTTTGGGAAAGTAACTTGTGTTTGCTTCTGCATAAACAGTAAAGTCAATCCTGAAGAATAAAGAGATCATACCAGCAAGCATCGCCTTTTGGGGACAAAAGGCAGTTTGTTGGGATAATCCAAAGCCCTAAAAGGTTTCAGGAATATTCCTGACAAGTCTGTGTTTGGGTGACCAAACGCGATGCTTACTGGTACATAACAGTTCCATTCCCCTTACAGCAGGGTTTCAACGATTTTCTAATCGTACGGTTACAAAATTGCCTTTTAGAGAGGAAAGTTGGAAGGTACGACAACAACGGTAACAGAACGAGCAAAAAGACCTATGCATATACCACCGGAAATCTTGGAACTGCATCTTCGACTACCAACTATACATACGGAGACAGTACTTGGGGAGACATATTAACAAATACCGGCGCAGGTACGATCAATTATGATGCAATAGGAAATCCTATAATCTATTTTAGCGGAAACAACTACATCTTTACTTGGACAGACGGAAGAAGGCTTGCGACAGCGGAGACACAGGACGGTTACCATTACTCCTTCACCTACAACGATGAGGGAATACGAACAAGCAAGACAGTTGACGGAGTAAAGCACACATATACCCTTGAAGGCACTTGCATAATAAGTGAACAATGGGGCAACAACTTAATAATTTACATCTATGATGAGGCTGGATCACCCATTGGAATGCTATACCGCACGAATAGCTATGCCGCAGACACCTACGATATTTTCTACTTTGAAAAGAATCTCCAAGGTGATATAATTGCAATTTATAATGCAAGTGGCACTAAGCTTGTCGGCTACACATATGACGCTTGGGGTAATTGCACTACCACTTATTATAACGGTGGCGGCTCCACTGCGGCACAGTATAACCCTTTCCGTTACAGAGGTTACTATTTCGATTCTGAACTCAATTTTTACTATCTCAATAGCCGTTACTACGATCCATATACGGGTAGGTTCATTAATGCGGATGATAGCTTATATCAACACATATTAGGCTATAATATGTACGCATATTGTGTCAATTCACCTGTTGCATATATCGATCCAACAGGGCAGTTGTTTATTATAGATGATTTAGTAACGGGACCTATTGATGAAATAATTGTAGTTGTTGGAATTATTGTTGTCGCAGTGATTGTTGGAGTTGCAGGTACTAGTAACGATACACTGGCAAATGAAATAATTAATTCAACCAGTGATATTTTTGTTGGCATCGAGCAGCAAGCTAGCATAATATGGAATGTGTTATTTGATGAATCACAAGATAATCCTTTGCCAGAGGAGCAGGATATTAAAGTTGATATTGATCATATAATGGATAGGCATCATCCAAGCTCAGGCAAATCGCCTAAAAAAGATAAATTTCCAAAATGGATGACTCCTATTGTAATTGAAAAAATTGTTCGTGAAGCCTATGAAAATGCTAGAACAAATTATCCCGATTCGGTACTTAAAGTTCAAGAAGGAATAAGATATTATATAGAAGGTTTTTCAAGTAATAATAGAATTAGGATTTGGGTAGACACCGTAAAAAAAACAATTACAACTGCATTTCCCAAATAATGTAAGGAGAATTTTCGTTATGAAAGTATATTATGATCTATCAAAATCAGACGTTCGAAATTATGGATTAATATACGTTATTTCGGGTGAATGCAAATTCCCAAGCGAAGATTGGGATGATTTTATCTCAGATATATTATCCGGTTGGAAATATGAAGTTTTAAAAAACCAAAAGGATGTTTTTGCAACGTTTACTTTGTTTTTTATGGATGGAGATTATTATCTATTATGCGTTAGGTGTAAAAATTACATCACCGTATTGGGATTACAAACGGATGATCCTAGATATAAATTCAAAGAAACAATGCCATATTGTGATTTTGAAGAATTAATTTTATCCTTATAGTTCCTAAATGTATTTAAAATGTTTTGCGATATTTCACAATTTTAATTTGTGTTTCAGTGTCCCCACGGCACAAGCCGTGGGGGCGGACAAGCCTAATTCCCCCCTCTCTTACAACAACGGCACGGCATATACATTCACTTGGAAAGATGGCAGAAGACTCGCTACCGCAACGAAGGGCGGCGTTAGTTATTCGTTCACTTACAATGATGAAGGTATAAGGACAAGTAAGACCGTCGGCGGCGTTAAGCACAATTACACACTAGAAGGCACTCGCATAGTTAGCGAACAGTGGAGTAATAAATTAATAATTTACCTCTATGACGAGGTCGGCGCTCCTATGGGAATGCTATATCGCACAAATAGCTATGCCGAAGATACCTACGATATTTTCTACTTTGAAAAGAATCTCCAAGGTGATATAATTGCCATCTACAATGCAAGTGGCACTAAGCTTGTCGGCTACACATATGATGCTTGGGGTAATTGCACTACCACTTATTACAACGGTGGAGGTTCCACTGCGGCGCAGTATAATCCTTTCCGTTATCGAGGATATTATTACGACGACGACCTTGGATTCTATTATCTTAACAGTAGATATTATGACCCTAATACTGGTAGATTCATTAATGCCGATAGATATGTTTCTACCAATCAAGGACTGATTTCCCAAAATTTATATATTTATTGTAATAATAATCCTATTATATACACGGACTCTTTTGGCGAAAACGCAGAAACTATTGGTTGGTGGGCTGGCACTATGTGGTGGCTTTGTTGTGCCGATACCGTTCTGCCAATAGGTGATATAATTTATGGTGGGATATTGCTGATACTTGCTATAGAAACAGCATCCACTATGTCTATTCCTGATCTCCCTACTTTGACTTTTGACGAAACAAATAATATTGATTCAAACAAGGACAAATCAAAAGAGGGCCATAAGTTACCTACGGATGGAGAACCAAATTCCGATCAAGATTTACACGATGAAAACGGCAAAAAACAAACTAGACATTATGGTCCGGATGGGAAGGCCGAATATGATATAGATTACCGGCATCCTAATAGTGATAATACACACAAATTTCCTCACAAACACACTTGGGATTGGAGCAATCCTAACAAACCTATTAGATCTGAACCAATAAATTTTGATTGACAACATTAGAAATGGAGGCATACTGTTGTAATTAGTCACAGTAATACAATTATGAAATTAGATGATTTTTTGGAGAATTTAGAAAGCCACAGAGAAATCGAATTTCATTTAAATGAAAAACATTTTTTCCTACAACCAGATTGGGATAATTGTAAAATATCTACATTATACAAGCTTTACCAATGTGAATCAAATACAAGCAAAATACTGTTCACAGGAACAATAAATGAATTGGTGGATTTTGAATTTGACGATAAGTATTCATTCAAAAGCCATTTCAACTATTTCAGCATTGATTATGTATTGTAAAAGTATTTATTGTTCATGATTATTTGCGTCTCTTGTGGATTGGCTAGTATTCTTAGGTGTTAATATCAATAAGATTATGTTAAAATAATCTACCAATTAAAGAATCATTTGTATTCTAGGAGGAGCAGAGTTAATTCCCTGCTCCTCCTCTTGTTTTAGCCAACTATATACTTATGATAACTATGGGAAAACGGAGTCGATAAAGGCGGTAGATAATACCCTTGCCACTTATACTTACAACACCTATAACGGAAAGACCAACGTATAGAGCATAAAATTATCGCATCGCAAAACAAAAAAGCTTCACCGAGGGAATATCCCTTTTGGTGAAGCTTTTTTCACGCATATTTTACAACTCAAACGTCAATAATGCAGCCCGTTCCAAAGCCGTTTTTAAAACGTGCCGACTACCGCGATAACGAACACCGTTGCCAGCAAAAGCAAGCCGCCAAAAATAAAGGCAGTTACACCGCGCACGCTTATTTTCACGTTTTCATAAATGTTTCTTTTCTTAAAATCTTTCATAAAATCTCCATTCCGCCGCTGACGGCGGCACAAATAGCAATCGATGAATTTTGCCAGAGGGCAAAATTCGCGCGTGAAACAGTTAAATTACCTACAAGTGGGAAGTGACTTTCACGCTAGCTCCCTTTTCAGCCGAACGGCTGATCAAAAATCATTTTCTCACAAGATATTTTCTCATATCCACTGCGCAGGCGATAAGAATGATAAGACCCTTGATGATATACTGCATGTTGGCGTCGATATTCAGTGCGGTAAGACCGACGAAGATAAGTCGCAAAAGCACGACACCCACGATAACGCCGCCGACCGAGCCGATACCGCCGACGAATGACACGCCGCCGATAACGCTTGCGGCGATAGCGTCAAGCTCGTAGTTTAGTCCCGTCGCCGCCGAGTTGGATCCGATTCGCGCCGCCTCGATAAAGCCCGTAACACCGTACATAATACCCGCGAGCATAAAGACAAGCATAATAACTCGCTTTACGTTAACGCCCGAGACGTTTGCCGCGTCGGGATTCGATCCTACTGCAAACATATTCTTACCAAAGGTTGTCTTATTCCAGATAAACCAAATTACTGCCGTAAGAGCAAGCGAGTACCAGACGAAATTTGGGATCGGTGTCTTTCCGATCGACAGAATACTTCCGTTTATAAAGCTTGTGTAGGACGGGTCAAGCCCCGATATCGACTGACCATTGTTGTTTCCGATATTCAGATACATCAAAAGCGCGCCGTAGGCGATCAGTTGAGTGGAAAGTGTGACGATAAAGGGGTGCAGGTGGAATTTTGCCGTGCAGAAGCCGTTTATAAGTCCGATGATCGCGCCTATTGCAAGGGCGATCAGTAAAACCAGAGGCAGAGGCAGAGCGGCAAGAGACGGAAACATCTTTCCCGCATATCCCGTTGCCTGAAGCAGAGACGCGCAGACGCAGGCGACAAGACCTACGATACGGCCTGCCGACAGGTCGGTTCCCGTCAGAATGATAGCTCCCGCGATACCCAGGGCGATAGGTAGGTTAGCCGCCGAGAGCGAAATGATATTGACGATCGACGCCGCGGACAAAAAGTGCGGGCGTAAGAATTGTATTACCACGACCGCCGCGATAAGGAAAATATAGAGCGAGTTGTTTATCAGAAATTCCTTGACGATCGCCCTTTTTTCGCGCGCGTCGGCATTCTTGAAATTTTTCAGTAACGTCATAATGATACCTTCCGTTTTTGTTGTTTTATGTGTAGTGGGTAGAGTTTAGTTTATGCTACCATAAGGGGAACCCCACTTGTGGTTCCCCTCTTTTCGCCGAAGGCGAAAATTCACCCCTCGGGCGCTTGGAAAGGGTAAAAGGAGTTTCGCTCGTTGCGACGAGCGACCAAGGGCTCCGCGCCCTTGGATCGGCGGTCTCTTTTTGGAAAAAGAGACGCAAAAACTTTAAAACAAGGTTCTCGCACGCTTTCCTTAGACGTACTTCGCCGCTAAAGTCATAATCTCCTCTTGGGTTGTGTCCCGGGCTGCCACCTCGCCGGCTATTTTGCCGCCCGACATAACGTAGATTCGGTCGCAGATGCCGAGCAGCTCGGGCAGCTCGCCCGACACGACTATCACCGCCTTACCTTTGGCGGCGAGCGAGTCGATAAGCTGATAGATCTCAAACTTCGCGCCTACGTCGATGCCTCTGGTCGGCTCGTCAAGCATCAATATCTCGGGCTCGGTCAAAAGCCATCTGCCGAGGATCACCTTTTGCTGATTTCCGCCCGACAAAAGCCTTATTTCCGTCTCCTGAGACGCGGTTTTGATATTCATCGCGCCGATAGACCAAGCGGTGTCGCGGCGGCGCGATCTCTCGGACAGCACTCCAAGCTTCAAATGCTTGCGAAGACTCGATATTGTTGTGTTTTCCCTAATGTCGAGGTTGCCGAAGATGCCCGTAGCGCGTCTTTCCTCGGTCAAGAGAGCAAATCCGTTTCGGATAGCCTCGCGTGGGGTGCGGTTTCTGATCTCTTTTCCGTCAAGATACAGCTTTCCGCCAAGACGCTCGGATATGCCGAAAAGATTTTCGATGACCTCGGTTCGTCCCGCTCCCGCAAGACCTGCCAAGCCGACGATCTCGCCGCGACGAATGAAAAAGCTTACGTCCTCAACGTGATTATGCTTTGAGGAAAGATTTTCCACTTGCAAAAGAACGTCTCCCGGCGAATTCGTCTTTTCGGGGAACATCTGGGTCAGCTCCCTGCCCACCATAAGCTTGATTATCTTTTCCATAGTCATGTCCCCCGCCGTCTCTGTGGCGATATGCTTTCCGTCGCGCATTACCGTGATCTCGTCGGATATTTTCAGGATCTCGTCCATCTTGTGTGAGATATAGATGATTCCGCAACCGCGTTTTTTCAGAGTGTCGATTATTTCAAAAAGATGACCGACCTCGCGCTCGGTCAGCGAGCTTGTCGGCTCGTCAAGCACGATTATCTTCGCGTCGTAGGACACCGCCTTGGCGATCTCGACCATCTGTCTCTCTGCCACCGACATTCGGCTCATGATTTTTCGGGGATCGGTAGAGATGCCAAGGGAATCAAAGATCTTCTTGGTTCTTCGATACATCTCCCTCTCGGACGTTATAAAGCCAAGCTTTGTGGGGTATCTGCCAAGCCAGATGTTGTCCATGACGTTGCGCTTTGTCGCCTGATTCAGCTCTTGATGCACCATAGCCACGCCGTTTTCAAGAGCGTCCTTGGGGTTCTTGAAGGCAACTTTTCTGCCCTCAAGAAATATCTCTCCGCTAAACCCCGAATTTATGCCGAAAAGACATTTCATAAGCGTGCTTTTTCCTGCTCCGTTCTCACCCATCAGCGCGTGGACGGTTCCGCGTCTCACCGTCAGCGAAACGTTATCCAACGCCTTGACACCCGGAAAGCTCTTGGATATATTCTTCATTTCCAGCAAAATATCTGATCTTTTCTGCATACTTACGTCCTGCCCCTCGGTATTTTTTATCCCAGATACTGGGAATAAGGTATTCTTACCTTGAAAACGTTTTCGTCTACGTTGTACTTTTCAAGACCGTCGCTCATGGCTTTGCCCTCTGTAAGAGAGTTTGCCGCGATCTTGGTCACCGCCTCAGCAAGACCTGCCGAATCCTGCTTGATAGTACCCGTCATCTTGCCCTTGCTTATAAGATCGACCGCCGCCGCGGTGGCGTCAACGCCGAAAACCGGAATTTGACGGCTCTTTTCCGCACCTGTATTATATCCTGCGGAGTTGAGTGCCGAAATAGCGCCCTCTGCCATTCCGTCGTTGTTGCAGATAACAAGCTCTATCATATTTCCCTTGTTTTCGTTGAACGATGTCAGCGCCGTGGTCATATATTCGTTAGCTGCCGCCGCGGACCACTGACCGTTTCGGTCAACGAGGTATTTGTTGGGGTTGCCCGCGTCGTAAAAGACGAGATTGCTCTTGCCGTCACGGGTGAGTATTTTGTTTGCTTCCTCAACGCTGTACTGCGTTCTGTATATCGCCTCGTTGTTGCCCTCCTCGCCCTTAAAAAGGACGTAAGAGATCTTGCCGTCACCGTTGATGTCTATTTGAGAGAAGTTTTTAGACACGTATTCTCCGATCATCTGTCCTTGAAGAATACCTGCCTCCTTGGCGTCTGTTCCAACAAAGGCGCACTTATCGTAGCTCTTGACTACTGCGTCGGAAACCTCGCGGTTAAAGAAAATGACGGGTATTCCCGCATTCTTTGCCAGCGACACGATACCGTTCGCCGCGTCGTCGGAGCCTGTGTTTACTATATTAACTATAATAGCCTTGGCACCTGCCGTGATGGCGGTTTGGATCTGCTCGGTCTGGGTGGTCTGGTTGCCGTTGCCGTCGTAATCCTGGAAGCTCACTCCTGCGTCCTTGAGCATCTTGTCCATAGACTGTCTCACGTTTGAAATAAAGGGATCGCTATAAGTGTAGTAAAAGACGTGAACGTCTGCCTGACCGCCACCCAGAGTGCAGGATACGGTAAATATCGGTAGACTCAAAAGGGTGCAAGCGATCAATATATAACTGATTATTTTTTTCATAAAAATCCTCCTGTCCTTCGCAAAAAAATGCGAAACTTTTTGGTTTTACTACTATTATCGGGCAGGACGAGCATATTAATTAGTGAGAAAATTTTACTTTACATGAAGGCTCTTATTTTATTGACAAGAAAATGCAAAAATGGTATAATAAAAACACATGGGCAAATAGCTATTTAACTGTTTGGAGAAAAAGAATGGATATAAAAAAGATCGCCGCGGCAGTGGCGGCGCTCTGTATCTCTTTGGGCATCTCGGGTCTTCTTGCTCCCGACGCGCAAGCAACAGGTGACCTATACGAGATGTCAGAGGCGTATAAAAGCAGTAAATATTACGAAAATCTGAAGGACGTTCCCTTGGGCGGCGATCAGGCCATCGACGTGGTTGCGGTGGCGCTATCCCAGCTTGGCTACCACGAGGGCGACAGTGACAATGATTTTGGCGGAGCACTTGACACGGGAAGCCGTGATTACGTTGAATATAACCTCATGTTTGGAAAGCTTGATAACGGTCAAGGCAACGGCGTAAGCTACGGATATTCTTGGTGCGCCAGCTTTGCTACTTGGTGTTTGCGTCACGCAGGAGTCAGCGAGGAGCAGAGCGGACAGACAGGTGCAGCAACCTACCGAAGCTGCTGGCAGTGGCGCAGAGCGTGTATTGAAAGTGGAATTTACCGAGAAAAGCAAGGGTATCAGCCGCAGATGGGAGACATAATATTTTTCAAGGACATAAACGACCCAAGCATCAAGGTGGATTCTTCCCACGTTGGCATAGTTCTTTTTTCGGACGAAAATAACGTCTACACAATCGAGGGAAACGCCAATAGGAGCATGGGGTCTCCGTCCGTCGGAGATTGCGTTGCGGTAAAATCCTATCCCCTTGACAGTGACTACATAGTAGGATACGCTCTCCCGAGGTATGTAAACACAGAGGAAAAATATTTCTGGGGTTGGCAGGACGTATCTAACAATTCTTGGGAAATAACGTCACTTGACAAGCACTTTGACGCGGCAAAGAGCGGAGCGCAGATACGTCCCGTCTGGAGAGATCTGCCATGGGCAACCGTTTCGGCAGGAGAAATAGCCGGAGTAATTCTTGTTATCGGCGGTTTTGCGGCGGGAGTTGCAGTCTTGCTCATAAATATATTCGGGAAAAAGTCGAATAAATCTAAAAATAAACCTCAAAATCAAGAATATAAGAACAAATAAAGCGAAACACCCCCGATGTCGGGGGTGTTTCGTTATATAGAGACTTATTTTTGCTTTTATTTGCTTACTGCAAGCGTAAAAGTGCTCGCCTCGTTTGCCTTGAGAGAAGCGGAAAGCTTTATTCTGTATAATTTTTCGCAATCCCAGCTTGTGGGGATCTTTTTCGTCTCAACCCATGAGCAATCGGGGGAGTCTACCGAAAGAGCAAGGCGCTCGTCAAATTGCACGGTCTTGCCGTGAATGGTAAAGCTTCCCTTCTCGATGTTTTCGGGCTCTGTGTTGCAGAGCAGATTGAAGGTTACGTTGCCATCCTTGTCCGAGACCAGGTTGTCGCAAATTATAGCCTTGCCGTCCTCGATTACCGCGCTTCGGATAAAAGAGGAGATCTCCGCCTCTGCGGGATAAGCACCCGTCAGATCAAGAGTCAGCTTGCCGCTTTGCTCGTCAAACTGTGCGTTCTTTGCCGCATAGACTTTTCCGGGGCGCTGGTCAACTCCGTTGATAGTCGGCAGATTGTGATATTCCGATCTCATCGACCAGATTGTGTATCTTTCGTTGTTAAAGGTTCTCGCTGTGTATGTTCCCACGCCCGCATCGATGAAAATAGGCGTTCCGTCGCAGAACACTACAAAGTTGCCGACGTCAAGATGGTTGTGGCTTGCCGCATTGTGGTGACCTTTGAGCGAGAGATAAAGTCCCTTTTGAGGGTCGGTATCGTCACGGCACATAGAGAGATCAAGGCTTGGGAAAAAGACGTTTTTCTCCGCTAAAAAGCTGTCTCTTTTAGGAATGGGATCTGCTCCCAGCATTCGGAAGAAGCGATAGGGCATATTGAATTCCACTCTGTCGGTTTGATCTGCGCCGTCATTGTACGCAAACTCCCAGAAATCCTTCATAAGAGTGCTGTCGCTGAGTGTTCCCCAATCGTATCCCCAGGAGCTTGTTACGGAGTGCTTACTGCGTGCATCTGAGAAATTAAGGAATCTTCCCTCGCAGACGTATGCCTTGGGATAGAATTCTCCCATCTTCTTCATCAAAGGATCACGGAAAGCGTTGATGCTGCCGCCCGACATATCGTAAAGCACGAGGCAGGCGTTATAAAGCGCGCCGCAAGCCGCCCCCCAATATACGGGGCCCTCATCGCAAGCCGCGTCCTCGGCATAACGGTCCGTGAATTTATCAAGGGCCTCAAAGGCGATCTCGACTACGCGGCGGCGCGTGTCAAGATTCTTTGTTGTAAGCGCGCACACGGTAAGCACGTTTGACGTTACCCAAGGACACCAGTTGTTGATCCAATGGAATTTTCCGTTGCCCATCCACGCAAGAGTGTCGGTGTGCTCAGTGAACGGAACGATAATTCTGTCGTGAAGCTGTTCCAAAATTCTCTTATTTATAACGGGAGATATCTTTTCAAATTCGTCACGGCAGAGATACCATGTCCATGCCATAATAGCGCCGGTTGCGCCTGCGAAAAGATCTATGTAGTCTCTCTTACTCTCGTATGCATAGGGAAGCTTGTGTGTGGTATCCGCCTGGGAGGGGTTGAGGTGAGCGGGAATGACCCAAGTGCTCTCCTCAAGAAGCATCCAGACGAGATCAAGTATCTTGTCGGTAAATCTTCCGCTCTTTTCATATACCTCTGCAAGAATGAGTGCTAAAAGATCCTTTCTGCGCTCGAAATACAAATCCTCGAAATATGCTCTATCACCCGTTCTGAAGCGAACAAGATAATCGGTGGCGGTGATAGCAGGATATTTTTTATCAAGCAGCTCTTCGGCGTTCTTTATTGCCGCATCGCGGCCGTCCTCGCGGAGAGAAAAACCGTTTTCTCTGTCGCAAAAGAGCTTAAATTCTTCGATGGGCAGCACCAAAGATTTTACATCATAATTTGATTCCGCAAAAATTCTTCTTCCCATATTTTTGCCTTTCTTTTAAAATCTAAAGTTCTCACTTGTTGACGGCAAGCACGAACGTATGCTTTTCTCCCGATTTAAGGCTGCCGCGAAGTCTTATTCTGTAAAACTTCTCGATTCCCCACTGTGAGGGCAACGCACGAGTTTCCTCCCAGGTGCAATCGGGAATATCAAAGGAAAAGTCAAGAGCGGGGTCAAAATCCACGATTTTTCCGTTGACCTCCACCTTGCCCTTGCCGAGAAGCTTGGGCTCGGAGATCGTGAGCAGATTGAAAATGATCTCTCCGTCGATTTTTGAGGTTATAGCGTCAGTAACGACTGCTTTTCCGTCTTTGATCACCGCTTCTCTTCTGTATTCCTCGATAGCGGCACTTGCGTGATATGCGTCAGTCAGGTCGATCGAAAGTCCGCCTGTCTGCTCGTCGTAAACCGCGTCCTTGGAGGCGTAGCTTCTGCCGTTGCTCTGGAAGACCCCGTTTATGGTAGGAATGTTGTGATGCTCTCCGTTCATCGACCAGATTGTATATCTGCTCGCATCAAAGGTTCGTCTGGTGTAGTCGCCTACTCCGGCATCTATGAATATCGGCTCGCCGTCGCAGAAAACCGTAAAGTCACCGGTATCGTTATGGTTGTGGCTGAGCGAATTGTGTCCGCCCTTGATCGAGAGGTAAAGTCCCTCCTCGGGGATCTCGCTCTCGCGGCTGACCGCCAGATGCAGGCTGGGGAAATAGGACTTGAGCGCCGCCTTGAAATCGCGTCTCGCAAGATCGGGAGCGCAAAGATCGCGGTAATATCTCCAGCAGGAGTAGCTTGAAAACGTGACCTTGCCGAGATCCTCGCTGATCTCGCTTTTGAACTCCCAGAAATTCATTACAAGGTCGCTGTTACACATTTTACCCCAATCGTAGCCCCACGGGAAATTTATGCTCGTTTTCGTGTGAGCGTCGGAATAATTGAGGAAATGACCGTTTGCAACGTACATTCTCGGGAAATATTCTACCATGCTCTTGAGAAGAACGTCCTCAAATGCGTTTATCTTACCCGCGGTCATATCGTAAAGCACGAGACAAGCCTCGTAAAGCGCTCCTCCTGCTCCCTCCCAGTATCCGGGGCCCTCGTCGCACGCGCCGTCGGGAGAATAAAGCTCGGTAAACTTATCAAGAGCCATTAAAGCGATCTCTACCACCTTGTCTCTCGTCTCCTTGTCGTCAATGGCAAGAGCGCAGGTGTTAAGTGTCTCGGCTACAATGTGAGGACACCAGTTATTTAACCAGTTGTAGGGGCCGTAGCCAAGCCATGGAAATTCGTGCCAGTGGTTAATAAACGGATATATGACTCTATCACGGAGGTTTTCGATTATTCTTTTGTTTATAACGGGAGAGATCTTGTCAAACTCCTCGCGAAGGAGATACCACGTAAAGGTCAAGGTCGCGCCCGTGTTTCCAACGTAAAGGTCGGAATAGTTGCGTCCGCCCTCGTAGGAATAAGGGAGCGAGTGGGTCTTATCGTTGGGATTGGGATTGATGTGAGCGGGAAGCACCCAGGTGCTTTCCTCAAGTATCATCCAAACAAGGTCGAGAATTTTATCTACGAATCTTCCCTTTCTTTCATAAGCCTCGGCAACGGTCAGCTGAATAAGATCGAGTCGGCGGGGATTGAACTGGTCCTGATATATCGATCGGTTGCCCGTCCTTGTGTAAATAAGAAAATCCGAGGCGGTCAACACCGAGTATTTTTTGCCAAGCAGCTTTTCTGCCTCGGCTATTGCTCTGTCTTTGTATCTCGGATTCAGAGAAAAGCCCTCTTTTCTGTCCGAGAAGAGCTTGAACTCCTCGTAAGGAATAACGCACTCGGAAACGTTGTAATTCTTTTCTTCAAAAATTTTTCTTCCCATGGTAAACCTCCGGTTATTTGTTATTTATAAAATTCGGTCTTGATGCTTCGCTCAAACAGACCGCTCAATACGTCTTTTGCGTCCTTGCCCTCGTATATGATCTCATAAACTGCACGGCATATCGGCATATCCACGGCGTGCTCCCTCGAAAGGGTCATAAGTGCCTTTACGGTATAATATCCCTCGGCAAGCTTCTCCATTCTCTCGCCCTTAACGAACCTTTCGCCAAACTCTCTGTTATGGGAAAATTTCGAAAACACAGTCGCTTCATAGTCGCCAAGGTGACAAAGACCGTAAGCTGACAGCTCGTTGCCCCCCATAGCCGAGATAAGTCTTGCCACCTCGCGGCAGCCTCTCGACATAAGCGCGCCCTTCAGTGAGGAAAGACCGTATCCGTCAAGCATACCCGCGGCAATTCCGATGACATTTTTCGCCGCCGCGCCGATCTCGTTTCCGATCATATCCTCGCCGTAATAAAAGCGGATAAGCTCGCTTGAAAAGGCGTTGACCAGCATTCTCTTGACCTCGTCGTCATGGCTGTCGATAACCATACAGTTAGGAATGCCGGCGTAAAATTCTTGAACGTGGCCGGGACCGATCCAGACCGCGATCTTGTTGGATGTGTCTGTTCCTGCCTCTGCCACCTCGGAAAGACGGCGACCCGTGACGATGTCTATTCCCTTCATACAAAGGACGAAGATCTTATTTTTCAGTCCCAGAGGGCGAATCTCCTGCATAAACGCCGAAAGCCCCTGGGAATTTATTGAAATTATGATGACGTCGGCTTCTCTGAGACAATCAAGGCTTGTGGTGACCTTTACGCTATCCGGAAGCGTTAGAAGATCGTTTCTTCTCTCCTCTATAAACCTTTGTATATGCTTCGAGCCATCGCGACCGTAAAGCGTTACGTCAAGCGCCCTTTTCTCGGCAAGATACCAGGTTATAAGAGAGCCCCATCTGCCGCAGCCGACTACCGCAACCTTCATGTTCATAAAAACCTCTTTTCATAAGTTTTCGTTGACAAAATCGAGTAAAAATGATAAAATGTTATGTAGTCAAAATAATTATACAGTAATAGATGTGAAAAGTCAAGGAATATAACAATTTTTTAAGGTGTAAATTACGGACATAAATTATAAAAACGAGTACACAAATTATACAAAAAGGACAAAATAATGATAGCGATAAGCGTAAACGACCTGACACTACGGTTCGGTACGACCACAATACTTGAAAAAATCTCCTTTTCTCTTGAAGAAAACGATAAGTTGGGCATCATAGGGTCCAACGGAAGCGGAAAAACGTCACTTTTCAAGCTTATAACCGGAGAATACGATGCCGAGGAGGGCGAGGTGTATATTTCCAAGGGTAAGACCGTGGGAATCCTCTCGCAGTACGGTGCATTTGACGAGGACGGCGAAGCCGAGGGAAACACCGCCCTTGAGCATATGTTTGCTGCCTTTCCCGACCTGCTCGCCGCCGAAAAGAGACTTGCCGAGCTTGAAGGTCTTTTGAACGATCACTCCAACGCCGAAAAGCATCGCATATACACCAACGAGTATATGGTGCTCAACGAAAGATTCATTCGCGACGGCGGCCTTGAATTCCGCGGAAGATGCCGTTCGATATTGCAGAAATTAGGCTTTGATGACGAAGCCATAGACAAAAATGTCGCGCTTCTCTCCGGGGGTCAGCGAACCAGACTTGCCCTTGCCGTTCAGCTTTGTCGAGAGCCCGACATTCTGATGCTCGACGAGCCGACCAACCACCTTGACATCGAAACCCTCGGTTGGCTTGAAAACTACCTCGTTCAGTATAAAAAGTGCGTAATGGTGATCTCACACGACCGTTATTTCCTCGACCGTGTGACCAATAAAACGCTTGCCATCGAGCACCACAAAGCCAAGCTCTACAACGGAAATTACACCCGCAGTATGGAGCAGAGACGCATCGACAAGGAAATATACGCCAAGCACTACCGCGAGCAGCAAAAGGAGATAGCAAGGCAGGAGGCCTACATCGCACAGCAGCGCCAGTGGAATCGCGAGCGCAATATAATCGCCGCAGAGTCGCGCCAAAAGCTACTCGACAAAATGGAAAAATTGGAAGCGCCCGAGACCGAGCAGAGATCGATTCGCATGAAATTCACCTCTGCCATTGCCAGCGGCAACGAGGTGATGAAGATCACCAATCTTTCCATGGGCTTTGGTCAGAAAAAGCTTTTCGAGGGGCTTGACTTCCTCGTAAAGAAAAATGACCGACTTCTCATCATTGGCCCTAACGGTTGCGGAAAATCCACCCTTATACAAATTTTGATGAAGACCCTCACTCCCTTGACGGGAAAGGTTGAGGACGGATACAACGTTGAGGTTGGCTACTACGATCAGGAAAACCAAAATCTTGACCCCAACAAGACCGTCATCGACGAGCTTTGGGATCACTACCCCACCCTGCCCGAGCAGAAGATAAGAAGCACCCTCGCTTGGTTCAATTTCTTCGGCGAGGACGTATTCAAGACGGTAAAGATGCTGTCGGGTGGCGAGAGAGCAAGACTTACCCTCTCAAAGCTGATTTTGTCGCACATGAACCTGCTTATCCTCGACGAGCCTACCAACCACCTTGACATCGACTCTCGCGAGGCTCTTGAATCGGCACTTGAAGAGTTTGACGGCACTATAATCGCCGTTTCTCACGACCGTTATTTCATCGAAAAGCTGGCAAGCCGCATAATCGAGCTGAAGCCCGACGGCTACGTTGACGGCGATATGTTCGACTATCAGATCACCCGAGAGGGCAACGCCTATACCGAGTTCCGCGAGTTTACAAATGCACGCAAGGAGCGTCTCGGAGCGACGGTGCAATCCGAAGCCGCAAAGGTGGCGGCAGGAAGTCAAAAGGAGCAATATCTCCGCAACAAGCAGGAGGCGGCGGAGGCAAGAAAGAAGGAAGCTCGCATAAAGCGTCTTACTGCCGAGATGGAAAAACTGGAAAGTGAGATCGAGGAGATCGATGCCCAAATGTGTGGCGAAGCCGCCACGGACTACAAAAAGGTCGCCGAGCTTGATGCCCGAAAGACCGAAATAGAAGAAAGGCTTCTTGAGATTTACGAGGAGCTTGAATAATAAAAATCGGAGACGCTTTCGTCTCCGATTTTTTATGTATGTGTTTAATGCTTTAGTACAAGTCCATACCCATGCTCATACCCATTATCATAACTACGAACACGATGTACACAATGTAGAAGATTATTAACAATGCCCAAATTACAGTAGCAACGATAGAAAGCCACAAGCCGACAGTTCCCGTGACACGACCAACCTTTGCAAAATTGTGCGCACTGGTGTAGGGGTAATTCGCAATTATAGGGAGAGACCATTTTCTTGCGAGAGCTGCAAAAATCCAACCTACGATGCTAAATGGAGTGAACCAACCAAGATATATGGAAAGGATACCAAATACCATGGTCTTGATAGCTTCGCCCTTGGGAGGCTCTGCGGGAGTGTTGAACTCGGAATTTTGATCGTTGTTAGTGTAAATGTTCTTATAGTCGTCCATAATAAAACCTCTTTTCTTAAATTTATGCTCAACCGCCCTATGCGTTTGGCATATACAGTCTAATTATAGCAGTTAATGACGCTTTTGTCAATAAGATTGGCAAATTTTACTTTTAATTGCTTGGAAACCCGATTGTGTTAACTCTGCATTAATATCACGTTGAGCATAGTTCCGCGAAGCCCACCTGAATATCGGTGAGAAAAGAAGGTGTCGGGCTCGCAGCAAGTGCAACAGTCGACCACGTCAAGATTTTCGGGCAAAATTCCGCAATCGGTCAGTAAATATTGGTTTAAACCGACGAGATCGCAGGAGTATTTATTTTCCGATCCCTCTCGAGCGGTCACAAATTTTGCGGCAAGCTCTTCGCCCAAAGCGTCGGCAACCGAGGACAAAAGATCCTCTCCGACCTCGTAGCAGCATTTGTGAATACAAGGGCCGATGCAAGCTCTGATGTCGGAGGGCGACACCCCGTAGCTTTCGCACATCATCGACACACATTTTGGCGCGATCCCTGCCACACTTCCCCGCCAGCCTGCATGGACTGCACCCACGGCAACTATTTTGCCATCCCTTTCGGCTTCAAAAAGGATCGGAACACAATCTGCGGTCTTAACTCCGAGAACGACGCCCTCGCGATCGGTGATATATCCGTCGCCGGCGTCGATTCCGTCGCGAATGAAATATCCCTTGCCGCAATCATTCTTGTCTACCTTGTAGATGATGTCCGAGTGTATCTGCGGCAGAGAAATGACGTTTTTGTGATCAAACCCCACGTTTTTGGCAAAGATTTCAAGGTTTTTTATGACTGTTTCATCGCTATCTCCCCTACCAAAGGCGAGATTTAACGATTGGGTGTGTCGGAGCTCGCTGATTCCCCCTTGGCGAGTGGCAAAGGCGTGAGGCGAGCGAAGAGTGGTTGATTTTATAAACATAAAAGTCCTCTTTTGCGAGATTATTTCAAATTCCCGAGCTTTGCGGTGTTTGCTATAACTATCAGCGTCGTTTCGCCCTCAAGAGGTGTCTCGGGATTAATGCTTACGTTTACGTCCTCGCCCTTTTTGATGGCGACGATATTAAATCCGTATTTTTTGCGAAGATTCAGATCGATGAGGTTTTTGCCTACCCACTCGTCCTTTACTTCTGTCTCAATCAAGGACACGTCCTTGGAAAGCGAGATCATATCAATAAATCCCGAGGAAAGAAGATTTTTGGCAAGTCTTATTCCCGATTCGTTCTCGGGGAACACTACTTGATCTGCTCCTACTCTCAAAAGTATTTTTTGGTGCATTTCGCTGCCGCACTTTGCGATAACGTTTTTAACACCAAGCTCCTTGCAAAGTGTTACCGCCATTACGCTGGCTTCGAGACTACCTGCCATACAGATTATGACGGTATCCAGCTCTGATATTCCAAGGCGCATAAGCACCTCTGCGTCGGTAACGTCGGCGCATTTGCATATAGGGAGATATGTTGCGGCATCGTTTACTATTTCTTGATTGTCGTCGATCGCAATTACCTCTGCGCCGTTATCTACTAGTTCGCGAGCAACGGCCATGCCGTATCTTCCGAGTCCAAAGACCGCGTATGCTTTATTTTTCTTCATAATCAAATCTCCTTTAACCTATGCTTATTTCTTCCACAGGCTCTGAAATTATATTTTGATTTTTGCTCTTTCCGCCAAGTGCTACCGCCAGTGAAATAGGGCCGATTCGTCCGAAATACATCGTGGCGATAATGATAAGCTTCCCTACCGTATTAAGGCTTGAGGTCAGATTTCGGGAAAGCCCGACCGTAGCCGTTGCACTTACAGATTCATATATTACGTCGATGATAGGTGCGTCCGTGAACATCGAGAGCAAAACAGACGAGGTGAGCATAACGGCAAAGAACGTTACGACCACCGCCAGTGCCTTGCGGATAGACCCACCCGATACGGTGCGGTTAAAGAGCGAGGTTTCTTTTTTGTTTCTTATGGTTGAGATTGCCGAGAATATCAGCACAACGACCGTAACGGTCTTGATGCCGCCTGCCGTTCCTACGGGCGAGCCGCCTACCACCATCAGCATAAGCGACACGATAGCTCCCGTGCCGGTCAGATTTTCTTGTGGAATCGAGGCAAATCCTGCAGTTCTTGTGGTTACCGACTGGAAGAAAGACACCTGTATTTTGTCAAACAGAGACATCTCTCCAATAGTTTGAGGGTTGTTATATTCGCAAACGAGTATCAGCATCGCGCCGCCGATCAGAAGACAGAGAGTGGATATAATAGCGATCTTGCTGTGGAGCGTGAGGTGCTTGAAAAGTCTTTTTTTGCGCGTGGCGCGACTTTTGATCACCCTTATAACGTCCCACCAAACGATATATCCGATACCGCCGAGAATGACGAGAAAAGAGGTGGTGATATTGACCATCGGATTCGTAGCATAATTGCAGAGACTGTTTTCTCCGATGATGTCAATTCCTGCGTTACAGAATGCCGAGATCGAGGTGAAAACCGAGAACCATATTCCCTTAATGCCAAATTCGGGGACGAAAACCGTCATATAGAGCAGAGCGCCCAAGCCCTCGATGATAAACGTGCCTATGAGAACGCTCTTGATGAATTTTGCAAGTCCCGACATCGTGTTCAGGTTAAATGCGTCCTGAACCAGCAAGCGGTCACCGATCCCCATTTTTCTGTGGAGCATCAGCATAAAGCCCGACATTACGGTGATAACACCAAGACCGCCGATCTGTATCAAGACGAGTATGACTATCTGCCCAAATGTGCTCCAAGTAGTTGCGGTGGGCAGAGTCACAAGTCCCGTCACGCAGGTCGCCGTGGTGGCGGTAAAGAGTGCGTCTATATAAGGTACGGCTTTGCCGTCAGCCGCGCTTATGGGCAGTGACAAAAGTCCGCTGCCAAGCAAGACTGCCGCAAGAAAGCTGAGCAGAATCATTTGCGTTGTGGATAAGGTAAATTTCTTTTTTTGAGTCATAAAACCACCTTGAATTATTTAAAGCAAATATTTAAAGCAAAAAGAGACCTGCATCCCCTTCAGTCAGCTGGCCCCCTTATTTACTAAATTATAGCACACGCTCCCGATTTTGTCAAGTGTAAAAACACCCTCTTGTTTGCGAAAAATAAGGGGGTAGCCGAAGCTCCCCTTTATTTTTTACCAGATAATTATACGCTTATCGGGTTCAATATACATTTGATCGGTTTCCTTTACGTCAAAAGCGGCATACCACTCAGAGAAGTTTCTGGGAGGAATGTTTGCGCGAAGGATGCTGGGGCCGTGAACGTCGACCGAAAGAAGCAGCTGTAAAAGTTCGGGATTTGCCTTCATGCACCAGATCTTTGCCCAGTTGAAGAAGTATTCCTTGTAGGATGCGCCATCGGTTCTCGACATAATGTCAAGAGTTGCCGCCATACCGCCGTTATCCGCCATATTTTCGCTGACGATAAACGCGCCGTTTACCTTGCCCCAGGGAAGCTCGATGCCGTCAAACTGCTCGATCATCTGCTGTACCTTTTCGCCGAAACGCTTGAAATCATCCTCTGTCCACCAATCGTTGATGTTACCGTTTTCGTCGCATTTTGCGCCGTTGCTGTCGAATGCGTGAGAGATTTCGTGTCCGATAACGCTTCCGATACCGCCGAGGTTTTCGCTTCTGGTCTGCTTGAGTGAGTAGAAGGGTGCCTGCAGGATCGCCGCAGGGAATGTAATATCATTTACGAAAGGGTCGTAGCAGGCATTTACCATGTGTCCGGGCATCTGCCAGTTTTCGGGCTCGGTGGGCTTATCAAGCTTGTCGATCATATTCTGCTTTACGATCGCATTAAGTGAAAGCATAATGTCGAAGAGCGAGTCATCGGGATTGAATACGAGCTTATCGTAGATTGCTCTAACCTTGTCGGGATAACCCATCTTAACGCCCATCTTCGAAAGCTTCAAAATAGCCTTTTCCTTGGATGAGTCGCCGAGAATATCGTTGGTCTTGATTCTCTCCTTGTAGGTATCGATGATCTGATAAACGATCTCGGTGATGTCCTTCTTTGCTTCCTCGCCGAAATATTTTTCGCCGTAGTAGATGCCCACGGGCTCGGAATACATTTCGGACGCCGTGTTGTATGCGAACTTCTCTATCGACTGCATTTGAGCCACGCCCATGAGAGCGCGAGAGTACGCGCCGCCAAGATCGCGAAGCTCCTCGGAGAGGTAAGAGCAGAAGTTCAAAAGTCCGGTGACGTATGCCCAGTGCTTATACAGTTCAAGGTTTTCTGCATTGAAAACTGTTGCAAACGCGCCAAAATATCTGGGCTCGGTAACAACTATCGTTGTGGGAACGTGACCAAAGAGGTCATTCATAATAGCGGCAAAGTCGATTGTGGAAAGCATTTCGGCAACTTTGTCCGCGTCGGTGGGATTATACATTTCAACGTATCTCGACCATTCCTCCTGGGTCTTTACAAGGCCTGCAAGAATTTCGTCGAATGCGAGAGTGTCGGCTATGTACTTTGCTTGGTCTTCGGGGGCAAGAGGTGTATTTGCCATAACCGCCGTTGCCACGCTTGTCCAGATTCCAAGGATCTGCTCCTTCTGCGCCGCCATTTCGGGCTTGTAGTAGGATGCGTCGGGAAGAATAACGCCGGCGCCCTGAATGTAAACCAAGCGGCGCTTAGTGTTCTTCATGTCGGTTTCAACGCCGACTTTTATAGGTGTGGGAATGTCCTTGAGAGCGAGAGTCATGAAAAGTCGGTTGAAGTCTTCCACCGACTTTATTTCGTCGAGAATGGCAAGATTTTTAATCGCGGGAGTGATTCCGTGCTTCTCTTTTCTATCTGCGTCCTTGGCGATAGCGTAAAGCTCGCAGGCTCTCTTCAAATATTCGTTGGGATAGGATCTGCTCTCCGACATGGTAGCAAACTCTTCCAGCATAATCTTTTCAACGCCGATGTCAAGCTCTGCAAAGCCGCCTGTCATGGGTCTGTCCTCGGGAATGACCAGCTTGTCGAGGGTTTCTTGGTTGACAAATGTGTAAAGGTCGTCTTGAATTCTGATGTTTGCCATAAACGTCTCCTGTTCTAATGCAAGTGTTTTTGTTTTGATAACTCATTATAGCATAGAATATACAAAAGCGCAATAGGAATGTTGAAATATAGTGATTTTATTGCAAAGAGGGTTTTATTTGCTAGAAATTCCCTTCTCCGCAATAAAAAAACCACCCTGTTGGGTGGCATCTCGCTCTTTGCGTTTATCTTAAAGTGAAGTATCGCGCAAGGCTTTGCCTTGCTTGCACTGTTGCCTCCGACCGTTCTCGCTTCCCTCACTCGTCGTTCGGTCGCGCTCACGGGGAGGCTGACACTCGAATTCGCCCACTTCATCCGCCACCGGCGGCGTGGGCGAATTCTCCCTCTCTCACCGCTACGCGGTTCTCACCTTCGAATCTCGCTTCTCCGCAATAAAAAAACCACCCTGTTGGGTGGCATCTCGCTCTTTGCGTTTATCTTAAAGTGAAGTATCGCGCAAGGCTTTGCCTTGCTTGCACTGTTGCCTCCGACCGTTCTCGCTTCCCTCACTCG
>JAZUAS010000084.1:0-11263 GCA_045638125.1 Eubacteriales bacterium | reverse complement strand
GTGATACCTCTTGTCATAGCGTATGCAAGAGAGAACTCAGCAGAACCTACGGTGTAAGCCTCAACGCCGATACCGAATACCTTGCACTCAACGGTTACGTAAACAAGGCTCTTGTCGTAGCCACAACCGATGATCTGGTCGATAGAGTCGGGGTATCTCTGACGGGGACCCATTCTGTCGCCGGGGATATCCTTTGTACCGTCGCCGGTCCAGATGTTCATAACGCAGGGGTAACCGGTCTCACGAGCGAAGTACTCGGAGATACGGATACAAGCGATACCGTGCTTGATCCAGAAAGCTCTGATCTCTTCATCAGGGCTGGAAAGGGTAAGGCCGGAAGCCTTGGGGTGAGAGAAGAAGGTGGGGTTGAAATCGAGACCGCAGTTGTGAGCCTTTGCGAACTCTACCCATCTCTTGAAGTGACGGGGCTCGATAGTGTCACGGTCGATAACCTCGCCGTCCTCAGCGATTGCGTAATTAGCGTGAACGTTGATCTTGTGAGTTCCGGGGATGAGGGAGAGAGCCTTGTCAAGGTCTGCGAAAAGCTCGTCGGGACATCTTGCGCCGCCGGGATAGTTACCGGTGGTCTGAATACCGCCCGAAAGCTCACCTGTGCCTTCAAATCCCTTAACGTCGTCTGCCTGCCAGCAGTGCATGGAAATGCGGACGTCGGAAAGAGCTGCGATAGCCGCCTCGGTGTCGATACCGTACTTTGCGTAGATCTCCTTAGCGGACTCGTATCTTGCGTTTGCCATAATGACCTCCTGTGTATTATGTACTTTTATTTTTACAATTTTAGGGCATACATTATATACCAAACTATATTATACAACAAATTTTGGTATTTTTCAAGGGCTTTGATAAAAATAATTAATATTTTCTATTGAAAATTAGCTTTTTGAGTGATATAATTATAAACAAGGACAAAAAATCTCGATATTCTACTAAATTTTTCAAAATTGGAGACAAATATGAAAAAAGTCATTATCACCGGTGGTTCTCGCGGCATAGGACGTGCTTGCGTTGAGCTTTTCTCGGAAAACGAGTGCGCCGTAGCATTTATTTACTGCTCAAACGACGATGCGGCAGAGGATTGCGCCGACGAGACGGGTGCTTATCCCATCAAGGCAGACCTTTCCGATCTCGACGAGGCGGAGTGGGCGTATAATAAGGCGGTAGAGTATCTCGGCGGCGTTGACGTGCTTGTGAATAACGCGGGCATCAGCATCTCGGGTCTTGTTACCGACGTTACCGACGAAGCTTGGATGAAGGTGATGAATACCAATCTCTCCAGCGCTTTTTATATGAGCCGTCTTGCCACCCGTGATATGGTCAGACAGCAGAGCGGCGCTATCATAAATATAGGCTCGGTTTGGGGCAGGTGCGGAGCGTCCTGCGAGGCAGCTTACTCTGCCAGCAAGGCGGGAATGAGAGGCTTGACCCTCTCGCTTGCCAAGGAGCTTGGCCCTTCGGGCATTCGTGTCAACTGCGTTGAGCCGGGCGTTATCGACACCGATATGAATGCCTGCTACGATGACGAGGAAATGGCAGAGCTTTGCGAGCAGACACCTCTTTACCGTATCGGCGACCCTGCCGAGGTTGCAGAGGTTGTGTACTTCCTTGCAAGCGAAAAGGCATCATATATTACGGCGCAGATAATCGGCGTAGATGGTGGTTTTGGAATTTAATGAGGGAAAGAAAATTTTTGACCGTTATGGCGGTCTTTGACAGTGAAACTCAGAACAAGCTTGCAAAAATACAGTCGGAAATCACCGAGCAGGTAGGCGAGGGAACACAGACCATGGGCATCCCGTTTCATCTAACGCTCGGTAGCTATCCGATCGATATGCAAGACTTGATAGTAGATAAGATAAAGTACGTGGCATCAATAAGTAACCGCTTTAAGGTATCACTTTTAAGTTGTGAGACCTTTGGAGATAAAGTGCATTTTCTGAAGCCTGATATACCTCAAGAGCTTTTAGATCTTCGCAAAAGTTTTGAATGCGATTATGCAAACGGATTTGAGTGGGTGCCTCATGCAACGATTTTCTGCGGCGAAGCAGACGAGGTGAAAAAGATAAAAGCAATTTTGAAGGAAGTTGCAGAGCCTATCAGCACAGAAATCGTAGGTATTGAGCTTGGAGAGTTCTTTCCTCCCCGAAAAATAATAAGAATTGATTTTAAAAATTAAGGTGTTTTATGAAACATATTCTTTTAATAACAACAGGCGGAACTATCGCATCTGCCGAAAGTGAAAACGGTCTTGTTCCTGCACTGGCGTCGGAGCAGCTGCTCTCTCACGTTCCCGAGGTCAGAAATATTTGCAGAGTTTCGACCGTACAGCTCTACAACTTGGACAGTACGAATATGCGCCCCGAGTATTGGCTCGAGGTGGCAAGATATATCCGCAAGGTCTATGACGACTATGACGGCTTCGTCATCACCCACGGCACAGACACTATGGCGTACGCGGCGGCGATGCTGCACTATCTGATACAGAACAGCCACAAGCCCATCGTACTGACGGGCGCGCAGATACCGATTGAGAAGCGTGACACCGATGCTCGCGAGAATCTCACCGATGCCTTTATGTATGCTGCGGACGATGATGCCTGCGGTGTACATATCGTCTTTGGTGACACGATAATAGCCGCTACCAGAGCGAGAAAAACGCGAACCAAGAGCTTTAACGCCTTTTCCAGCATAGATTTTCCCGAGATCGGATTTATCCGCGGATCGGTTAAATATTATATCCGCGAAAAGATAGAAGGCGAGCCGATTTTCTGCGACGAGATCGATTCATCGGTCATCGTTGTGAAGCTTATTCCCGGTATGAGCGCGGATATTTTCGACTTTATCGCCGACCGATACCACGCGGTTATTATCGAAAGCTTCGGTGTAGGCGGATTGCCATACTACGACAACGACGAATTTGTTGAAAAAATAGAAAAGCTTATAGAAAAAGGCGTGCGAATCGTTATTACAACCCAAGTTCCTCACGAGGGAAGCGATATGGGCGTTTATCAAGTCGGACTTCGCATCAAGCAGAAATACGAGTTGCCCGAGGCATACGATATGACTACCGAAACCGTGGTTGCAAAGGTTATGTGGGCGCTTCCCAAGAGTAAGACCGCCGCAGAGTTTGCGCGTCTTTTCTATACCCCCGTTGGGAACGATATTATCTGATGGCTATTAAGTTTGAAACCGAAAGATTGACCGTTCGTCCATTTTGCGACGGCGACAGGGAAAAAATGCTTGAAATGCTTTACGATGAAAGCATTAAAAAGACATACATGATCCCCGATTTACATAGTATTGAAGCCGCAGAAAAGCTGTCTTTAGCCTTTATGCGCTTGTCGCTGGACGAAAGCAGATACGTTGGTGCAATCTGCCTCGACGGCGAAATTATCGGCTTTATGAACGATACCGAAATTGAGGGTGACACCGTGGAAATGGGCTACGTCGTCTCGCCAAAGCATCAAAATCGAGGATTTTGCACCGAGGCGTTGGGCGGCGCGATAGGCTACCTCTTTGAAAGGGGATTTCGAGAGGTCAAATGCGGTGCGTTTGAAGAAAACGCGGCAAGCTTGCGCGTGATGCAAAAATGCGGTATGAAATTGCTACAAAAGACCGACGTTATCGAGTACAGAGGCAAAAATCATAATTGCATCTATTATTCAAAGGTTAAATAACAAAAAATGAGGCAAGCGACGCTTGCCTCATTTTTTATACACCGTAAAAGTGTATCGAAATTAGTTTTCTGTAAGGAGCTTTTCGTACCAGAAGATACCGTAGGTGAAAGCATCGTACATGCCTTCCTTATCTGCCTGCTTAAGTATCTTTCCGCTTTCGGATTCAAGAATCTGAATCAAAATCTTACCGGGTACTCTTGCGCCCTCTTTCTCAACGTAGGACATGATCTCAAATATGAGAACGCATCTTTCGGAGAAATCACCGTAGCAAATGGTGTCCTTTTCTCTAACAAGGGGTCTGTCCTTATAGTAGAGCACGTCGCCCTTAACCTGCTGACGATTATCTGCCATTATATATCACCTATTTCGAAGAATCGAAATCCTTTCACAAATTATCAATGATAAATTATAACATACAATTACACCTAAGTCAACATCAAATTGTTAATATTTTCGTTTAATTTACAATTTCATCCCATATAGGGGTGTTTTTTTAGAAAATAATCGAAGCTTGCGCCCTTTGGCATAGCCGAAGAATAGAGGGAATCGGAAAGACGCAAAATGTCGGTGCCGCATCCCTCGGGGGCATCGGCTGGCTTTGTGACTGTTGGGAAAAACGCGGTTTTTCTTATCTCGGAGAGGTGTTTTCTGCCTTTTTCGCTCGCCGCGAGCAGAGTGGTGAATTCGGGGAGAGAATCCTCGAAAATATCCGAAACGCCTATCATCGAGAAGAGAATTACTCGGTTTATACGAGCGTCTGTGTACCTTGAATTGTATGCGCTCGTCAAAAGCTCGTCAAGGCTTGAGGAGAGCTTGGCACAGTTGCAAAGCCGCTCAACGATTCCGCAGCCGTCGCATGCAACGTGATCTCCGCCGCTTGACTTTTTGATAGCTCTCGCCACGATCTCGTCGGGGGATAAAAGCTTGAAAAAGCTGAGAATATCCGAGCCTATCTCGTCTATAAATACGGGTGCAGTGCCGCTTTTTTGAGCCGCTACAAGGGTTTCAAGCGCATTCGCAGGAAGATAGCGGTCGGGAAGAGCGGCAAAGCCCTCGGGAGAGTCTTTTACCGTTTTTCGCACCGCCGTAGCACTGGGGAAACTGCCCGTGAGAGCACTTTCATTAAATGCCGCGCCCTCGCGCTTGATTGGGAAAACGTCCATTTTGAGTCCCTGCCGCTTGATGGCGGCAATATAGGAGATAGCGAGAATGTCGTTGGAGAGCAGAGCCACGTCGTCGCCCAAATGCGCCGTCAAAAGGTCGAAAAAGGACTTTGCCGAGCCTTGAGCTTTGTTCGTTTCGGTGTAAGCTTTTAGGAAATCCTCGGACAGTACCGCATCCGCCGCACGACAGAGCAGAGTGAGGTCGGCGCTCTCACTACCAAAGGATATCGTGTCGCATCCGAGACTTGATAGCAGATGCACCCCTGCGCGGCAAAAGCCTTCTGCCGAAAGGGATGAATAGGGAAAGGGAAGCTCAATCACTATGTCTGCGCCGCACTTGACCGCACTCTCTGCGCGAGTGTATTTGTCGGCAATAGTCAATTCTCCACGCTGTGAAAAATTGCCGCTCATAGCGCAGATTATCACCTCTGCGCCACAACCCCGCAGAATTTCTATCTGCCGCGCGTGCCCCGTGTGAAAAGGGTTGTATTCGCAAACGATTCCAACGACTCGCATAAAGCTCTCCTTTCTTGATTTTTTACTATACAATTATATCATTGTTTTTGTGTTGTGTCAAGTGGAGTGGCAGTTTGTTTTGCAAAAGTGAAAAAAGCGAAAATTGACCGAATTGTCTTGACAATTATTTGCGTTGGTGCTATAATGAAGGTGCGACACAATTAAATAATCCTATCTAAAAGTGGGTATTTTTATTATATGATAAAAATACGTACTCCTTTTTCGCATTCTACTTTTAGATTAGGGTTTACGAAATTGTGTCGCAGCAAATGGAGCGACGTATTTTTTGTGCGTAGCTTCGGCTGCGCACTTTTTATTTTTTCATTATGAAGGAGAAAGAAAATGAAAAAAACACGTTTAATTGCAATTGCTCTGTCACTGCTCTGTGCAGTTTCAATGGTGTTTACGTCATGTGATACCCAGCCTGGTCCACAAGGCGAGCAGGGTATCCAAGGCGAACAAGGCATCCAAGGCGAAAAGGGTGACAAGGGCGACCAAGGTGAGCAAGGCATCCAAGGCGAAAAGGGTGACAAGGGCGACCAAGGTGAGCAAGGCATTCAAGGCGAAAAGGGTGACAAGGGCGACCAAGGTGAGCAGGGCATCCAAGGCGAAAAGGGCGACCAAGGTACAAAAGGTGACACCGGAAATGGTATTTTGACCGTTGTTAAGAGTGGCTCGGATGGACTTACAGATACATACACAATCGTATTCACTGACGGTACAACAACTACCTTTGCCGTAACAAATGGTGAGCAAGGCATCCAAGGCGAACAAGGCATCCCGGGTGAAAAGGGCGACAAGGGCGATAAAGGAGCCACCGGAGCAACAGGCGCTACTATTGACAAAGTAGAATTTGACGACCAAGGAAGACTTATTATTACTCTTACCGACGGCACTGTTCTTGATCCCGTTGATCTTCCCGAAAAGGAAGAACACGTACATAGCTTTGGCGACCTTTGCGAATTTGGCGACAATTCAACCTTGACCTGCGATAAAAAGATGTATTATAAGGTCTGTTCGGAATGCTTTGAGGTCTGCTTTATCGGAGGAAATGAAAGCAGTCACGATTACGCAGAGACTTATTCCTACGATAAGACCAACCACTGGTATGCTTGCGCTAATTGTAGCGCTATAACAGGCAAAGAAGCGCATACCATTGAAGATGGCGGAATGTGTTTGGTTTGCAATAATCAGATAACTCCCTCGAGAGGCGTTGTATACGCATTGTCCGCCGACGGAACCTATGCTGAGGTTATAGACTATACCGCATCGGCAACTAACGTTGTAATAGCAGAGGAATACGAGGGTGTACCCGTAACCAAGATCGCAATCGAAGCATTCAAAAACAAATCAATATTTTCAGTAGTAATCCCCGACAGTGTCACAAGCATTGGTGATGTTGCGTTCGAGGATTGCTCAAGCCTTACGAGCATAGAAATCCCCGACAGTGTCACAAGCATTGGTAGTGATGCGTTCTTCTATTGCACAAGCCTTACGAGTGTAACAATCGGCGACAGTGTCACAAGCATTGGTGGTGGTGCGTTTTGGGGTTGCTCAAGCCTTGTGAGCATTACCATCCCCGACAGTGTTACAAGCATTGGTAGTGATGCGTTCTACGGTTGCTCAAGCCTCATTCAAAAAGAAGGCGGAGTTTCATACGTAGATAATTGTGTTGTTGATTTTGATAATTCTGCAGCCACAGTTGAGCTGCGCGAGGGAACTCGTATGATTTGTAATAGTGCATTCCAAAGCGGCACAAAGTTGCGTAGTATAACCATTCCCGACAGTGTCACAAACATTAGTTCTTCTGCGTTCCATGGTTGCACAAGCCTTACGAGCGTATATATCAGCGACATAGCCGCGTGGTGTCAAATACCGTTTGGCAATTATTCTGCTAATCCTCTTTACTCTGGAACAAATCTTTATCTTGACGGTAAACTTATAACAAATCTTGTAATCCCCGACAGTGTCACAAGCATTAGTAATAGTGCGTTCGACGGTTGTTCAAGCCTTACGAGCGTAACTATCGGAAACAATGTCACAAGCATTGGTGATTCTGCGTTCTACGGCTGCTCAAGCCTTACGAGCGTAACTATCGGAAACAGTGTCACAAGCATTGGTGAGAAGGCGTTCTATAATTGCTCAAGCCTTACAACGGTATATTACACGGGAAGTGAGGCAGATTGGTCTGAAATCAGTATTGGCTCAAACAACAGTTATCTCAAAAACGCAAACATAATTTACAACTACAACCCCGAAGAATAAAATTAAGGGCGCTCACACCGTGGGCGCTCATTTTATAGCCTTCCCTTGTGAGGGAAGGGGGACCACGCAGTGGTGGATGAGTAGTAACATAGTAAAACAAAAAAATCTAAAAATCCCCCGACAAAAATGAAAAAAACTCTTGACAAATCGCAATTTCTTATGTATAATAATTAAAGTCGCGTTTTATGTCTTGATGAAGGGTGGAATTTGTATGATTTTGGACGTAGGTCCTCTCCTCAGGGGAGAGAAAAACCGAATAACCTTTGAGTACAAGCTTGAACCCATCCCCATGGACAGAGTCAGCTTCAAGGACGACGCGCTCGTTACGGGAGAGATAACCGACAGTGCAGGCTATATGCAACTGAAGGCTCAGGCTCAGCTTGCGTATGAGACCGAGTGCGACAGGTGTCTCGATACCGTCGAGGGTGAATTCGTGCTTGATTTTGAAAGAGTGGTAGCCGACGAGGGTACCCTTACCGAGGAACAGATAGAGGACAACGTAGACGAGTACGTTATCGTTGAAAACGGACGACTCGATATCGACGAGCAGCTTGCGGAAGCGCTTCTTCTTGATTTCCCACGTAAGATACTTTGCTCCGAGGATTGCCCCGGACTTTGCCCCAAGTGCGGAAAATCCCTCAAGGGAGGTGACTGCGGTTGCCCCAAGAAGGAGATCGATCCCAGACTTGCGGTTCTTGCTCAGCTTTTGAACAAGGAAGACAAATAAACGCCCCAAAAAAGTTAAAAAATAATTTATTTATAATCGGTTTCGCGAAAAGCGATCCCGAGAGGAGGTTTCACAATGGCAGTACCGAAGAGAAAAGTGTCTAAAGCACGCAGAGATAAGAGAAGAAGCAACAACTCCAAGCTCACTATGCCCGGACTTGTTAAGTGCTCCAACCCCGCTTGCAACGAGATGCTCAAGCCCCACTGCGTATGCAAGGTTTGCGGTTTCTACAACGGCAAGAAGGTTCTCAACGTAAAAGAGGCTTAATTGACACACCAGCAGAAATAAAAGGGAATTCCGCACGGGATTCCTTTTTATTTTTGAAATAACTATTGCTTTTTAGTAAATAATGTTGTATAATATCGTTTGGTAAATAATATCTTAAATATATTTCGGAGGTTTGAAATGGCAGAAGGATGCACTCACGATTGTTCCACGTGTTCTCAAAATTGCCCGTCTAAAAACGGAGGCGGGATTCCTAAAGACGCGGCTAACAAATATTCAAATATCGGTCACGTTGTAGCCGTAATGAGCGGAAAGGGAGGCGTTGGTAAGTCTCTCGTTACCTCTATGCTTGCGGTCGAGCTTTGCAGAAAGGGTTACAGAGTCGGTATTCTTGACGCCGACATCACAGGCCCCTCTATCCCCAAGGCTTTCGGTATGCGCGACGACGTAGAGGGCGACGGAGAGGGAAATATGCTCCCCCCCATCACCGCAACCGGTATTAAAATTATGTCGGTCAACCTCATGCTTGAGGACGAGAGCGCTCCCGTAGTTTGGAGAGGCTCGGTTATTTCGGGTACTGTTCGCCAGTTCTGGACAGATTGCGCGTGGGGCGACCTCGACTATCTGCTTATCGATTGCCCTCCCGGCACCGGCGACGTTCCGCTTACCGTATTCCAGAGCATTCCGATCGACGGTTGCGTAATCGTTTCGGGCCCTCAGGATCTGGTTGCTATGATCGTTAAGAAGGCAGCTAATATGGCTGATATGATGAAGATTCCCGTGCTTGGTCTGGTTGAAAATATGAGCTATATCAAGTGTCCCGATTGCGGCAAGGAGATAAAGGTGTTTGGAAATAGCCATATCGAGGAGATCGCAAGCGAATTCGGTTACGATCTGCTTGCAAAGCTTCCCATCGATCCCGAGGTAGCTTCTTACGTCGACAAGGGCTGGATAGAAACTATAAAGGCAGATTATCTCAGCGCGGCGGCAGACAAGCTAATAGAAAAGTGCAATAAATGATAAAGCTGTGTGGGGGAAAGAGACCTTCTTGAAAGAAGGTCTCTCCCCCCCACACCCCCTATCTTCCAAGAACTTTCCCCAAAAAAGAAATAAATTATAAATATTACTTGAAAAAAATGCAAAAATAGTGTAAAATATAATAATAACATAATTTTGAAAGGAATTTATCTGCCGACGCGGATAAAGGTCAGAAATGATAGAGAACATAATTGAAAGAGCCGACGCGGGCTTCCGTTTTCACACGGTAAAGACCGATAGATTCAAAATGTCGCGCCTATCCTTCAATTTCATACTTCCCGCCGATGCGGAGCGCTCCCCCATAACAAGGCTCATGCTTGCTACGATGATGCGAGGATGCGAAAAATACCCCTCGGTGGTAGCCATAAACAAGAAGCTCGACCAGCTTTACGGCTCAACCGTTACTTGGAGAGCAACCTCTGTTGGCTCACGTCACACCTTCAGAATATCCTGTGAGGTGTTAAGTGACAGATACCGATTTGAGGGTGACAGAGAAAGCATTGTAAAGGGTGTTTGTGAGGTAATATTAGAAATACTTTTTGCCCCTCTCCGTGACGAGAACGATATGCTTTCCGAGAGTAACTTCGAGAGCGAAAAAAAGCTTGCAATCGATGCTATAAAGGCCAAGATAAATGATCAAAAGGCGTATGCGGCTGAAAAGTGCAAAAGCCTTATGCTTGAAGGAGATCCGTCAGGTATTTCAGTTGAGGGAACTGTAGAGCAGCTCGAGAAGATCACTTTGAGATCGGTTACTGAAAACATTGAATATTTTCTTAAAAATTCAATGCTTGAATGTTACTACGTCGGCAGTGACGACGTAAGTGAGGTGATAGATCTTGTCGGAGAAAGATTTGAGAAGATCGATCGCTCGTCGGTGTCGCTTTTAGGCGAGGAAAAGGGATTTTTACGAGAGGATTGTGCTAATTTAAAAACTCTTGACGAGACGATGAACGTGTCGCAGTGCAGACTCAACGTTGGATGCACAAGCGGAGTCGTTATGAAGGATAGCGACTACTACGCTATGAGCCTTTTTAATGAGATATTTGGTGGCTCATCGGTTGCAAAGCTCTTTATGAACGTAAGGGAAAGATTAAGCCTTTGCTACTATTGCTACTCCTCATACAGCTCGGCAACCGGCACCCTGATGATCGGATGCGGCATCAAGGGCGAAAACAGAGAAAAAGCATACACTGAAATAGAAAATCAGCTTGGGCAAATGAAAAGAGGAAACTTTTCGGAGCGTGATATAGAAACGGCAAAGCGAACGATTTTGTCGGGACTTTTGCAGATGTCCGACAGTCCGTCAGCGATAGAAGCGTTCAAGTTCAGAAGATTTCTGGCAGATGTTAATGAAAGTGCCTCGGAGGTATCGGAGAAAATAAAGGCGGTCAGCAAGGACGAGATCGTCGCAGTGGCGCAAAAAGTGCGAATAGATACCGTGTATTTCCTTTGCGGCACTGGAGAGGAGGACGAATACGATGAGTGAGATCAAGCGATTTGAGTCCTCGCTTCTCTGCGAGCATTATTACAAAATAAACCACGATAGCGGACTGACGGTTTTCGTGTTTCCTAAAAATTTGTCTACTACATACGGCATTTTTTCGGTCAATTTCGGCGGCAACGCCATAGAATACGAC
>JAZUAS010000083.1:0-14947 GCA_045638125.1 Eubacteriales bacterium | reverse complement strand
CTCTTGACGAGATCAAGGCTCTCCTCGCAGACACCGATATGGTATTCGTTACCGCAGGTATGGGCGGTGGTACCGGTACAGGTGCTGCTCCCGTAGTTGCAAGAATTGCAAAGGAAATGGGTGTCCTCACCATCGGTATCGTTACCAGACCCTTCTCCTTCGAGGGTAAGGTTAGAGCAAAGAACGCAGAAGAAGGTATCACCGAGCTTTCCAAGTTCGTTGACGCGCTCATTATCATCCCCAACGATAAGCTTAAGGAAGCAAGCGACCAGAGAATCACCCTCAAGAACGCATTTGAGGTTGCTGACAGCGTACTCTACACCGGTGTTAAGAGCATTTCCGACCTTGTAAACGGCGAAGCGTTCATCGGTCTTGACTTTGCTGACGTTTCCACTATCATGAGAGACGCAGGCTACGCTCATATGGGTGTTGGTGCTGCAACAGGCAAGGACAAGGCAGAGGTTGCTGCAAAGATGGCTATTTCCTCTCCCCTTCTCGAATCCTCCATCAAGGGCTCTCACGGCATACTTATCAGATTCGTTGTATCTACCGACGTTGGACTCGAGGATGCAGAGCTTGCAGCTACTCTTATCCAGAACGAGGCTCATCCCGACGCGAACATCATCTGGGGCGTTGGCTTCGACGAGGATCTTGAGGACGAGATGCAGATCACTATTATCGCAACAGGCTTTGACAAGAAGGAAGATAACAAGGACGATAGCATTTGGAATACGCTTATCGGCGGCGGCATTAAGAGCAAGTAATATACATTCTCAAATATCAAGAAGACCTTTTGCAATCGCAAAAGTTCTTTTGTGTTGACAAATTGCCATTTATCGATTTCTTATATGTACTTTTCTTGTCGCTGGTGACAAGAAAAGTTAATAAACTCACACCATCTGGCGTCTCATTTTTTCGAGCGCACCTTTTTCAAGCCTTGAAACCTGCGCTTGCGATATACCTATCTCACTCGCAATCTCGGTCTGGGTCCTGTTTCCGTAATATCTCATACCAATTATAGTCTTTTCTCTCTCGGTCAACTGATTTAAAGCCTGCCTCAGGGCAATATGCTCCAGCCAGCGTTCGTCACCGGATGTAGCGTCGCTGAGCTGATCTATAACGTAGAGCGAGTCACCGCCCTCGCTGTAAACAGGCTCGTATATCGACATTGGGGTGGCAATAGCTTCCATAGCTCTCGTTACCGCTTCTCTTTCAACCCCAAGCTTTGCGGCTATTTCGTCAGAAGTAGGCTCGCTCTCCTTCTCGCCTTGCAGCTCCTCCCTTACCTGAAGTGCCCTATAAGCAAGATCGCGCATTGACCTACTAACCCTGACACTTCCGCTATCTCGCAAATAACGTCTAAGCTCTCCAAGTATCATCGGCACCGCGTAGGTGGAAAATTTTACGTCCATTTCCACATTAAAGCGGTCCACCGCCTTTATCAGTCCTACGCAACCGACCTGAAACAGATCATCCGCATTTTCCCTCTTTCCCGCAAAACGGCGAATTACCGACAAAACCAAACGCAGATTGCCGTTTATCAGCTCCTCTCTTGCCTTTGCGTCTCCCATCCTGGCACGCAAAAGCAGCTCTTTCTTTTCGTCCTCGCCAAGCACACATAACTCTGACGTATTGACTCCGCATATTTCAACCTTATTATAATACATTATTACGGGCGACCGAAAACAAAAAAATTCGGTCACTTCCTTTCACATTTTTGTATCGAAGGAGATATTCTCCGATAACAAAATTATACCCTACCGCTATCTCTGAGATACAGATATGCACGGTAGGGATTTTTTTCATATTATTTAGTTTCAATATTGGTCAATCGTCAAACTCCGAGAAATCAAGATCGACGTCCTCACGCGCCGTCGCCTTGGAGGGTGTTGTAAGATCAATGACCGCCTTCTCCATTTTAACGGCAGTTCCCTCGTTGAGTATTCCGAACAATACCCTCAGCTTTGCATCAAGATTTGAAGCACTTCCGAATTTTATTTGATATTTGAGGTCGTATATAAGCGTGATGTCGAATTTTTCATCCAATACGATTCCGTCGGTCTGGTCTAAAAATCCGCTTTCGCTCTCTTTAAGATGCTTGAGAAAATCCGTGGCATAGTCGTAAAATCTCGGCTCTTTGACCTCATAAAGAGGCTCTCCCTCGGCATCTGTCTCCTCAACCGTGTCGTAAAACACCAAGCACTCACCAAGCTGAGGCTCTCTGACCTCGGGCAGAATAACGTATGCTGCGCCGTATGCCGAATATTTAGATCTCTTTGTGCTTATATCCAACACGCGAAGATTCTCGTCGATAGCATAGTATTTTTCGCCTATTTTGGTATAAAAATCAAGCTTTTTCACCTTAACGTCTATTTTAAGCTTACCAAACAGAGTCTTAACTATCTTTATTTCGCCAACGAGGGGCAGTTTGTCCCTTATTGACCTTTTTATAGCGAACGAGGGGTGTAAAAACATCAGATCTCCCTCTCCAACGTCCGCCGCCTCAACGATCTCGCCCTCGTTGAACATATCCACATCACCGGAAACCTCGATCTGTCTTATAGGAATCAAAAAAACAACTACGCCTAAAAGAAAGACGATAGCCAGTGCGAGGGGGACACCGACGATTATTCTTTTAGCGATTTTCTCGCCAAACCGCATGAAAAGTCCCGCACGAAGTCCCACGAGAAATTCTCTTGTCATGTGCGCCGCGCGGCTCTCATTCTTTTTCATCGGGATCACCTCTTTTCTGACAACGTTTTTTGATTACTTTTTTTCTGCTATGACCCTTTTAATTTCGTCGTAGATTATACGGTTGGCATCGGGCTTTGCAAATGCAGAGATATTTGCTTCAAGTGACTTTCTCTTTGCACTGTCGTTAAGCAGCTCCTCAACTACATAAGTAAGTCTGCCGCCCTCAAACTCGCTCTCTTCAACCAAAGCGCATCCGCCCTTGTCATATATAGCTTTTGCATTTTTATATTGATGGTTCATCGCAACATACGGCGAAGGAACTAACACCGCCGCCTTCGAAAGAAGCGCAAGCTCGGACACCGTCATAGCGCCGGCACGAGAAATAACCAGATCAGCTCTAGCCATTCTAACGTCCATGTCGTATATATAATCAACAAGCTTAATGTTCTTCTTTTCGTTAAGACCCTTTTGGGCAAATACAGCCTTCAATTCCTCATAGTCACGCTTGCCTGCCGCGTGATAGAACTCGGTGTCGGGATATTTATCGGCTATCTTGCAAAGCATATCTGCGACAGCCCTATTGAGTGTCTCCGCACCAAGCGAGCCACCAAATATCAAAACGCTTTTATTAAAACCTTGAGCGACAAATTCGCCGCCCTCGCTCTTTTTCTGACCAACCACCTGGGGATTTCCAACGTTGATTATCTTCTTTGCTCTCTTGACGTATCCTGCGCTCGACTCAAAGTTAGTCATAACGCAATCGATCTTGGGAGCAAGCTTTAATACCGCCTTACCGGGAATAGCATTCGACTCGTGAACGATAGTGGGAATACCCATCTCCGCGCCCGCATTAAGCACAGGATAGCAAGCAAAGCCTCCCGTACCGATGATCACGTCGGGCTTGAATTCATTGATTATAGCCCTTGCCTCTCCCTTTGACTTTATCATAGATATCAAGGTCAATACGTTCTTCGGATTGTATATCTTGTAAGAATGCAGAATATTGACGCGATAAAGTCTTTCATATCCCGCCCTCGGAACGAGGTCCTGCGCCTTATCTCTTGCAAGGCGGGAGCAAACGAACGCGATCTCCGAGTCCTTGTCATATTCCTTTATAGTATTCGCAATAGCGATAGCAGGGTTAACGTGACCTGCCGTACCGCCACCTGTCATAAGTACGCGCATATTTACCTTTCCGCAGGGCTCTGCCCTGCACCTGCAAGAAACTTTTTGACAAAAGTTTCTTGACTTCAAAAACTTCAAAAAATTATTTCTTCACATAAGAATATCTTGAAAGTGACAAAATAATGCCCATTTCAAATATCTGAATTACAAGAGCGGTTCCTCCCGATGAGAAGAACGGCAGTGAAATACCCGTATTGGGCATTGACTTTGTTACGACCGCTATATTCATTATAGTCTGAATAGCGATCTTTGCGGTAAGTCCGTAGACAACGAGAGAAGAAAACTTATCGGGGCATCTGGAGGCAATTCTGAATCCTCTCCAAAGCAGAAGCGCAAAAAGCAATATAACCGCCGCCGCTCCGATAAATCCGAGCTCTTCGCATACTATGGAAAAAATGAAGTCGTTTTGCGGCTCGGAAACATAACCGAATTTCTGTCGGCTGTTTCCAAGACCAACTCCAAAAAGTCCACCCGAGCCGATGGCGTTCAGACCTTGAAGCGTCTGCCACGCCGAGCCTTGAGGGTCAGCCTTTTCTATAAACAGCCACGTCATAACTCGCTCTTGCGCATAATCGGAAACCAGAAGCACCACAAATACTACAATAGCACCTGCGCCACAGATCATAGCCATCCACTTTTTTTGTGTTCCGCCGATAAACATAATCAAAAGACCGAGCAAACCAATAATTATAAGACCCGACAAGTGCTTTTCGAGCATAACAAGTCCGCATATCACGCCAATAACGGCTACAGGATAAAGCACACCGTATCTGAAATGTCCTCCGAATCGTTGAGAGGTTTCTATCTTCTTCTCATATTTCGACATTATCAGCGCAAGAACAAGCACCACCGCCACCTTTGATATTTCAGAGGGCTGAATGGTAATAGGGCCGATAGCTATCCATCTTTGAGCTCCGCCTCCCGTGTCACCAACTAAGAGAACTGCTATAAGCAATACGACCGAGCCTGCATATCCCATAAGTCCCAATACTCGCCAAAGCCACGGACGAGCCAGAATCACGAAAGGAGCGGCAAGCATCACACCCAAAGCCATAAATCCTAAATGACGCTTTAAATAATACAGACTGTCACCCATATATTTCTCTCCCGTGAAGGAGCTTGCGCTATATGCCATCACCGCGCCGAAAAGCGCGATAGCTATCACGATTATAAGAAAATATACGTCTATTCCCCCTCGGACAAGCAACTTTTCTTCGTGCAAATCATCATTCGGAGAGTGTATCGGTTGGAGATATATAGGATCGTTCTTTTCAAGATCCTTTTCGTACATATCACTAAGCTTTTGAGCGCCGCGACGCAGAAAAAAGCCTTTTTTCTTGTCTTTTGGATCTTTTTGAGCCATATTTGATCTCCTTTCCGAAAATTGTTAATAAAATCAGATTTATTTAAAACTTGAGAACCGCTCCGAGAACACCAACGGCGCAAAGCAGAGCCGAAACGACGGCAAACACCGTCACTATCTTGACCTCGCTCCAATCCATAAGCTGGAAGTGATGGTGAACAGGGGCTTTTTTGAAAAATCTCTTACCCTTTGTAAGCTTGAAGTAAACTCTCTGCCAAAGGCTGGAAAGCATCTCGAAAATGAACACCATAGACATGATTATCACCGAAAAGAGCTGTCCCTCGCTGACGGCACATCCCATAATGATTCCGCCAATAAAGAGCGAGCCGGTGTCACCCATAAATATCTTTGCAGGGTAACGGTTGAACACGAGAAATCCGAGAAGCGCGCCCAAAAGCATAGCGCCTACAAGTCCCGTGTATCTTGAGCCTGTAACGACCGCCATTACTATGAGGGCGATCGCCACGGTAGAGCCGATGGAAGACGCAAGACCGTCGATGCCATCGGTGATATTCGTACTGTTGACAAATCCAACGATAACCAAGAGATAAAGAGGATACGCAAACCATCCAAGATCGAGTGCGAACTCAATAAACGGTATCTTCAGAGCGGTGGGAAGATTATTTGTCATTCCCATCATGCAAAGATAAGCCGCCGCAAAGGCAACTTGAAGTATAAGCTTCTGAATTTCCGAAAGTCCCTCGTTTTCCTTTTTGACAAGCTTTTTGTAGTCGTCGATAAAGCCGATAAGACCGTTTGCAACGCCAAGACAGAGTGTCAGCGCAAAAGGAATAAGTCTGTTGTTTATATTCTCTCCCATAACGCCGCACTTTTCAAGAATCACCCAAATAAGAGCAACTGTAAGGAAAGCGATTATAAAGCAGATTCCACCCATAGTAGGAGTTCCCGATTTGCCGGCATGCTCCTTAACGTACATATTTATCGGCTGATTCAGCTTTTTTGCGCGAAGCACGGGCAGAATCAATCTCGTAGCCAATACCGTTAGCGCAAAAACCGCCAAGCAAAGGATTACCGCTTCTATACCTATTATACGATTAATATCAAGGCTTGTCAATTCATTTATGAAATTATAAAACATCGTCTGTCTTTCCTTCTCGTTGATTTTTCAAATTTTCATTGTTTTTATGAGAACACTGAATTAATAACGTCCTCAAGCTTAACCGATCTACTTGCTTTAAAGAGGATCGCGTCGCCAGAGGTGAGCTTTTCCTTAACTATTTCTGCAAGTTCCTCTTTACCGTCAGCCTCTCTGACCGATACTGCGCAATCTTGCGCCAAACCAGACGAGATAGCCGCATCTGCAATAAGTGCGCCCGACTCACCAAGCGTAAATAGCAGATCAATTCCCTTTTCGGCAAGATATTTTCCAACGTTTTTATGAAGAGCATCGGAATCCTTGCCAAGCTCCTTCATGTCTCCTAACACCGCAATCTTTTTTCCTTTGACGGGAAGCGCGGAGAGAGTATCTATCGCCGCCATCATTGATTCGGGAGCAGCATTGTAGCAATCGGCGAGCACCGTCACGCCGTCCTTCTCGTAAATATTCATTCGCATATTGCCTGCCTTGTATGAGGCAAGACCGTCTCTTATGCTTCTCTCGTCAGCTCCAAGCAGGTGGGCAGCCAATGCCGCAAATGCCGCATTGTATGCAAAATGCTTTCCGATAAGAGAGATCTTAAGATCATAGAGAGAACGGTTGGCAAAATAAAGGTCAAAGCAGCTTCCGCTCCCGTCAACTCTAACGTTGTCGATACGAACCGAGCAATTTTCTCCAAATCCGACGTATAGGGTCTCGTATCTGTCGGAGTAATGATCGGCTAACAGAGGCTCGTCGCCATTGAGCAAAAGGTATCCGCCGTCGACTATTCCCTCTCCTATTTCAAGCTTTGCGCGAGCGATATTTTCTCTCGTGCCTAGATATTCAAGATGAGAGGATCCTATATTTGTGACCATACCCACAAAGGGAGTTGCCGCATTGGTCATTCTTCTGATCTCGCCAAAGCCGCTCATTCCCATTTCAAACACTGCCGCCTCATGCTCCTCTGTCGCCTCCATAAGCGACATAGGCATACCTATGACACTGTTGAAATTGCCCTGCGTAAAATAGGTATTGTATTTTTTGTTGAGGATAGCCGCACAAAGCTCCTTGGTAGTTGTCTTTCCAACGCTACCCGTAATAGCAACGGTCAAGATTTCATGTCCCTCACGGTAACCTCTGGCGCAATCAACGAATGCGTCTATTGAATTATCTACCACAACGTAAGCCACTTTTTTACCCGAGATATTGGTAGGCACGTACTCACAAAGAACACAACGGCAGCCCTCTTCAATAGCCTTAATTATATAATCATGTCCGTCAACTCTCTCGCCGCGAGTGGCAACGAACATTGTATTCTCGTCCGCCTCTCTCGAATCGGTACATATATATTCAAAGCTGTTTCCGACATCACCTGTAAAATCATACAATTCGCCGCCGCAAAAACGCGCAACGTCTGCCATATTTGATCTCGACATACCAAGCTTTATTTTCATAGGATACCCCTCTCTCGGATTTTTGCGTCTTTTTCTATAACTTCGCTTAACCGTAATATTTAGTGATCAACTCCGTGACGATCTCTCGCTCGCAAAAGCGTCTCTTTCCGTCACTTGTGATCTCGTATTCTTCATGTCCCTTGCCCGCAAGCAGAATAACGTCTCCTTTTCTTGCGTTTTTAATAGCATACTCAATAGCCGCCTTACGGTCCTCAATGACCGTGTACGGCGCACCGTAACATTCACTAATTCCCGATAGAATGTCGTCGATTATATCCGACATCTTCTCGCTACGGCTATTATCTGCAGTGATTATCACAAAATCCGCCATTTCCACCGCAATCTTACCCATGTGCGGACGTTTACCTCTGTCTCGGTCGCCACCGCAACCGAAGATCAAAACTATTCTTTGATCCGACGTAACGAATCCTTTTACAGCGCGGAGAAGATTTTCAAGAGCGTCGGGAGTGTGAGCGTAATCAACGTATACGTTAAAATCCACGTTTTCGCGCGTTTTTAAACGTTGAAGTCTCCCGTCTATTCCCGAAAAATGCGCCAATCCGTCCTTTATGTCTTTTGCAGATACACCCAGTCGCCTTGCAACCAGTGCCGCCTGCATAGTATTCATCACGTTAAATCTACCCGGAAGCGGTGAGCGTACTCGCAATCTCAGCTCGGGGTGTGTGAGCTTATATTCTATCCCGCGTTCTCCGTAAAGGCGGATGTCCTCAGCGGCGCATCCAGTGTCACGGCACTCTGCCGTGCAAAGCGTTGCGGGTATGTTTATGTTATCGGCAAGAAGCCTGCCGTATCTGTCATCGTAATTTATCACCGCGCATCGGCTCTGGCTAAACAGCCTCGATTTTGCGGCAAAATAGCTTTCCATATTTTTGTGCAGATCAAGATGATCCTCGGTAAGGTTTGTAAATACCGATATGTCAAATGTTATCGGAGCGACCTTATCAAATACAAGTGCGTGGGATGTGACCTCCATTATTGCGTATTCGCATCCGTCGTCTGCCGCGGCGTCAAGGATCGCGTAAAGCTCCTCGGGGTCGGGAGTGGTCATATTAGCCTCGGGATTTCTGCTTCTTATAGCAATCTCTCTCAAATGCGTTCTGCAACCCGTAGTTCCGATCAAAGCGCATTTTTTACCCGAACGAGTCAATATTTCATATATCAAACGGCTGACAGAGGTCTTTCCGTTAGTCCCCGTCACGCCGATCATTTTCAATCTTGTTTGTGGTTCAGAATACCACGCGGCGAAAAGATAGGACATTATCCTTCGCGTATTATCGCAGACGATAAAAGGAAAATCACTGTTTTCTATATCGACTCTTCCTTCATCGACCGCTCGCCTCGATACCACTGCGGCGACCGCACCTTTTCTGATCGCCTCAGGGATATAAGCGTGTCCGTCGGCGTGAAGCCCCTCTATTGCTATATAGAGGTTGCCCGGCTCCACGCGCGACGAATTGGGACAAATTCCCGTGATCTCAACGTCCTTCGCGGCTTCATAAGTGCCGTCAAGGACAAAATTTAAGCTTTTAAGTAATTCTGTAAGACGCATCCCGACCTCCGAAAAATATAAGTATCAAGACATTATATTTTTCTTTAGTCTAAAAAATGCGAGGGAAAATAAACGTAATTCAGAAAATCCTATCCGTCGTTGCCATCGCCGAGCGGATATTCTATGTCGTAGTCGTAATCTCCGTCGTCGTCAAGATGTCGGAAGGTAACGTTTATAACAGTTCCGATAGGCACCTCTGTTCCGGGGGCAATATCCTGCGCCACAACGTAAGCACCCTTGCCGGTCATATAGTTCTTGGTTCCGGTTATCTTTATGTTAAGTCCGAGATTGAGCAGTGTTCCGTTAGCCGCGTATGCGGTCGTCTTTTCACTGACAAGGTCGGGAACCTTAACCGTCTTTATTTCATTAACCGCCTCGTCTGTGGTGTAGAGATAAATAGTAGCAGAGCCTCGCTCAAGCTGACTTCCGGGGGCAGGAGACTGTGCCTTTACCTTTTCGCCGTTTCCGATGACCTTGACCTTAAAGCCCATATTTTGAGCAAATTCAGTGGCACCCTGCACTCCGCTCTGTATGAGGAAGGGAGCGGTGATGGTCTGCTTATTCAAGTCTTCCTCGCTATATTCCGCTTCAACTCCGTAGTACGGCAATATTTCTTCAAGCAGATTACCGACGTAAGGCGCGGCGATCGTACTTGCATAAAGCACGCCCTCGGTAGGCTCGTCAACCAAAATAAGGGTGGATATTTTAGGGTTTTCCGCAGGAGCATATCCAACCGTTGAGCAAACGTAAGGAATATAACCCTCGCGCTTGGTGTCCTTCTTTTCACTGGTTCCGGTCTTTGCCGCAACTCTGTATCCTGCAACGTAAGCGTTCTTCGCACCGCCGTCGCCCGAAACACCGTCCTCAAGAATTGCGGAAACGTGTCTGGACGTTTCCTCGCTGATAACCTGACGGCGAATATTTGTCTCGTAAGAGAAAATAACGTTGCCCTCGTTATCGGTGATCTCTTTGATAAAGTGAGGGGTTACGAGATTACCGCCGTTCGCCACCGCGTTGATAGCGGTAAGGTGTGCTATGGGGGATATTTTGAAGTTCTGACCGAAGGATGCAACAGCAAGATTGAGTGAGCTTAACGCCGACTCTACAAAATCCTCCTCACTCCAGAACGTAACTCCCTTGGTGGTAACGCTCTCGCCCGAAATATCAATTCCGCTCTTTTCAAAGTATCCAAACGTTTCAAAATAATTGAGATATCTTTCCGCTCCGATCTGTGCGCCTATCTTCATAAGCGCGGGGTTGCAGGACTGCTGAAGTCCCTCCGCAAAGGATAGGCTTCCGTGACCCTTGTGATAGTGACAGTGTATCTTCTGACCGAGAACGGTAGCAGAGCCCGTACAGTTGACAAAATTGTTATCTTTGTCGTTGACGAGATTTTCCTCGTAGGCCATAGCCGCTGTAATAACCTTAAAGGTCGATCCGGGCATATACATTTCGTTAACTGCCTTGTTGAGCCAAGAAGACATCATAAGCTCCATTTTGAGCTTTTCCTCAAAGGTTTCGTAGTCGGGGAAGGTTTCCTTGACCTGACTTTGCTTTTTGTCGGTCGCCTTGCAGTAAAGCTCAAGGGCATACTGCTTGTATTCCTCGCTTCCCTCCTTTAAGCCGCAGGATTTCAGCTTGGAGCATGCCTCCTGCCAGATTGCCTCGCACTGATACGTCAAGGTTCTGGGATTGTTCAAATCGTAGCTGGGATATACCGCCATCGCAAGTATCGCTCCGGTCTCGCAGTCCATAACTATTCCGCAAGCACGGTTCTTTCCGCCCGATTCATGGTAGGTGGTCTTGAGCTGCTCCTCAAGCTCCGCCTGTATGTAAACATCTATAGTGGTAGTGATATTGTAACCGTCGATAGCGGGAATGTAGCTTTCGTAATCATAAACAAGCTCGTTTCCAAAGGAGTCCTTGGCTCCTATGTACTTTCCGTCAGTACCCGAAAGTATCTCGTCGTACTGATATTCAAGGCCGTAAAGTCCCTCGCCGTCTCCTCCGGTAAATCCGATAACGTGACAAGCAAGCTCATTATAAGGGTAATATCTCTTGCTCGTGGCTTGAAGATGCAAAAGCGCCATATCGTCTATCTCGCTTTCAAGCATAAATGCTCTCACGGCATCCGCTTCGACCTCGCTTATATTTCTGGCAAGAGTTCTGTCCTTGTACCTTGTGTATCCGGCTTCCTTTATGACCGCCTCATAGCTGACACCGATAGTATCTATTGCCGCTATACCCTTTGCAATAACGTCGGCATAGTCCACTCCGTCCTCCTGGCTCTTTCTGCTTATTGCCGCAGGATCGAGAAAAAGGCGGTAAGTAGTAACATTCGTAGCAATAACTATTCCGTTTGTGTCGTATATATTTCCTCGGTCAGCGCTCACGGTCGTCTCCTGAGTTATCTGATCTATTACCTTTTGCTGAAAGTCGGCGAACTGAAATGTCTGATATATAAATACTCTTAAAGCAAGGACTAAAAACAGCACGCTCATTATTATGCATAACCAGCCCGCTCGCGACCTTACTTTTTTGCCGGGTGCTCCGCCCTCCATAACAAATTCTCCTTACATATAAGCATTCTCTATACAGGAAAAGGCTTTTGGGCTTTTCCAAAATAAGATTTTCACATCAGTATATGTCTTGTCCTTGTAAGTTATTACCCTAAAACAACCTCTAAAAATCATTTTAGGGGCGAGTTGCGTTCGCCCATTTGCACAAGTTTTACTTGGCGGGAGAGAGCAATTCGTCCCTAAAAAGAACGGTAAGACGCTTGGCAATTATACCGATCAATCGGACATCAAGCCGATCGCCTTCAATATCGTTTTCAAAAAAGAATCTTCGCTTATACCCTTATCGTAAAGCTTTATTTCTTCATCTTCGGTAACGTCGAGAAATTTTGACGTAGCATAATTGCCGTTGATCATATTATACTCCTCGATCGCGATCCTCTGTATATCAAGCATATTATTTTTCTCAACCAGCTTTCCCTCAAGATCCTTTTTGGACTCTTGAAGCTGCTCGATCTGATATTCGAGCTTGCTAACGTCACCCGAGGCGCGGCTTACCATAACCGAGCTGCACACCACCAGCATCAGCGACAAGGTCACTATTGCCAGCACGGGAATAATAGCTTTGGGAAATCTTTTTTTCTTTCCCTCAACCACTTCCTCAGCCTGCTTTCGGCCTTCGTCAATGATAAAATCCTTGACAAATCCGAGAACTAACTCTTTAGTGCGTCTTTTTATGGCAAGCCACAAAGCTTTTTTTGGCGGTTTACCCGATTCCTGCACATTTCTAACCGCCTCCGCTTCTTCATACTCCTTTTCCGCGCGAGAGTAGAAGTGCGGCATTTTGTAGCCTCTGAGATCTTTATAATAAGCGGCAAAGTCGTCTGAGCTCATATAAGCCTTGCCGTCTATATTCATGGTTCTGTATTTTTCGTCCTTTGCGGATACGCTTTCAAACTCGATTCCCAGCATTTCCGCATTTTTCCGTATTTCTGCGCTTCTTTGTGCTGAAAGTCCGGTCTTGATGCCGCGATTTTTAAATTTCTCGCAGAGCATATCAATATACAACGCTCCGATGTCTATACCGCTATAAGTACCCGTCATAGGCTCTGCCATAGCGGTAGCGACTCTCGCTCCCGTCTTTTTCATCGACTTCCTCCGTTTTTTCTCGGGCAATCGACCACATTCGACGATGAACGCGCGCCGTTTGCCTTATATTTTCTCCGCCACACGGAGCTTTGCGCTTCTCGAGCGCGGATTTTCTTCAAGCTCGACCTCACTTGGGAGTATCGGCTTTCTGGTTATTACGTTAACCTTGGGCTTGCGACCGCAAACACATACGGGTAACGATCTCGGACAATTGCATCCACTTGCCAGATCTGCGTAGGTCTGCTTAACGATTCTATCCTCCAAGGAATGGAACGTTATTATCGCCACCCTGCCATTGGGATTTAGTATCTCCACCGCATCCCTTATAGTCGGCTCGATAGCATCAAGCTCACCGTTGACCTCAATGCGTATCGCCTGAAAGGTTCTTTTTGCGGGATGGTGACCGCCCTCCCTTGCCGCTGCAGGGATAGCGCTCTTTATAATATCCACCAGCTGACCGGTGGTTTTAATGTCTTCCTTTTCACGGAATTTGACGATTGCCGCCGCAATCTTTGGCGCAAACCGATCCTCTCCGTAGTTGTATATGACCTTTTTGAGCTGATCGGCACTGTACGTATTGACTACCGTGTAGGCATCAAGCTCGTTTCGTCTGTCCATTCTCATATCGAGCGGCGCGTCTGTATTGTGAGTAAATCCGCGCTCAGGAGTGTCAAGCTGATAAGACGACACACCAAGATCAAGCAAAACTCCGTCGATCTTGTCGATGCCAAGCATTTCTACGCTCTCTTTTATAGACGAAAAATTATTTCTTACAAACGTTACCCGATCACTAAACTCGCGAAGTCGCTCTGTCGCCGCCGCTATTGCCGCGTCGTCACGGTCAATGGCGATCAGTCTGCCACCAGCAGTAAGCTTTTTGACTATTTCAAGCGAATGGCCACCGCCGCCTGCAGTGCCGTCAACGTAAATTCCGTCCGGCTTTATAGCAAGTGCCTCAATGCACTCGTCAAGCAACACCGATCGGTGTGAAAAATTTATTTTCTTCTCCATCATCAAAGCCCCAATCTTTCAAGCTCTGAGCGGATCTCATCAGCATCCTCGTTTTCGATCTCGGCTCTGTAATTCTTTTGAGACCAGATCTCGCAGTAATCGCTGCATCCCACCACCACGGCTTCTTTTTCGATTTCGGCGTAAGACAGAAGCGAGGGAGAAAGAATTATTCTTCCCTGCGAGTCGGGAGATACCTGCGCCGCATTTCTGTGAAGATAGCGGAGTGCCTTTTCGGCAACGCGCCTTTCCTGTGCTTTAATGGGTGCGAGATATTCCTTCCATCCTTCAAGCGAATAGATCTTGAGAATAGGGCCGCGGATGTCACGGACTACCATGAACGTCTCTCCAAGCTCGTCTCTGAATTTAGAGGGGACAAATATTCGATTTTTAGAGTCAACACTGTGTTCAAATTCACCTGTAAACATAGAAATACCTCCTTTCCCGTATCAGTAGTCCAAGCGTAGCATCGGCTCAGGAATTGCTCCATTTATCACCACATTAGCTCCACTTTGCACCACTACGATGTTAATATTATAATATACACTGACAAATTAATCAAGAGGTATTTAAAAAAATTAAAATAAATCGTTCAGTTTTTTAAATCTTTTTTATCTTTTTGTGTGATTTTATGCCCTGTTCAAACCAAAACATCTGCCGTTTGATGGCTTTTTACAATTAATTTCAAGTTCTTACATTTATTTCCAATTAGAAAAACGTTCGAATTTTGATTTATCTGTTAGTTTAATACTAACTTTTCTTTCAACAGCGAAAGAAAAGTTACAAAAGAAACGCCGCACGGAGGATAGGGGCGGGTCTTACGAATAAAAAAGCGAACATGCCGCATTTTTATTCGTTTCAACAGCCCCTCCCCCGTGTCCCCCAACCCCAATGGTTAAAAGAGATAAG
>JAZUAS010000082.1:0-4820 GCA_045638125.1 Eubacteriales bacterium | reverse complement strand
GAGGAGCTCTGCTGCATTCTTGTCGTTCATAGAACCGCCGTACTGAACGGTAGTAGCCTCAGCAACGTCTGCGCCGAACATCTCGGCAACAGCCGCGCGAACGTAGCCGTTACCCTCGTCTGCCTGATCAGCAGTAGCGGTAACGCCGGTACCGATAGCCCAAACAGGCTCGTAAGCGATGATAACGTTCTTCATCTGCTCTGCGGTAACGTTGGTAAGAGCCATCTTGGTCTGGAACTTGAGGAGGGTCTCGGTGTAGCCGAGCTCTCTCTGTTCGAGAGTTTCGCCTACGCAAACGATAGCTTTAAGGCCTGCATTAAGAGCCGCAAGGGTGCGGAGGTTAACGGTCTGGTCGGTCTCGCCGAAGTACTGTCTTCTCTCGGAGTGACCGATTACAACGTACTCAACGCCAGCCTCGCAGAGCATCTCTGCGGAGATCTCGCCGGTGTAAGCGCCCGATGCCTTGAAGTGAACGTTCTCTGCACCAATCTTGATGTTGGAGCCTGCTGCAGCCTCAACTGCCGCGGGAATGTCGATTGCGGGTACGCAAAGAACAACGTCACAATTAGTCTTACCCTCAACGAGAGGCTTCATCTCATTGATAAGAGCCTTTGCGCCGTTGGGAGTCATATTCATTTTCCAGTTTCCTGCAATTACGTATCTTCTCATTTTAAAAGATTCCTTTACTATGTTTTTGAAAGTTTCGCTCAAGCCTTTTCAAAGGCTTGTCGCTTGGTGATGTTTTCGGAGAAAACTCACGACGAGGGCACTTGTGCCCGAAGTAACACGCCGAGATCGGCGGTCGCTCGTCGCAACGAGCGAAATACCCCTACCCTTCCAGAGCGCCACGAAAGGGTGAATTTTCGCCAGAGGCGAAAAGAGGGGAAACACACAAGTGGGGGTTTCCCCTTTTATGAATTATTAATTATTTGTCCTGAAGTGCCGCAATACCGGGAAGTTCGAGTCCTTCGAGGAACTCGAGAGATGCGCCGCCACCGGTGGAGATGTGAGTGATTCTGTCAGCAAAGCCGAGAGTCTCACAAGCCGCCGCAGAGTCACCGCCGCCTACGATAGAGATGCAATCGCTGTCAGCAAGCGCCTGCGCTACCGAGATAGTTCCCTTTGCAAGAGTGGGGTTCTCAAATACGCCCATAGGACCGTTCCAAACAACGGTCTTCGCAGTCTTAACTGCATTTGCGTAAAGCTCCATGGTCTTGGGACCGATGTCGCAGCCCTCTCTGTCAGCAGGAATCTTGTCTGCATCAACAATTACGGTTTCAACGGGAGCGTCGATGGGATTGGGGAACTCTGCAATAGTGGTGCAGTCGATGGGGAGAAGAAGCTGAACGCCGTTAGCCTCTGCCTTTGCCATCATTTCACGACAGTAGTCGATCTTTTCGCTGTCAAGGAGAGACTGACCTACGCCGTAGCCCTTAGCCGCGAGGAAGGTGTAAGCCATACCGCCGCCGATGATAAGGGTGTCAACCTTGGAGAGAAGGTTGTTGATAACGTTGAGCTTGTCGGAAACCTTAGCTCCGCCGAGAATAGCAACGAAGGGACGCTCTGGATTGGAAAGAGCCTTACCCATAACGCCGATCTCCTTACCGATAAGGTAACCGCAAACTGCAGGGAGATATGCGGCAACACCTGCGGTGGAAGCGTGTGCTCTGTGAGCGGTACCGAATGCGTCGTTTACGTAAAGTCCGTCCTCGCCGCAGAGGTCAGCAAGTGCCTTTGCGAACTCGGGCTTGTTCTTCTCCTCGCCTGCGTCGAAACGAACGTTTTCAAGAAGAACGCAAGTGCCGTTTTCCATAGCGGCGATCTTTGCCTTAGCGTCATCGCCTACGATGTCGGTAGCGAATGCAACCTTACCGTCGAGGTACTCGTTAAGTCTGTCAGCTACGATCTTAAGGGAGAATTTCTTAACGTCCTTCTTTGCCTTTTCAAGATATTCAGCGGTAGCTGCTGCCTGCTCTGCTTCGGGAAGCTCAGCAACCTTCTTAAGCTCTTTCTTGGTGAGCTTGAAGTCGGGAGTAAATACGTTGTGGGGCTTGCCCATGTGGGAAGCGAGAATTACCTTTGCGCCCTTAGCCATAAGGTACTTGATAGTGGGAAGTGCTTCTACGATTCTCTTGTCGGAGGTGATAACACCGTCCTTGCTGGGTACGTTGAAATCGCAACGAACGAACACACGAGTGCCTGCATTGATAACAACGTCTTCGATAGACTTCTTGTTGTAGGTCATTTTTAGATCCACCTTTCTTATATCTGCGAGTATTTCTCGCTCAAATTTTTTTACCAAATTATAGTTTACCACAAATTTATCACTTTATCAAGTAGTAATAAGTAAAAATTTAACAAATTCCGCGACTTTTTTTACTGCACATTGACCGAAGCCCGAGCCCCGGTAAGATTTTTAGCCTCTGCCTGATAAGATGCTTATACGTCTTAACACAACAGACGAGGAGTGCCGCTGCGGTTACTATCCACGTCACCGGATAGACAAGATATAGCCATTCTATCTGACCGGGGAAAATGATATTGCAAGCTGTAATTATCCACAGTATACGTAGCGCACAGGAACCGATTATCGATATTACCACAGGAATGATCGGTTTGCCCATTCCTCTCATCAGTCCGGTCAAAACCTCCACCACTCCACACAGAAAATACGTTGTACAGATAATATTTAGTCGCAGTCTTCCTGCTGACAGGACCTGATCCTGAAAGATAGGATCTGGTTCGTTAACGTAAAGCAATAGCAGGTGTTCTCCAAAAATCAAACACAATCCGCCTATGATAAGTCCGGTGATCACAACTACCGTTACCGCAATAATGCCCACCTTTTTAACTCTTTCTATTTTCTCCGCGCCAACGTTCTGACCCGCGAAGGTCATAGCGGTCTGATAGAGCGAATTCATAGCTATGTAAACAAAGCCCTCGATGTTTCCCGCCGCCGCGTTGCCCGCGATCACAGCGTCGCCGTAGGAGTTGACGGTAGACTGAATAAGCACGTTGGATATTGAGAACACCACGCTCTGAATACCTGCGGGCAGACCGTTTCTCACTATCGCCGCGATATTCTCTTTTTTCATTCTTACCGCGCGAAGATCTATCTTACATAAGCCGTTGTAGCGGCACATATAGACGAGTATCATAATAGCCGACGCATACTGCGCCGCGCTGGTGGCGATACCGACGCCGATAGCTCCCAAGCCAAAAAAGAGAACCATGACGAGGTTAAGTCCAACGTTGAGAAGTCCCGATATTGAAAGGAATATCAAGGGTCTCTTGGTGTCGCCCGACGAGCGGAGAGCCGACGCTAAAAAGTTGTATACCATCATCGCGGGCATGCCCACGAAATAGGCTCTCATATAAGGAACCGCCTCGGAAAGGGTCTTGGCGGTCTCCTCTCCTCCGCCCAGCATAAGCTTTAGTAACGGCTCGCACATAATAAAGCCGAAGATGCCCACGAAAAGTCCGCAGATAAGACCGCCCAGCAGCGAGGTGTGGACTACGTCCTTTACTTCGTCATGACGCTTGGCTCCTATTCCCTGCGCCACGCAGATACCTGTGCCTACGGAAAGTCCCATAAAGAAGTTCACCAGCAGATTGATAAGCGGACCGCAGGAGCCGACCGCTCCCATGGCAACGCTTCCTGCCGAGGAAAGGTTGCCCACGACGATCATATCGGACGCGTTGTAAAGGACCTGCAAAAGTCCCGTCGCCATCAAAGGGAACGCATATTTCAGCATTTTGCCGAGCAGAGGTCCCTCTGTCATATTATATTGTTTTTTTGCGGCAGTAGCCATTCTGTTCCCTTTCTGCATAAGCGCAAGCGAATAAAAATCCGTTTTGCGACGATTGCCGCAAGCCTACTCATTATAATTATAAACCCTAAAAGAAAAAAGTCAATAGAATTACTTGAAATAAATCAAACCAAATATGGATTTTTCTTGCCTTTTTTCTCGTTGACAAACGTTATGTATTATGATATACTTAATTTGTAGCTTTCAATTTCAACCGAAAGGAATTTTTGATATGATCTATATGTTTTTAGCTGACGGCTTTGAAGAAGTCGAGGCGCTCTGTCCACTCGATATACTCCGACGCGCAAATCTCGAGGTCACCACGGTGGGAATTGGCGGCAAGGATATGATCGTGGGCTCTCACGGCATCACTGTTCAAGCCGACATTCCCGACGTTATGTACCGCGACTCCGCTCCCGAGATGATAATTCTCCCCGGCGGCATGCCCGGCTCCACTAATCTTGACGAAAGCAAGATAGTCGACACCGCTCTCCGCGTTGCGGCTAAAAAGGGCGCGTATCTCTGCGCTATCTGTGCCGCTCCCCTGGTTCTCGGCAAAAGAGGTTACCTTGAGGGCAAGCGCGCCGTATGTTACCCCGGCTTTGAGCAATTTTTGAACGGTGCTACCGTCTCCGAGACCGAAACCGTAGTTAAGGACGGAAACGTCATCACCGCAAAGGGCATGGGTGCGGCATTCGACTTCGGTCTTGAGCTTGTTCGTGCATTGAAGGACGACGAGACCGCCGAGAGCATCAAAAAATCTGTATTTGCCAAATAATTAAGGATAAAAAATGAAACACAATCAAAAAAGGCTTTCGGCGTTGCAGGACGCCGTAAAAAAAGAGCAATTTTTGCCGCTTCTGCTGATCTCTATCTGCCTATTTATCGCTCTGCTTTTGCAGATAACGGACAGATTCATCTACCCCGTCAGCCGCGAGCTGCTCTCTCCTATGATCGCACAGATCATAGTTATATTTATCCCTCTTTATCTCTGTATGACGGTGGCTTTTC
>JAZUAS010000081.1:0-34698 GCA_045638125.1 Eubacteriales bacterium | reverse complement strand
CCGTTGTTGATGTTCTCGCTACCGATTCTGAAAAGGTAGAGATTTCTGCCGCGATTGTTATAGTAGAACTTGTCGCCTGCCTTGATTTCCATGCCAAAGGAATAGGGCTTGTAACCCTGTGCCTCTGCCATAGCGATAGAGACCTTAACAGCCTCTCTCTCGGTCTTGGAGGCATCCATGTAGGTCATGTAGCCGTCACAGTAATCGTAAGCGGCTTTGATCTCCGCGTCGGTTGCCTTGTCGTAAAAATTAGCTTTTGTGTAGGTAAGTTCGTTGCTCATTTTTTTATCCTTTCTTCATAGAATTATCTATGTATTGTTTTTTATTTTAGAGAGATCAGTAAAGATTCTCATATTTTTCTCGTGCGCGATTGACTTTCTTGACGTAATTTCTCGTTTCCTTAAAAGGAATGTCATTAACAGAGAGCTTGCCGCTATCGTCGACCCATTCGTCAACGTTTCCAAGTCCGCCGTTATATGCGGCGAGTGCGGCATCCCAGTTGTTGTATCTTGCGTAAAGATATGAAAGGTAATATGTACCGTACCGTATATTGGTATCGGGATCGTACCTCATACCGGGGTCAAGTCCTTCTTTTAGGCGTTGAGTGCTGATCTCGTTAAACGTGGATTCGGTCAACTGCATAAGTCCAACCGCTCCCTTGTCTGATACGGCAGAGGAGTTGAATCCGCTTTCGGTCTTTATGACTGCCCAAATAAGCTCCTCAGGCACGTTAAATCTTTCGGAATATCTTTCAACCGAGCCTGCGTATTCATCGGGCTTTGGGTATATTGCGAATTCTATCTGCGATACGGCAAAGTCAAATAAAAATCCGAAAACGATTGAGATAGCCAAGACGATGAGTATTATTTTGCCCCATCCAGAGCCCGAAGCGGAGTACTTTTTGCGGGATCGCGTCATAATGATATCCTCCTTTTTGAAAGGATCGTATCAACTTGTTGCTTCAAGGAGATCAGGTCTCCGTTGTTATATACAATTTCGTCGGTATATTCGATATAAAAGGAATCCGGCTTTTGCGACATTATGCGTCTTTCTGCTGCGGCTTTGTCAATAGAGTCGCGGAGCATAATTCTGTCTGTTCGAATATTTGTATTGGCAAGAACCGCGACGGTCAGGTCGCAATCCTTTACAATATCTGCTTCGATAAGCAAAGGCGCGTCTATTACGCAAACGTCAACGCCTTGATTTTGGCAGCCGGAAATAATGTCGTTTATGCGCTCTATCACATATTTATGGGTGATCTTGTTCAATCGCTCAAGTTTTTCTTTGTTTTCTTCGCCGAACACGATCAAGGCAAGATTTTTTCTGTTAATTGCCCCCGTGTCGGTCAATATCTCCTTGCCGAAATTTGAGACCAATTCATCGATACAAGCCGAGGGGGGAGTGATAACGTCGTGATACACCTCATCGGCATCTATTATTCTTGCGCCCTTTAACGAAAGATGTTTTGAAATCTCGCCCTTGCCCGATCCACTGGGACCGGTGATACCGATAATGAACATATCCGACTCCTTTCGTCAAATTTGGATCCTTCACCTTAATAATAAACATCCACATTATATTATAACTCATTATTGGAAAATTTTCAAGTATAAAATTATAATATATTATATAAATTCTCAATAAATTTTAAAATTGACGCAGTTTGTTAGCTTTTTCGAATTTTCTCTTGATAATGACCCCATTATATGGTACAATTAAATCAAGGATAAAACTGGGGGGATTAAAATGACCGTAAAACAGGGAATCAGATTTATAATTTTCAAGAAAACCCTTTTTCTATTGCTGATAGCGGTTACATTAGCAGGATTATGTTATCATACAGGCTCGCATGCTGTGTTTGATTACCACGGTATTCGTTTGACATACACGCTGGCTTCCGCCGTACTTTCTCTGCTTATTTGGCTCTTTATAGCTTGGAAAATTCATTATTTCCATAATCTTTTTGCAAAGGAATTTACGGGTACGGTCCTTTCCACTAAAAGAGAATATATCCGACATTATCGTCTGGCAATGGACGATTTGGTTATGGTCGTAAGGCTTGACGTAAGCGGCAGAAAGGTCAAGTTGAGACTTCCTTACGGTAAGGTCGGCAAGGTATATTACAACGGCGACCAAGTACATAGATTAAAGGGAACACGTTTTCCTATAAATCTTACTCGCGAGGTCGAGCAGCATATCTGCCCCATCTGCGGCTTTAACAGCTGCTACGGCGACGAATGCCCCGAATGTCGTGTTAAATATTGACTTAACTCAAAATTGCAACGCTAAATTATAATTTGGTGTTGCAATTTTCTATTTTATATTGTATAATATTAATATATTGATTAAAGGCGGTATTGTAGTAATGTCAAAATACACAACGGTTTTATTTGATGCAGATGATACGTTGTTTGATTTTAAAAGATCCGAGCACGAGGCGGTAAAGGACGTTTTATCTTTGGTCGGGCTTCCCACCACCGATGAAATTGTAGAAAAATATTCGGAGATTAATCAAAGCTATTGGAAGATGCTGGAGCGCGGCGAGATCACCAAAAAGGATCTCTTTATCGCTCGTTGGAAGACCTTCCTCGATTTTTACGGTTTGGTTGATGCCGATGCCGAAATGATAGCAAAGCACTATCTTACAAGCCTGTCGCAAAAGTGTTATATTTTAGACGGTGCAGAGGAGCTTTGCAAAAAGCTTTACGGCAGAGTCAAAATGTATATCGTAACAAACGGTTATGCCATAGTGCAGCATGGCAGATTTGACAAGAGCACTCTTAGGCACTATTTTGAAGATATGTTTATTTCCGAGGAGATGGGTGCAGAAAAGCCAACGATTCAATATTTTGATGCGGTATTTTCAAAAATTCCCGACTTTGATAAGGATACTTCAATAATTATCGGAGATTCGCTTTCTTCCGATATAAAGGGCGGAATCAACGCAGGAATCGACACCTGCTGGTATAATCCAAATCGAAAAATCGCTCCCGGCGGAATGAATATAACCTATACGATCAGCGATCTTTCCGAGATCGAAAACATTCTGTTTTAATTTGAAAGGACAGACCTATGACCCCTGATTTCGATTCTAGCATTGAAATTCGCGAAAATGAACCTTTATCGAAGCATTCATCCTTTAAAATCGGAGGACCTGCCAAAGTAGCAGTTTTTCCAAAGACACGCGACGAGCTTGTCGAGGTTCTGCGTTCGGTAAAGAACTGTAACTATAAATATATGGTGGTAGGTAACGGATCAAATCTTCTTTTTGACGACGAGGGCTTTGACGGAATTATCATTTTTACAAAGCACTTGAACACTACAGAATACATCCATAAAAGCGACAAGACCGTGATACGAGTTGAATGCGGAAAATCGCTGACCGAGCTTGCAAGTGAGGCAGGCAAAAAGCATTCTCTTACGGGGCTGGAATTTGCTTTCGGCATTCCCGGAACTGTGGGTGGTGCGGTATATATGAATGCAGGCGCTTACGGTGGACAGATGTCCGACGTTGTAGTCGAAACCGAGTATTTTGATCCTGCGGACGGCGAGATAAAAACCGTCAAGGGAGAAGAACACAAATTTGATTACAGACACTCGATTTTTGCTGACCATCCCGAATATATCATTCTTTCTGCAACTCTTGAAATGAAAGATGGAGATGCCGAGGAGATATTCGCTTCTATGACCCAAAATATGACCTCGCGCCGAGAAAAGCAGCCGCTTGAGTATCCAAGCGCAGGTAGCACCTTTAAGCGCCCGGTGGGTCACTTTGCAGGCAAGCTGATAGAGGATTGCGGTCTTAAGGGCTACACCGTTGGTGGAGCGCAAATATCCGAAAAGCACGCGGGATTTACGGTCAATATCGGAGGAGCGACCTCCTCGGACGTTCTTGCGCTTGTTGAACATACGAGGGCCGTTGTGCTTGAAAGGTTCGGTGTTGAACTTGAGTGCGAGATCATTTACGTATCGAAATAAACAGATTGAAAGGCTAAAAAAATGTCATTTTCATCACAAGTTAAAGATGAACTAAACACTTTACCGATAAAATCAAACTGTTGCAAAAAGGCTTATATTTTCGGCTCGCTCATGTCCGCAGATGTATTGGACGGACAGATCGTTGTAAAGATCAAAGAGAAGTCTACCGCAGAACAGATCTGCCATCTGCTTAAGACAATATATAAAATTGAACCCGAAATAAATGAGATCAGACGCGGATGCTACAATGCGTTTGAATTAAAATTCAAGTCTGCCAAAATTGCAGGTTTTCTCTCCTTTGCAGACGAATTTTCGGGGGCTGATGAGGATGTCGATGCTCTGAATGCTTATTTTGGCTGTGAAAATTGCAAGCAGGTGTTTGCGCGTGCGGCATTTTGCGCCTGCGGTAGTGTGAGTGATCCAAAAAAGTCATATACATTGGAAATTTATGCCGCCAACGATACTCGCGCTATGCTTATCCATTCGGTACTTGAGGAAATAGTTACCGAAGCACCGGGAATTACGTCGCGCAAAGAAAAAATGAGTGTTTTTTATAAAAACAATTCGGCGATTGAGGACTTTTTGACGGTTTTGGGTGCCAGCAAGACTCTTTTTGAGTTTTTGGACAGTTATATCGAAAAGGATCTTCGAAACTACGAGAATCGTGCTACAAATTGCGTTACGAGAAATATTGCAAAGTCGGTTGGAGCATCGGGGTTGCAGGTTTTGGCGATAGAAGCGCTTATTGCGACGGGAGCCTTCGAAGAATTGGGCGACGACTTAAAAGCAACGGCAGCCCTACGCTTAGCTAACCCCGCGCTTACATTGTCCGAGCTTGCGGAGATACATATTCCTCCGATTTCAAAATCGGGACTTAATCACAGAATATCAAAGATCATGGAGCTTGCAAAAAGCAGGGAATTGATCTAAAAAATAAGAAAGGCAGGACGCTATGGGAGAGTTCGTTCATCTTCATCTTCATACTGAATACAGCTTGCTGGACGGCGCTTGCCGAATAGCGGAAATACCCGACAGACTTGCCGAGTGCGGTCAGGATGCGGTGGCTATAACCGACCACGGCAATATGTACGGTGTTATCGAGTTTTATAAGACCTGCAAAAAGGCAGGGATAAAACCCATAATCGGTTGTGAGGTCTACGTTGCCACGTCTTCGCGCTTTGATAAGCGAGCAAATAACGATTCCTATTATCACCTCGTTCTGCTCTGCAAAAATATGACGGGATATAAGAATCTCATTGATCTTGTTTCTCGTGGCTTTACCGAGGGATTTTACTCAAAACCTCGTGTTGATGAGGAGTTGCTCCGCGCCCACAGCGAGGGGCTTATAGCTCTGTCGGCTTGCCTTTCGGGCAAGATCCCGAGACTCTTGGCGGCGGGCGATATAGACGGTGCTAAAAAGACCGCCCTTGACTATGCCTCTATATTTGGTAAGGATAATTTTTATATTGAATTGCAGGATCACGGCACCGAGGAGACGCGCCAGCTGATGCCGCTGCTCGTTCGTCTTGCAGAGGAATCGGGGCTTCCTATGGTTGCTACCAACGATTGTCATTATCTCCGCAGACAGGACTCCGAAATTCAGCAGGTCTTGATGTGCATTCAGACCAATACCACTCTTGACAGTCAGAATAAGCCCACCTTTGGCGTGGACGATTATTATATCAAAACCACCGACGAGATGAAGCGCATTTACGGTGCATACGCGGGTGCTATTGAAAACACTGTGAAAATTGCCGACTCTTGTCAGCTTGAGCTTGAATTTGACAAGGTTTTCTTGCCCAAATTCCCGTGTCCTGGCGGTAAGCGCGCAGAGGAATATCTGCGCGAATTGACTTTTGCAGGACTTGAACGCAGACAGAAAAACGGTCATCTCGTGTTCGGAAACGAATCTCATAACAACGAGAAAGCGTATAGAGATCGAATAGATTACGAGCTTTCCGTTATAAACACTATGGGATACGCCGACTATTTTCTGATCGTGCAGGACTACGTCGGATTTGCAAAAAATGCCGACATCCCCGTAGGCCCCGGACGTGGATCGGGTGCGGGTAGCCTTGTGGCATATCTTCTGGGAATCACCGACATTGATTCTATCAAATTCGATCTGCTTTTTGAACGTTTCCTCAATCCCGAGCGAGTCAGCATGCCCGATATTGATATGGACTTCTGCTACAATCGCCGCGACGAGGTTATCGAATACGTAACGAGAAAATACGGCAGAGAGCATGTGTCGCAGATAATTACCTTTGGTACTCTTGCGGCAAAGGCGGCTGTCCGTGACTGCGGACGAGCTATGGGAATGTCATATTCCGACGTTGACGTGGTGGCAAAGGCTATTCCTCGTGAGCTTGGAATCACATTGAAAAACGCCCTCCGTTTTCCCGAGCTTAAAGAGCTTTACAACGGCTCAGAGCAGATAAAAAAGCTTATCGATACCGCAATTTCTCTTGAGGGAATGCCCCGAAACATTTCGGTTCACGCGGCAGGTGTGGTCATTACGGATAAGCCTATCAGTGAATACGTACCGCTGTCCGTCAGCAACAGTACGGTAGTAACGCAGTTTGATATGGATACCATTGCCGACCTCGGACTTCTCAAGTTCGACTTTTTGGCTCTGCGTTACTTGACGATCATAAACGATGCAGAAACTCAGATCAAGGAATTTGAGCCTGATTTCGAGATTGAAAAGATACCCTTTGACGATATAAAGACATTCGAGCTTATTTCTCGTGGGGACACCGCAGGAGTTTTCCAGCTTGAGTCCTCGGGAATGAAGCAGGTGCTTCAGAATTTGCGCCCCGAGTGTATCGACGATATAATTTCGGTTATTTCGCTTTACCGCCCCGGCCCCATGGACTCGATCCCCAGATTTATCGAGTGCCGTCACGACCCCTCGAAGGTGGTTTACGATCTGCCCGAGCTTGAGCCTATTCTGCGCTCAACCTACGGTTGTACTGTTTATCAGGAGCAGGTTATGAGCATATTCCGCACCGTTGCGGGCTATACCTACGGTCACGCTGACATCGTGCGCCGCGCCATGTCCAAGAAAAAGGCAAGCGTGCTTGAAGCCGAGCGAGAGCAGTTTATAGGCGGCGCGGCTGAAAGAGGCATTGACACGGCGAAAGCCGAAAAGCTCTTCGACGATATGGCAAGCTTTGCAAATTACGCCTTTAATAAGGCGCACGCCGCGGCTTACGCGGTGATCAGCTATCGCTCCGCATATCTCAAGGCTCACTACACCGGAGAATACATGGCGGCGCTCCTCACCAGCGTGCTGGGTAATCAGGTCAAGAGCGTTGAGTATATAAACGAATGCTCGCATTTTGGCATTTCGGTGCTTCCTCCCGACATAAACGGAAGCCGTGTCACTTTCTCGACCGACAGAGAAAACGGCAACATTCGTTTTGGCTTGTTGGCGCTTAAAAACGTGGGCAAGCAGATGCTTGAAGCCATTATTAAAGAGCGACAGGACGGCGGAAGATTTACTTCCTTTGATAATTTCGTTGAGCGAATGAGCGATCTCACAGACCTCAACAAGCGCCAGGTAGAAGCGCTTATAAAGTGTGGTGCGTTTGACGGCCTTGGTCTTTTCCGATCTCAGTTGCTCGCATCCTATGAAAGCCTTATTGACAGTGTTCAGCAAAAGAGCCGAAATAACCCCGCGGGGCAGATGGATATGTTCTCAATGGCAAGCTTCAGCGCGCCTGCCTTCGAATATCCCGATATTCCCGATTACGGAATCAAGGAAAAGCTGCTGATGGAAAAAGAGGCTTCGGGAATGTATTTCTCGGGTCACATGCTTGATAATTATTCCAAGCACGCAGAGGACCTCGACGTTATCACAACCGCAGAGCTTCAAGAGAGTGACGAGAGTGGAGAATTGGTATACTCGGACAAGGATAGAGTAAAGCTTGCGGGTATTATCAGCTCGGTATCGCTGAAAACCACGAAAAACGATGACCGAATGGCGTTTTTCACCCTTGAAGATAAATACGGCGAGACCGAATGTATCGTTTTCCCGAAAAAATACAACGAGCTTTACGCCGACATATTTGTTGACGGCGCAGTCTACGTCGAAGGAACGGTTTCTATAAAGGATGATGAAAGCCCCAAGATACTTGTCAATCAGTTGACCGCCCTTGAGGACAACGATAGATACGTCAGCCGCCCCAAGGCAACCCAAGAGAGCCGTGCAACAGCTCCGCCGGCGCAATCAAAGACCGAGACACCTACAACGGAAACAAAGGGTGCGCCCGACATGATAAACATGTACCTTTCGATGTATGGAATGTCATCGGCAAACCCCGCGCCAATCAGAGAAAATCGTGCAAGTGCGCCGAGAGAAACCGCATCTATTCCCACGAAGATATATCTCCGTGTTCCCGATATGTCGGGCGAGGTCTTTAAAAAGGCTAAAAATATGGTCGATATTTTCAACGAAGGCACTGTAAAGGTCATTTTCTACGATTCTTCCACCTCTAAATACTCCGAGTACAGCGAGAGAATGTTCTATTCCGAGTACGCTATAAAACAGTTGAAGGGAATTATCGGAGAGGATAACGTTGTCACTAAATAAAAATCACCGCCGAGAGTGACCGTTGGGTACTCTCGGCGGTGTTTACTGTAAAATTAAATATTAAGCGTATTCTTATATGCCTCGATATTAGCGAGCGCGGTTGCCTGGTCAGCGGCAGAAACCATAAAGTAGAATTTAACCTTAGGCTCGGTGCCCGAGGGACGAACAATAACCACGTCGCCGTTTTCAAGCTTGAAGGAGAGCACGTTAGACTTGGGGAGATTCGTGGAGGTCTTTTCTCCGTTTGCCACGTTGGTGAAGGTCTGCTCCTTGTAGTCACCGAAGGTAACTACCTTTACGCCGCCAAGCTCAGAGGGAGTGTTCTTTCTCATGCCGTCAAGGAGAGCTGCCATCTTTGCAGGGCCGTCAACGCCTTCCATGTAGATCTCAACGTTCTGCTCAAGACAGAAGCCGTATTTCGCGTAAAGACCTTCAAGCGCATCGTAGAGGGTCATATTCTTGGCATGATAGTATGCGGTCATCTCGCAGATAAGCATAGTAGCAACTACTGCGTCCTTGTCTCGAGCATAGGTCCCCTTGAGATAGCCGTAGCTTTCCTCAAAGCCGAAGATGTAAGAGCCTTCGCCGGTTGCCTCGTGGTTTTTGATAACCTCACCGATAAACTTAAATCCGGTGAGAACGTTGAACATTTCAACGTTGTGCGCTTCGCATATCTTGGTAGCAAGCTCGGAGGAAACGATAGACTTAACAACGTAGGGCTGATCGGGCATAGTGCCGGTCTCCTCGTACGCGGTGATGATATAATCAATGAGAAGTGCGCCCATCTGGTTACCGGTGATAGTCTTAAAGCTGCCGTCCTTGGTTCTTGCAACAACGCCAACACGGTCAGCGTCGGGGTCTGTTGCAACTACAAGATTGCTTCCTACGCGGTCAGCGATAGCGATACCAAGCTCAAAGACCTCTGCATACTCGGGATTGGGCTTTGACACGGTGGGGAAGTTGCCGTCGATTACGAACTGCTCCTCAACCTTGTAAAGGTGCTTGATGCCTGTTCTTGCGAGTATTTCGGGGATAAGCTTGTGACCCGTGCCGTGAAGGGGAGAGTAAACTATCTTCAATTCGTCTGCAACTGCCTTTACAGCGTTGGGATTGACCGCCTGAGCCTGGACCTGTGCCAGATAAAGCTCATCCATTTCCTTACCAAGGATCTTGATCTTGCCTTCGGAAACTGCCTCGTCGAAATCAACTCGCTTTACGTCGTTGAAAATATCGATCTTGCAGATCTCCTCGTAAACGGTGTTGGCGTGCTCGGGGGGGAGCTGTGCGCCGTCCTCCCAGTAAGCCTTATATCCGTTATACTGCTTGGGATTATGAGATGCGGTGATGTTTATACCTGCAACGCACTTAAGCTCACGGAGAGCAAAGGAAAGCTCGGGAGTAGGACGGAGAGCGTCGAAAATATAAACGGGAATATCAGATGCCGCAAGCACCTCTGCGGAAACGCGAGCAAAAAGCTCGGAATTGTTTCTGCTATCGTATGCTATTGCAACGCCATCTGCCGCTCTGCCTTCCTTGTGAATAAGGGTGGCAAGACCCTGGGTTGCCTGCGCCACGGTGTAAACGTTCATAGCGTTCATACCGGTCTTCATGGTTCCGCGGAGTCCTGCGGTACCAAATGTCAGACCCGACGTAAAACGAAGCTTGATTTCATCGTCATTATTCGCGATGTCACGAAGCTCCTGCTTTTCTGCGTCGGTAAGGACGGGGGAATTCAACCAAAGCTTGTAGTTATCAAGATAACTCATAGTGTTTTTCCTTTCAAATGAATTTTGGAAAATCAAGCGTTTTTGTACTGTTCAAGTGCTTGAGCCAACTGGTCGGGGCAAGATGTGGGGCGAGGACCGCAATGGATACCGCGAAGACGGTTAATAGCCTCGTCGATGGTCATTCCTTTAACGAGTGCCGCAACGCCCTGGGTGTTACCCGAGCAACCGCCGGTGAATTTTGCCTCAACGATAACGCCGTTCTCAACGTCGATATCGATCTGGCGCGAACAAGTGCCTTTAGTAGTGTAAGTAATGTGTTCCATAGTTTTATACTTCCTTTCAATGTTATTCAATAAAAGTTATTTTTATATCTGCGTGTAGATGCCGATCGGAATAAAATCGGGACAATCTATCGACAAATAAGACAAAAACGTGGTCATATCAGCGCCGTCTGCTTTGAAAACAGGGCAGAAATAAGTTGTTTTTTCGTTTTTATCACTCTGCATATTGAGAGTATCTATTCTTCTTAATCTTAATGAGCAGAAATCAGCGGCGCATAAAATTTCTTCAAGCTCGGTATTATCTCCGTTTTCAATAAAAAACTCAAAATATCGGTTTCTCGTTTTAGCTCGTAAAACCGAGCTGTTAGAGAAAAGACTTTTGCTCAAAAGGGCATATCTGGTATGTCCCTCACCGTTTTGGAGATCGCAAACCGAATTAATTTTAAATCCGTATTTGAATATCAGCTCGTAAAACGAAAGCAGTTTTCCGTCTTCCGATGTCTCAAGTGGCAATATGCAATATTCCGATTCACCGTTATATACGCTCTCGCAAACGTCTGTAACGCTATTGAAATAAGCGGCGCGCGGAGAATTAAAAAACGATGAAAAGTGCATATAGGCGGTATCGTTGTAAGAACTTTTGAGGTATGATATTCTTTCGGATGCTTTTTCGGAAATCGAACGCACTTTATCTTGCCAAATCCTATCCAATGATCTTGATTTCTTGCCACCCAGTCTTTCGAAAACTTCTTTAAAAATTGCGAGCCGCTCGACGGTGGACAGTCTTGAGAATATCAAATCGGCAATATGCCTGTTTTCACTAATGACGTTACCCGAATCTGCTCTGCCGTCGGACTTTATCGAAAGAATGATACTCTTAATAATATCTACCTCATCGCCATCGGAGATAATCGCCTCGGACAGCTCTATAAGATGCGCAAGTCTCTCCTCGATGATGGCTTCAAGAACACCCTCCAGCTCGGAAAGATTCGCAAGAGTTATTTCTGTATTACTGCCTTCAAGCTCGGGAATGTCCGAATAGATCAGTCCCATCAGAGTATCTCCAAAATCTTGAAGCTGTCGGCAAGGAATGCTTTAAGCTCCTCGGCGGTCATGTGTCTTTGAGAAATAAGAGTCAAACGATAGATCTCCTTTGCGATAAGCTTGGCTTTATCAGCATCGCTATCATTAATAGTTGCAAGCTTGGTGATAATGGGAGATGATGAATTGAGGGTCAGCGTGTATTCCTTGGGGAATGCTCCACCCATATCCATGCCCATGCCGGCGTACATCTTCATCATGTCCTCCATGCGTCGGGACTCCTCGGAGAGAGTAAGGAGGGCAGGAACGCTTGCATCCTTAAGGATCTCAAATTTGACGTCGAGCTTTTCGTCGCCTACCGCATCCTTAAATAGGGAAGCGATAGCTTCGTTTTCAACCGCCTCACCTTCGCCCTTAAGTATATCGGAGACGCTCGAGTCGATTCTCTTGTATTTGACGTCGCCGTCGTTCATTTCACACATACCGATAAATTGTGTGTCAAGCTGATGAGATAGCAGAGCAATCTTTATTCCTTCTGCCTCAAGCATTGAAATGTATTGTGCTTGAAGAGCCTTATCGGTAGCGTAATATATTTCGCCCTTGTGCTTTTCCTCGCAGTCCTTGAGATACTCATCGGCGGTCATAAAGCTGCCATCGGTAAGCTCCAACAGGTAGCATTTTTTAACTCTGTCGTAGAATTTTTTGTCACGAAGCGCGGCGTACTCGAAAAATATCTTGAGCTCACTCCAGATCTTCTCGTATTTCTCTCGGTCATTGTTGCAAAGGGAGCATATCTTGTCCGCAACCTTCTTTACGATGTGAGCAGATACCTTTTTAACGTAAGCGTTATCCTGGAGATAGCTTCTTGAAACGTTCAAGGGAAGCTCGGGGCAATCAAGCACGCCCTTTAGCATGAGAAGAAAGTCGGGAATGACCTCTTTTATATCGTCTGCAACGAATACCTGATTGTAGAAAAGCTTTACCTGACCCTCGTAGGATTCATACTCGTTGAGTCGGGCAGGGAAATAGAGAATACCCTTGAAATTAAGGGGGTAATCCGCATTGATGTGAATATGGAAGAGAGGCTCTCTGTAATCGTTGAAAACCTTCTTGTAAAAGTCTGCGTATTCCTCGTCAGTGCAATCGGAGGCATTCTTCAACCAAAGGGGAGAGGTTTCGTTGATCGGCTCGGAGGACTTTTCCTCTGAATCGTCGCTTGCAACCTCAAAATAGATGTCAACCGACATAAAGGCACAGTATTTCTGGAGCATTTCGCTTATTTTGCTTTCTTCAAGATAAGCTGCTTCCTCGTCAGAAATATGCATAATAACGTCGGTACCATGCTCATGTCTGTCGCCGTCCTCGATTTCGTATTCGCCAGTACCGTTGCAGACCCAATGAAGAGCTTTGGAACCGGTGTATGATTTAGTAATCACTTCAACGGTGTCAGACACCATAAAGGAGGAGTAAAATCCAAGACCGAAGTGACCGATGATACCGTTATTTTGGTTGTTCTCGTCATATTTTTGAATAAAATCAAGCGCTCCCGAAAGGGCGATAGAGCAGATGTATTTTTCAAGCTCCTCTTCGGTCATACCGATGCCGTTATCGGAAACGGTAAGTGTTTTTGCATCTTTATCAAGAGTAACTTTTACCGAATATTTTTCGTCACCGCTATCGTATTCACCAAGAGAAGAAAGTCTTCTAAGCTTGGTTATAGCGTCGGTTGCGTTGGAAACTATTTCGCGGAGAAAAATATCCTTTTCGGAATAAAGCCATTTTTTGATGATTGGGAATATATGGGCGGTCTCAACCGAAATGCCGCCTTTTTTAATATTATTTTCGCTCATTCTTTACCTCGAACTTATAAAATATAATATAAATATACAAATTTATTATATACCTTTTTTAGCTATAAGTCAATAGGATTGCAGTGCAGAGACACAAAGTTTTTAATTTATTTAAAAATTATTATATATTCACAGATTAATAACATCTCCATTGTATAATTAATGTATATTTATGTCGAATCGGAGGAGCTGTAATGACAGTAACAATGCCCGCATATGCAAAAATCAATTTGTTTTTGGATATTGATTCTTTAAGGGATGACGGATATCACAATATTGTCAGCATTATGCAGAGTGTAAGCCTGCACGATGATATTACCGTGTCCTATATTCCGAGCGACACAAAAAGTATAAGCGTATATTGTGATAATTCAAATATTCCGTGCGACAAAAGCAATCTTGTTTATAAGGCTGCGGATATCTTTCCCGCAAATGGACAAATCAACGTCAATATTTGCAAACGCATTCCGGTTTCCGCAGGTCTTGCGGGGGGAAGTGCCGATGCGGCTGCAACGCTTATGGCTTTAAATGAGGCGACGGGGAATAAGCTTTCCGAGGACCAGTTATGCGCGATTGGCGCTCGTCTGGGTGCAGACGTTCCTTTCTGCATAAAAAGAGGAGCTTGCTTTGTAGAGGGAATAGGCGAAAAATTGAAGCCCGTAGCGTCTATGCCGCGCTTTCCCATCGTAATAGCAAAAAAGGGTGATGGAATGTCCACTCCTGCCGCATATAAGGCTCTCGACATGAAATTTGATAATTTTATCGACTACAAACCTAATACAGAGCGTTGCGATGTGCTTTTTGATTCAGATAACAGTTTGAATGCTAAAAGCTTTTGCATGGGCTTGTTCAACATTTTTGAGACTGTGGTCGAACCCGCAAGATCCGCCGTTTCCGAGTTAAAGGATATAATGCTTGCCTCGAATGCCGCAGGTGCTATGATGAGCGGAAGCGGAACCTCGGTCTTTGGCATATTCGATGACGAAATCAGCGCAAGAGAGGCATTAAACGCTTTACAAGCTTGCGGAGCAGAGGCTCATCTTTGTTACCCCTTGTAAAAAACAAAATCCGCATCTGCCAAAACAGATGCGGATAGTGTATTACAAACAACTCATGTATGAGACTCAAGGTAATCTACAACGTCACCAACTGTGATGAAGCCGTGGAGATCTTCGTCCTCGATAGTGATATCGAATTTCTCCTCGCAAAGCATAACAAGGTCTGCCAATTCTATTGAATTGATACCAAGGTCAGAAGCAAGCTCAGCATCAGGAGTAATAACATCTTCCTTTACCTGAAGCTCTTCCATAAGAATATTTTTGAGTGTTTCAAACATATCAAAATCTCCAATCCGTCGCAAAGCGACATATATTGACTATATTATATATATTTTTGGCGGTTTTGTCAAGCAATTTTTGAAAAAAGTTGTATTTTGTTGTTTTTATAGAAAAATATGTCAAAAAAAGGAGTGAGAACGATCGACATTTTTTATAAAAGACCGTTATTTTTATCTTGTGTTGCGTTTTTGCTCTTTTCTGTAATAGGTTATTTCGTTCATGGCGAATATAAACTGCTTTTAATGTCGATTGCCTTTTTATCTGCAGTCGTATTCTTTATCTTGCGCTTTATGCTGAAAAGAATTTCAAACTATGTTTTTCTCTGTGCGGTGCTATCGGTTTTTATGTCGATTGCTGCGCTGAGCTCGTCATATCTGTATTTCAATGTTCAAGCAAAAGAGGTAGAGAATTATCATGACGAATACCACAGCATTGAAGGTATAGTAATTTCTAACCGTTATTACGGAACAAACCTTTCGGGGTTTGACATAATAGTCACCGAGATTGACGGAGAGGATACCTACCATAAGGCAACCTTGTCATGCCAATATATTTCGATTTTAAATCCGGGCGATAAGTTTGAGGCCAAAGTGTACGGCTCAGGGTTTGAGAATAGCTCATCAAGCTACAATAAGGAGCTTGATATGCACTCGGACGGAATATTTATTGATTATTTGTCGGAGAATGAATCTGCAATTGAGATAATTGACAAAAACGTATTTCATCCAAAGATATTTTTTAAAGACCTTAATAAGCGAGTTTCATCGTTGTTTGCTCAAAAGCTTGACGGGCAGACTGCCGATATGTGTTCGGCTATCTTTCTCGGAAACAGGGATGCATTATCAAATACCGTAAGGCGTGACTTCACCAGAGCCGGTGCGGCGCATATTCTCGCGCTCAGCGGCATGCACATGAGCATTATTATGGGCTTTTTGATGTTCATACTCAAGAAGTTGAGAATCAATCGAATAATCATCGCAATTCTTCTTTCGGTTTGCGCTGTATTTTATCTTTTTCTGACGGGATTTCAAATTTCCGCCGCCAGATCGGTGATAATGCTACTTTGTGTTTACGCATCGTGGCTTTTTAAACAGTCTCCCGATCCATTAACGTCTCTTATGATATCTGCTACTGCACTTATGCTTATTTTTCCGGGATCTGTCATTGATGCAGCTTATTGGATGTCATTTGCGGCAACCCTCGGCATTCTTGTTTATATTCAGCCGTTTGCTGAGCATATTAGGAATATTCTCTCGCCCTATAATATCCCAAATTTCTTGAAAAATTGGATAATAAAACTGTGTAGCGTTGCGGCTGCGTCGATATTTGCTATGATCCCTCTAATTATAGTACTATGTATCTTTATCAGGCAATATTCGTTTTATTCAATTATTTCTTCTGTGGTATTGTCACTGCCAACGGCGGGCATCATATTAATATCCTTGTTGTTTACCATTTTCTCAAATTTTGGAGCACTATCTACTTTTTTATCTAACGCATTGATCACATTGACCGAATTTATGGTCGGATTTTGTGAAAAGCTTTCGGATACCGAAAATGCCGTCATTTCGTTAAACTATCCCTTTATTATGATAATAGCGGCTATTATCGGTATAGCTCTAATGTATTCGTTGATCGTCAATCATAAAAATATGTTCATTTCTTTGATGCCGTACGGAGTTGCAATAATAATCTTTGTTTCTGCGGTTTCGTTGTATAACGGCTCGGGAGATGGAAGCGTTAACGTAACGTATGTAAATACGTCTACGCAAACTGATATGCTGGTTATGACCGATAATATCGGAAACGCTGTGATTTGCGATGTGGGCGGCGGAGGAAAGACGTCATATTATATGGCATTAGATGCACTCTATTCCGAAAGAGCCACAGAGATCAAGTCGATTGTGTTGACTAAGTATGCAACGATTCATTCTTCATCGTTGTATGAAATGTTTACGTCTGAAAAGGTAAGAGAGCTATGGATCCCATATCCTGACACTCAAGATAATTATTATAAAATGTTGTATGTGAGTGAGCTTGCCGAAAGATACGACGTTGACGTGCGCGTTTATGAATATGGAGAGCGTCTGTATATTTTTGAGCATACCACCATAGTTATAAACAATTATTACATCGACCGCTCCGTAAGACCCATTTCATTAGTTTCGGTTGCCACTCGTAACGATAAGCTCACCTATTGCTCGCCTGCTTTTAATGAATGCGAAGAGGTAGACGATATTTACAGAGAGCTTGATAACTCTGAGTTTATCATTTTCGGTGATGCAGGACCGAAGTCAAAAACATATTACAGTATTCACCAGAATGATGTTACCGAGGTGGTAGCGTTTAGCGATGATATAAGAGTTTCTTATTTTAAGGATAATGGTATTACTCATGCAGAATATTATAAGGTGTCGGACGTTTGCAAATTTCGGCTAGAGGAGTGAAGAGGAACAGAAAAATGAAAATAAGCAGGTATAAAATTGAGACAGACAAGAAGGGAATCAACCTGAAAATAGCGGTTGTGTCCGATCTTCATGCCAGACCATATAAAAAAGTAGTTGAGGCGTTGGAAAGAATAAAACCCGATGCGATTCTTATGCCGGGAGACATCGTTGAGATCGCGGCAGATTACATGAACAAAAGAAACCAAAACGGCTTGAATTTTCTTGCCGCCGCATCGAGGATAGCACCCTGCTATTATTGCTACGGAAACCATGAGATCTTTTATTCTCACGCAAAATTTGGTCACCCCAAAACTCCCGATCCCAAACTTGAATCGGAATATTTAGATCGTATTAAATCTTGCGGTATAAATATAGTTAACGATGAATATGTAGAGTTAAAACTTTCGCGCGACAGCGGCAGTCGGGAGAAAGTAAAGATATTGGTAGGGGGACTTGTTTGCGGCAGAGATATGGATCCTGCGCTAAATATGCCGCTTCCTAATTTAGATTTTTTGTCTGAATTTAATGCGGAAGACGGGCTTAAGATATTACTTTGCCACTATCCCCATTATTATGAAAAGTATTTCAAGGGGTCAAGTTTTGACCTGATACTTTCCGGACACGCTCACGGCGGACAATGGAGGTTTTTCGGCAGAGCTATATATGCGCCGCATCAGGGCATATTGCCCCCATACACCTCCGGAATATATGATAACAGACACATCATTAGCCGTGGTGCATCAAATAATATTAAGCCTATCCCTCGTCTTTTTAACCCTTGCGAGGTGTTGGAAATACAGATTGAAAGTAAAGTTTAAAAAATACGGGAATCAGTATATTGATTCCCGTATTTTTTTCGCCTTTTGCGGAAAAATATATTTGCAGAAGCAGCGGAGGTAAATAAAGATGAAATGTTTTTTGAAAATTTTACTTATAGCTATAACGGTAGCATCCTTGATGTCGAGTGCCGCAATATCAATAGGAGCGTTTTATTTATCTCGGTATTCAAGCAGCAGAGTTGATGAGGAGTTGTTAAAAAACGATCCTTATTCGACAAAAACCGAATTTTACTACTTCGCTTTGGACGAATCAAGCACTAAACGTGCAGTGCCAAAAAAAATAGAAGGCGCATACCTTGATAATGGTATTAAATATAAATATGCATCTTTTGGAGAGATGCCCGATAATCTTATCAATGCATTTGTTGCTATTGAGGATAAAAGATTTTATGATCATAGCGGTATAGACCTGCTTCGCAGCGGAAAAGCCGTTGTAAGTTACATTTGGGGAGATGGAGGCTTTGGCGGTTCTACCATTACTCAGCAGTTTGTAAAAAATATTACGGGACGAGATGAGATAACGGTCGACCGTAAGATTTCGGAGGCTTTTTGTGCATTAAGGCTTGAACAAGATTTAGACAAGAGTGAAATATTGGAGCAATATTTAAACGTGATCAATCTGTCGGAGGGATGTAGAGGGGTTGGTGCGGCGGCGGAGTTTTTTTATTCAAAGCAAGTAGGAGACCTAACGCTTTCCGAATGTGCCACGATAGCCGCTATTACAAATAATCCGTCAATTTATGACCCTATAAAGCATCCCGAAAATAATATCAAGAGACGCAATACCGTTCTTCGATGTTTGTACGAGCAAAATTATATTACTCAAGCTGAATATGAAGATGCGATTAGTCAACCTATAAGACTTGATCTTTCTGCGGACACTACTAAGAAAATAAATTCTTGGTATATTGATATGGTCACGGAGGACGTTATAAACGATCTTTGCGAAAAATACGGACTTACTCCAAGCTCCGCATCTTTAATGCTTTACAGAGGCGGATTCAAGATATACACGGCTATGGATGCAGATATACAGAAAATAGTCGAAAGGTATTATTCGGACGAATATAATTTCCCCATTGACGATCAAGGAAAACAGGCTCAATCGGCGATGATCGTTATTGACCCTTACTCGGGAGATATTCTTGGTGTTGCGGGAGCAATAGGAGTGAAAAGAGGAAACCGTCTGCAAAGCTTTGCAACGAATACCAAACGTCCTCCCGGCTCAACGATAAAGCCGCTCTCCGTATATGCGCCAGCCATTGATAAGGGACTGATCAGTTGGTCATCGCAATTTGACGATTCACCCGTTATCCCGGAAACCGATAAAAGCCGTGCTTGGCCGCAAAACGTTGACAGAAAATACGTGGGTCCTGTTGACGTAAAATACGCAATAGAGCATTCCTTGAATACTGTTGCGGTAAAGGTGCTGGATCTTGTGGGAGCGGACAATTCTATGAATTTTTTAAAAAACAAGCTTATGCTCTCAAGCTTAGATGAAAAGCTTGACATAGGTCCTGCTTCGCTTGCACTGGGACAGCCCACAAAGGGAGTTACGCTCCGCGAATTAACGGCGGCGTATTCGATCTTTCAAGAGGGAATAATGAGCAAGACGCGATCCTATTACAAGGTCACCGACGCCACGGGGCGGATAATTCTCGACAATATGGCGCATGAGGAGACTGTAATTTCAAGAGAGAGCGCCGCAATAATGACAAAGTTACTTCAAAGCGTGGTAGACAGTGGAACTGTTTCGGGAAAAATAAGCCTTGACAATTTGGTTGAGGTTGCAGGAAAATCGGGCACGTCGGGAAATAACTGCGACAGATTTTTTATAGGCTACACTCCGGAGATACTTGCGGGAGTCTGGTTTGGATATGAGTATCCCAAAAATCTTGAGGCCTTTGGAGGAAATCTGTCGGTCTATATTTGGGATGACGTTATCAGCGAGATATATCAAAAAACCGAAAGGTATAAGAAAACAAGCTTCACTGTGCTGGATACAGTCCAAAAGTTGACCTACAAAAAGCCTGACACAATTCAAAAAAATGATGGAGAATTGACGGAATACACTATTGACAACGGTTGGTTTAATATTAAATTTCATAAAGACGAATGATCCTTCATAAACTGTGTTAACGACCGTTAACACAGTTTTTTGAGGTGCGATATGTCTGTAAAAGCTAAACACAATAATCTTCCCCTAATCATAGGCTGCATTTTTGCACTTATCGGTATTGCCGTTATAGTTGCCTCGGGTAGTCCCTATGATCTGATGCATAAAATAAGTATTTATCAGGTGATGCCTCCGTTGTGGATGTGGTGCTTGTCCACGGTGATTTTTGATTTCCTGTTGGGGTTTGCTCTGGGACTTATTTGTTGTGATATCTTTTCCAACGGAGCATGCAGGGAAAGGGAAATAAGTGCATATCAAGGTGGAATATTTTTTGTAGTTACATTTTTGCTGTTTTTAGCACATTATCCGATGCTTTTTGTTGCGGAAAGATTAGTGCTGGCACTCTTGATTGCTATCATATCTTTGGTATGCGCGGGAATTTGCTTTGCGCTTTGGATAAAAATCTCGCCGATTTCAGCGATTATAATAGGAGCGTATGTGCTCTGGCTTACTTATTTATCGTTTGTAAACGGCTACATTATATTGAATATATAATCTCTAAAAGTTAGTGCTCGGCAAACAACAAATTTTGCAAATATCTATTGACAAATTCTAAAAAGTATAGTATAATCTATTTTAGTTATTAATACCTTTTCGGAGGAAATTTTGATGAAGATTTTTAGAATTTTGGCAGTAGTTCTTGTTTGCGTTATGCTGAGTTGCTCGTTCATCGCTTGTGACGAGACAGACCTTAGCCAGATCGTATTGCCTGAGAGAGACTTTTATGATATGACCGTATCGTTTCAGATAGCAAATGACGAGGGCGAAATTATCGTTGATGCCAAAGATTACAACTATAAGGGACATGAGACTCCTACGATCCTTAATATCCTGAGTGACTATCTTGCAATCGAGGTTGATATGAAGTGTGTTATACAGGATAACACCTTGGTTCAGGTAGGAACGGCAGCGTCCTGCAAGGCTAGCATTAACAAGGGTGACTATTGGGCGTTTGCCAACGGTATCGGTCACAACATTGTGGCTTTGATCGGGGACGACAAGCTCCAGAACAAGACATTTGTAAACGACCAGAGAATGAGTGATTATATCGTCGAAGACGGAGGTTCTTTCACTATCGTTCTCATAAGAGGTTGATTTTGACAATTAAACCTACTTTCCGCAAAAGGAAAGTAGGTTTATTGTTTATTGAAAATTATTAAAATTAAGGAAGTTTATTTATGCTTATTTCAATAACCGGTAAATTAGGAAGCGGAAAATCCACCATTTGTAACATATTAAAGGAAAAATACGGATTTGAAATATTCAGCACGGGTACTATAAACCGTGAGTTTGCCAGAAGTCTTGGCATTACTACACTTGAACTCAATGAGAGACTCAAGGAAGATCCCGCTCTTGACAAAGAGATAGACGGAACCGTTACAAGGCTTTCTATCGAAAAGAAAGACGAAAAACTTATTTTCGACTCCAGAATGGCTTGGCATTTTGCAAAGGATACCTTTAAGATATTCCTTACCATTGATCCCACGGAAGCGGCTAATCGCGTCATGAAGAACCAGAGAGGCGCGGAGGAGCATTACGATAGCGTTGAGGATGCTTGTGAGGGACTTCTCAAGCGCGGCAAGGTTGAAAGAGAGAGATTTATCCAGATATACGGTGTTGATTACTTCGACCACAACAACTTTGATCTTGTTGTCGATACCACGTCCAGAACTCCCGATCAGATAGTGGACATTATAATGGAGAATTACGAAAGCTACTGCGCAGATGCCGCAAGCTTTGTCTCTCCCAAAGAGCTTTAATTTAACAAAACAAACACAAAAAAATCCGACGAAGTTTCGTCGGATTTTTTTATGTATTTAATTACTTAAGCTCAGCTTTAACCTTTTCAACCCAAGCAAGGATATCAGCCTTTTCAGCATCGGATACCTTGGAATCGAAGAGACCGATCTTGATCTTCATAACGTCGTCGATAATGTTTGTGCCTGCCTCGCGGAGAAGCTCCTTGGTCTTTTCAACGCACTCGTCGTCACCTGCAGCAAGGATAGCAACGTTCTGTGCTCTTGCCTTGGTAAGTTCTCTTACGTAGAGTCTGTAATCGTCGGGAAGCTTGCCCTTAATGCTGGTAGCGAGAATTACGATTCTTTCTCTGTCGCAGGGGTATGCAGAGGGAATGCGGTCAACAGCGTTTACGCTGAGGTCGTATTCAGCCTTGATCATGTTTCCGATAGCGGTAAGCTTTTTCTTGTTCTCGGGGTAGCAGAGAACTCTCATTTTGATTGCCATTTTGTTTTCCTCCATAAAACGGTATTTTTGTATATTATAATTTATTTTACCATAAATTCTCGCAAAAATCAAATCTTTTGCGCTGAAAAATATACTTTCGTATATTTGAACACAAATTCGAGATGAATTTATGTAATAATGCCGACAAGCCTTATTTAAATTCGATCAGATGCTTGTCATAAACGCGATTTCTCATAATGCGGTAGTTGGAATTTGGGTCTTTTCCAAAGATACCGCTGTTTTTAAGCGCGGTGACTATGTATTCGGGGTTAAGATTTTCGGTGCTTCCTGCCGAGAGTATCGCATTGATGGTCATAACTCCGTTTTGCGCGCTGAAAGAGATCTTTTTTACAAATGTGGTGATGTCAACCTCTTTTTCGCCCGATTTGGACTTTTTGATCATCATAATCGGAGAAGCGAAGAGCTGAGCAGCGGCTTTTTCACTGTCAGCACTGATTTCTTCCGAATTTAAGGTGATGGTATAGTCGGCGTATGCAACGTCGGCAAACTTAGTGGTGGGATAGTAAGCTTCAAGCACGTACATCTCGTCGGTAAGATGCTCGTTGAGCTGATTTTTGATCTCCTCAAGGGTTATCTTGCGCTCGATCTTGAGGTCAGCCATTTCGCACATGCTTTCTGTTCCAACCGAAAGCGGAACTCCGAAAACCAGCTTTGCATGGGGATTAAATCCCTTGGTGTACCACATAGGTATTCCTGCTCTTACTAGAACGCGGTGGAATGTCCTCTGGAGATCGAGGTGGGAAATGAACTGAAGCGTTCCAACCTTACAGAACTTAATTCTGACTGTCTCGGGGGTGTCAAGCATAGGGCGTGAAAGCTTTTTGCTACCCGGTCTTATTTCTTTTTCGGACAACATGATCTCTCACCTCCAAGTCTGTTAGCGCCGCAAGCGGAGCATTTTTCACGGCAGTTGGGGGTAGTGTTACCCTCGTGTGCCTTCTTGCTTTCTCTCAAAAGGAATTCCTTGGTTACGCCGCAGTCGATGATATCCCAAGGAAGAACCTCGTCATAGGAATATCTTCTGTTAGCGTAAAATGCGGGGTCTACGCCGGATCTTTCAAATACGCTTATCCACTTATTATAGTCGAAGAATTCGCTCCAGGCGTCAAATTTAAAGCCCTCACGGCAAGCCAACTCAAGGGCGGGGGCAAGTCTTCTGTCACCGCGTGCCAATACTGCTTCAATACAGCAGGTTTCGGGATCGTGATGCTGATATTTTATCTTTCGGTCGGTTACACATTTGCCAACGAATTCCTGCTTTTCCTTGATAACGTCAAGGGTGTCCTGAGGCTCCCACTGGAAGGGAGTGAAGGGCTTGGGAATGAAGGGAGAAACACTGAATGTTACCTGCGGAGATTTTGCGCGGTTGCGGTTAGGATTAGCATAGAATGCCTCAATGACCTTCTTTGCAAGAGCAGGAATGCCCTCAAGATCTTCGTAGGTTTCGGTAGGAAGTCCCTGCATAAAGTAGAGTTTGACCTGGGTCTTGCCCGCGTCAAATGCAACGTTGACCGCTCTCATAAGGTCGTCCTCGAGCACGTTTTTGTTTATAACGTCTCGCAGTCTCTGTGTTCCCGCCTCGGGAGCAAAGGTGAGAGAGGAGGAACGAACCGAAGCCACCTTTTCCATCAGCTCCTTGGTGAAGCTGTCAACACGAAGAGACGGCAGTGAAAAGCTTACCATGTTCTCCTGAGTCCAATCAAGAAGCTTGTCCGTAAGCTCGGGAAGTCCGGTGTAATCGCTTATTGAAAGGGAGGCGAGAGAGATTTCCTCGTATCCCGTATTTTCAAAGATGCACTTTGCCTGCTCATTGAGCAAATCGGGGGATTTTTCTCTTACGGGGCGATAGATAATACCTGCTTGGCAGAATCGACATCCACGGATACATCCTCTGAACACCTCGAGCATTATTCTGTCGTGAACCACCTCGGTATAGGGCATAATAGCGTAGTCGGGGAAAGGCGCTTTGTCAAGATCCTCAACAATACGCTTGGTTATCTTGGTGGGAATATCGTCGTAAATAGGCGTGTAGGCTTTAATAGTCCCGTCCTCGTTATAAGTAACGTCATAAAGAGAGGGAACGTATACTCCGGGTATAGTTCTTGCCGCCTCGTGGAGAAATTCCGCCTTGGTGTATCTACCCTCGTCCTTCATCTTTATGTAAAGGCGAACTATCTCAACGAGAAGGCTTTCGCCCTCACCGATGTTGAAGAGGTCAAAAAAGTCTGCAACAGGCTCGGGATTATAGGCGCAAGGTCCGCCACCGATAACGATAGGGAAATCCTCGCCGCGGTCTGCCGCTCTCAAGGGGATTTCCGAAAGCTCCAGCATGTTGAGAACGTTGGTATAGGACATCTCATATTGGAGGGTAAATCCAAGGAAGTCGAAATCCTTTACGGGGTCCTTGCTCTCGTGCGCCCAAAGAGGAATATTATGCTCTACCATCTTTTCCTGCATATCGACCCATGGGTCATATACGCGCTCGCACCAAATATCCTCCTCTCGGTTGAGACATTCGTAAAGAATTCTCACGCCGAAATTGGACATACCTATTTCGTAGGTGTCGGGGAAGGCAAAGGCAAATCTTGCCTTGACCTTCTCCTTATCCTTGATTATCTGTCCGTATTCTCCGCCCGAATAGCGTCCGGGCTTTGATACTTGCTTTAAAATTGAATAAAAATTATCTTTCATTTAAGAATTGCTCCATTATCACAACTACGTTGCAATATTTATTTCTTTTTGTTTCTTACTATGTGGATGACCTCAACCACGGCGGGAATCAAGCTCGCCAGCATCAACGCATTAACAACAGACGTAAGATGCGATCTGATTGCTGCAAGAAAACCAAGTTCAAATGAGCCTTGAGCGACAAACAGTGTCAAACTGCAGGAAAGCAATAAACCAACAACTATAGTTGCAATATTGATGCGATTATTTGCTTTTATTCGACGTGATATTTCATAGCTTGAAGATATAGTATCGGCAAGACTTGTTGGGTCTGCGGAGGAGATAACACATCCGTCGCACATATCAAGGCATTCAACCGGTTCATATCGGTCGGGCTTGATGACGTTTATGTTTGATATTGATCGTCCTTTGTTCTGCTCATAGTAGAGATCATTGATCTGAGGCTCATAGGTCTGAACGCGAACCTTAATTGAAGATTTATGTAGCGAATCAGACATTTTTAAAAATTTAGGTTTGATTCGGCTATTGATGATAAATCCTAATTTAGGGATGCCGTCAAAGGCCATGAAAATTACCGATCTGTCAGAACCCTTGGTTGCTGTTGAAAGATTGGTGTCGGTCTTGACCTTGATATTGTGGGCTTGCATATATTGCTTATCGCCAAGCAATATGTTTATGGAAGAATCGAAATAAATATCGATTCCGTTGTCGCTTATTTGATTAATTACGATCTCATGCGATACGGCATTGTCAGGATTTACCGATTTGGCTCCTATCATTGCAAGAGGCCCGCCTAAAGCAGCAAATATCTCATAAGCTATTTTAAGTGATTCGCTCGTGTCTGTTCTTCCGCTGGGGTGTATTTCGGTATATCCGGTTATTTCTAAAGAGTCGCTGTCTCGGAAGATTAAGGATGTCACCTTCGACATTTTTGCGGGTCCCAAATTGCCAATAAAAGCAGTATTATTGGAGTCAATCATACAATTGGATAGCACGAAATGAATCAGAGGTGAGGAGAACAAGCAAGATATCGGAATGCTGAAAAGCAGAGTCATCATAGTTAAGGAAAGCCCCAGCATCAAGCTTTGGGTTACAGAGAAGGCCGTTATTCCTACTATGATCGAGATTATAGGTGCTACGCCTATAAGGTACATTGTTTTTATAACGAGATTTTCATTTTCAAACGTTTTTCTGAAATATCCGCTTATAAGTTTTGTTTGACGAATTCTGAATTCCTGCTTTGAATCGTTGTTTATTACTCCTTGTTTTTCGGCAGTATAAAGAGTTTCAGCGGAAGCTATCACATTAAATGCTTTGTGTTCCTTTATGCAACGCAACAAATCGGATACTAAGGATAAGACCGCATATATCGAAACGCAGAATCCGAACAACATAAGGTCGTCGGGGTTTATTGTCCCCGAACAAATAATGAATCCTAAAAGCGAAAAAATAGAATAAAGAATATATGTGGCAGACACAAAAACAAACAGGGTGTTTGGGCTTGTTTCCAATTTCATCAGCTTATTGAATCCGGAAATAAGCTTTTTATAAAGAATTCCGACTATTGCTACGACGAGAACGAATTCCATTAAAAGAAACGTCGGGAAACTTGTTACCTTATCGGAAAAGAATTCAAATGATAAGGTTAGGTAAAGCATCAATAAAGAGATTGTCGAAACTATGGATAGAAGGATGATAAGATTTCTGGTATTAGTCTTATATTTTTCCTTGATCTCGGGTATTTGTTTTCTGTCTGTCAATTCCTTGCCGCAAAATCCGAATAATTTTTTTGTGGAATCGGGAGTAAATTCTTGATCTGCCTCCAACAATACCTGCTGAGTCTTTTTTTCTCCTACCTTTGATTTGATCTCGTTGTCGTAACCGAATTTTAAAAGTAGGGAAATATCGTTAGAATCAAAGGCTTCTTCCTTACGCTCCGAATCCGACTTTGATTCTTTATCTGCAATCTTGCTGCTGTGATGCTTGTTATGTGCGGCGATTAACGCTGCATTAGTGCCAAGTGTGGGAATAGTTTCTTGCAAAGGATCGAATGTGTACTGTGAGGGAGAAAGAATTAGACGAGGGAGGGAAGAGACTTCCGTCTCATTCTCCGCATTGTCAGAGGTTTCTGTGGATTCCTCGCATATCTCATACTCTTCATCTTCTACGGCGAAATCCTCATAAGTTTCATCACTTGAAGAATCTATAACAAGATTAATATCTTCAACGTCTTCAATACATTCAATATTTTCAACATCTTCAATGTCTTCGATACCTTCGTAATCGTCCAAAACTGCATCTTCATCAGAGTTGATATCATCTATGGATTCATTATCCAATTTGTTATACGATTCCGCTTCAATACCTGCGAGTTCAGTTTCTTCAATAATTGGAGTGTCTTCTGCCACTAAAGGAGCATCGTCTGTTTCGGGAGAGGCGTCTATAATGCTTTCGATGGCATTGCCGCTTTCTTCATGCTTGCTTTGAGCAGTTCTACCGGAAAACATTATATTTAATACGTTATCCACCGCGGCTTTTGCGTCGGTTTCGGCTTGAGGGAGATTGTCTTCGTCAAAATCGTTTTCATCGGAAGCATCAGCAGCGGTTATTTCAACCGATTCAGTATCGCTAACCGCTAAATTATCCTGTGCCGCTTCTAAAACTACTTCTTCCAAAACTGACTCTTCCGAAATTGTTTCTTCCAAAACTGCTTCTGAGTTATCTTCTGAATTGCAAGGAGTATCGATAGTATCATCCGGGTGCGAAACCTTCTCCGAATCGGTCAGGGTAGAGTAGTTTTCATTATCAGATGAAAACAGCCTGCCCAAGATTTCGTTAAGCTCTGCATCTTCCTCGTTCGCAGGAGATTCGAGCAGATCGTCTTCAAGCATATCTGACGAATCTGACTCGTAAGATCTTTTAAGCTGCTCTAATATTACGTCAAGCTCGGTTTTTCCTTTTCTGCTTTGCTTGGACACAAACGATTCCTCCTTCTTTTGAAATTTAAAGATATGTTTACTTTGTTCTGTTTTGCTTTGCCGCTTCGCAAAGAATTACGGATGCGGCTGTGGATACGTTAAATGAGTTGACCTTGCCATACATAGGGATAGAAGTGAGAGCGTCGCAATTCTCAACGACTATTTGAGAAACTCCGTTTCCTTCGCTTCCAAATACCAGGGCGCAGGGGCCTTTGAAATCGGTCTCGTAATAAGGCTTTCCGCCCGCTTCAGCGGCAAATACCCAAACGCCTTTTTCCTTGAGAGAGAGAATGGTATTTGATATGTTAGACACTTTGGCTATTGCCATGTGTTCGATTGCTCCCGCGGAAGCCTTCGAAACTAAAGGAGTGAGACCTGTTGAACGTCTTTTGGGAATAATAATTCCATGAGCGCCGGCGCCCTCTGCACATCTGATCAATGCGCCAAGATTGTAGGGGTCGGTGATGCCGTCGGCTATAACTATGAGGGGCGCTTCTCCACGGTCGGCGGCAATTTGCAATATGTCTTCAACACTACAATATTCCTTTTCGGATGCCATTGCGATAACACCCTGGTGAGGAGCAAAGCCTGCCATAGAGTCAAGTTTGGCTTTGTCGGTTTCAACGACGGGGATACCTTTTTCCACCGCCATAGCCACCAGAACGACTATTGAGCCTTCTCGCTCGCCCTTTTGAACGAGGAGCTTATCTATTTCGCGGTCAGATTTTAAAAGCTCTCTTACCGCGTTCCTACCGATAACAAGACCCGCACCGTCCTCGGAGTTTGCCATAGCCTCGTCTCTTGAGGAATATTTTGTGTATTTCTCGCGATTATCGTGAGAGTGCTTTGAGAATTCTTTGCCCTTGTTTTTGTTGTGATATCCGTTGTTTTTTTTAGCGAATTTGTTGTTTTTTTCCATAGTATCATATCCTACGCTTTAATATAAATTATAATTAATTATATTATAACATATTTTTACCTTTTTGTACATAGATTTTCGTAATTAAATTTGATTTTTGTAATAAAAAACATATCCAAAAGCGCTTGCTTAAGGATATGTTTATCTTATATCGGTATCAAAAGTGTCGGAACCGTCATAATTATCTTCTGAAGAATGTCCGGATCGTCGTTTATTGTTCGCTATTATTATAAAAATAAACAGAATTGCAACGACCAGCGCTGAGAACGGAGACTTGTCGAGGGAGTTGAAAAGTGCGCCTGCTCCGGCAGAGGCGACGATTCCTATTATTCCTAAAACTTTACTTTTTTTAATAAATCCGAAGCATAAGGGAACTATTCCGCATAAAACACCGACAAAAAAACCAATTATGATCTTTAATTCCATAGTGTCCATGCCCCCTTTGCAGAATTTACTATCTTATTTAATTTTAACATGTGATTATAAAAAAGTCAACATTATTTGGATAAATAATGTGAAGATTTTTGCGAAAAATAGTATGAGAAAGGAGTTGAAGAAATGAGAAATAAAATAACAATTTCATTGATATTATTTGTTATATTATCATTACTCGCCGCGTTCCCGATAAATGCAGCTAACAGTGTTGAATATAATTGGTATTGCGTACACAGAAAGGATCATTTGCAACCATCCGCAGACCCTCAATTTGGGTTTATTGAGAACCTTGACGGTTACTATATCGATAAGCAGAACGGAGACGATTGCGAGGACAAAGTCATATATCTCACATTTGATGCAGGATACGAAAATGGTAATATAGCTAAAACTTTGGATATATTGAAAAGGCAAAATGTGACGGGTGCATTTTTCATTTTGGGCAATCTTGTTGTATCGAATCCTGAGATTGTAACTCGTATGTTTGAAGAAGGTCATCTTGTTTGCAATCATACCTATTCTCATAAGTCAATGATCAACAAGACGGCAGAAGAATTTGAAAACGAGTTGGTGTTACTTGAAAACACTTGCCGCGATAAAATCGGATGCGACATTGCAAAATATTACCGTCCGCCTGAAGGAAAATTTGACGAAGCATCTTTGAGTTATGCACAGTCAATGGGATACAAAACGGTATTTTGGAGTTTTGCTTATGCAGACTGGGATAATAACAAGCAAATGACTTCTGAGAAAGCGAAAGCTAAAATACTTGACAATGTTCACAACGGCGAGGTAATGCTACTTCACCCCACCTCCTCAACAAATGCTCAAATACTCGAAGATGTCATCATAACTCTCAAATCACAAGGATATCGCTTCGGCACGTTGGACGAGCTCTGCGAACGGTAATAAACATGTTTAAGACAGTGAGACTTGTGTCTTTTCTATTGATTATTGTCATAGTATTAAATATTTTATGCACTGTAAACGTATTGGGTTCTTCACAAAATGGCGCTTTAGACAATGATGTAGATATCTATCGTAAAAAGGATAATGAATTTATGAAGATAGCCCTTACCTTTGACGATGGACCCCATCCACGATACACTCCTCAGATACTGGATATTCTGGATAAATACGGAATTAAAGCGACTTTTTTTGCAATAGGTATTAACGCAGACCGTTATCCCGATACGATGGAAATGGTTATAAGCCGTGGACACGAGATAGGGAATCACACCTACACTCATCCTCATGTTGACCGATTGGATTCAGCAACTCTTTATAAAGAGGTTGAAAAATGCGAGTCTGCTTTGTTCAGCCATACTGATTATAAAACAAAGCTGTTCAGGCCGCCCGAAGGCATGATAGACGGATATGTAAAAAGCGTTATAAAGCAACTTGACTATAAGGTTATTCTATGGGATATAGATACTATGGATTGGGCACATACACCGCCCGAAAAAATTGCACAGAACGTTATCGAAAGCGTATCATCCGGAGATATAATTCTCATGCACGACTATATTTCTTATAATAGTCCCACGCCCGAGGCGCTTGAACTGTTCATACCCGTTTTGATAGAAAAGGGTTATAATTTCGTAGTGATAAGTGAGTTGATCGCTCAATAATCAAAACGTTTCGAGGTCCTGTCGATCTCGGTGAGTGAATTTAATTGTTGTTACCGTTTTGTTCAATATCATCAATGGTCTCTTCTTCGTCATCGTTAGCGCTTGTACTTGCGTTGTCCACAGGGTCTATCATATATTTTTTGATGACGGGATATGCCGCGTAAGTATAAATAAACGCGCATACGCCAAGGTAATACAGCAAGGGAAGAACAATGGCAATTCCAAGTCCGACTTGAACCAAGAGAAGCATGGGTAGTATAGCAATCGCAGAAACGATAACCAATCCTATGAGAGCCAAAATATTTCTCTTAATACCTAAAACGGTAAATATCAAGGCATTCTTAAATGCTTTGATGATCTTGATGTTAAAGGTTACTATCATTAGATAAGTGTAGAATCTGAATACAGTGTAGAGGATTATCAGTGCAATCGTCATTATATATACAAAATCGGTTAGCGCATTGGCAGGTGCGGTGAAAAAGTATATCAGATTATACGCAAGAACTCCCATAATAGCGCAGTCTATAAGACCCAAGATCAAGCCCTGCTTTAGGTTCTTTTTAATAGCATAAAAATAGTCTGAAAATACAAATACACTATCGCCTCGTACAAGTCCGCGAGTTACGTATATTGATCCTACCTTCTGCCATCCATAGGTTATCGCGTAAACAAGCAGGATTCCGCCGATTATCCAATATATATGCGTGTTATTGTAGGTCGGCAACGGGAATTGAAATGATAAAAGTCCCAAATTTAGGGATCCTGTCAACGTTGATGCCGCCTCTTGAACTCCAAACAATGCCGCATACTCGGGGTAATAAAGAGATGGAGTTTTGGGCATTGCGAATATGTACAGGTAGGCGCATACCAAAAGGGGAATTATCTGGAATATCATCAATATATTCAAAGAAATGATCTTTGAAAATTTTCTTCCAAACTGCTTGAAAAAGAATGATAGGTTGGGTGTTGTATCCTCGCCGCGTTCCACGCCTTTTCCGTCGCGATTGAGATCAAACAATTTAAATTTCTTCTTGTTTTTCAATTTTTTAAATCCTTTTATCTTATATTTTACTTGAGGTTATTTTTACCTAATTCTTCGGCTCTTTGGGTGCATTTTTCCATCGCACTGACGATTCCTTCGCAAAAACGGAAGTTTTCAAGCTCAGCGATCGCTCTCTCGGTAGTGCCACCCTTCGACGCAACGGTAGCTATCTGTTGATCTGGTGTCTTGGATTCATGCTTCATCAGCTCGGCGGCACCGATTATCGTATCGCAGATTGCGTCAACAAGCTCTTTATCGCTCAAGCTTGATTCACCGTCCAATAGTCCTTGATCACGCGCTCCTTGGCACATAGCCTTTATCATCATGAAAACGTAGGCAGGAGAAGATCCCGTCACGCAAATTATCTTGTTCATATCGCTCTCATCGATTTTGATAACGTTACCCGAAGATGAGAAAAGACTGCAAACGTACTCAAAATCATCGTCGGATACCTTATCGTTTCTGCAAGCAGCAATAACTCCTTTGCCTATCAGCATAGGCGTGTTAGGCATAACGCGAACAACGGGCGCACCGCCGGCGGCTTCCGAAACTATATCTGTGGAGATACCTGCCGCCATCGTAACGAAAATCTTCTCGGAAACGTTTTTACACTCTGCTAAAAGAGGAAGAATCTCGGGAAAGCTTTGCGGTTTAACGCAGAGCATAATGTAGCGTGAGGATTCTACAGCCTCTTTTAAGGAAAGCGCGATATGTGCGCCTAAAGCTCTGTATTTTTCTATTTTTTCAACGTGTCTGTTGAATAACACGATGTTTGACATATCCGGTGAGTTGGCGGTGATTCCCATAAGGGTGGCGGTTGCCATATTTCCAACTCCAATAAAAGCTATTTTGCCTGACATAGTTATCCAGCCCCGCATTTTAAATTATTATTAATTATATCATTAAAGAGCATAAAAGTTAAGTACTCTTACGCAACAAATAGCAACTTTTTTGTAAAATTTATTGTAATTTGCTCTTTTTATGGGATATTTCGAATGCCATGACAGACACGGCGGACGTAGAGGGAAGAGAACCCATAAATTCGCGTCCGTAGGGAATTCTGATCGTTACATCGGACATATCGAGAATCTTTCTTGATATTCCTCGTTTTTCACCGCCAATAACGAGCAAAGTGGGCATTGCAAAATCATAATCATATAGAGATACAGAGTCGCGGATACCCGCGCAAACTATCTCAAATCCGTTTTCCTTAAAGAGTTTTACCGCATCCAACGGGTCGGATATTGCAATATTCGCTAACTCCGAGGTGCCAGCGGAGGAACGTGCGACTGTGCTTGAAAACTCCATCCAGTTTCTCTCAGGGAGAACTATTCCGTCTATACCAGCCGCATACAAGGAACGAACCGAATAACCAAAATTATAAGGATCCTCGATGCCTTCGATAAGAGCATAAAAATTTCCATTTGTTAAAAAATTAACATTCAGATTAAGGAAGGAACGTTTAGAGCAAAGTGCGACAAAACCGCCGTGTGTGCTACCCGAGACCAAGGAATCAATGAAAGCGGAATTGGAGCCTATAAGCTTAAACTCCAGCTCGGTAGAGGCGTATTCCAAAAATTTAAGCTCGTGAGATTTTTTTGCCGCGCGAGACTCGTCAAAATATACCGTATCAATCACACGGTCGCTGGAATTATTTTTGATAGATCTAATTACTGCGGAAATTGAGGTCATACCCTCAAAAATTTCAAATTTTTCGATATCGTTGATCATAAAAACTCCTTGAAAAGGTATTTTAGCAAGCAAAATGTCATATATATTACCAATGTAACAAATATAACTGTGAGGTAACTGTAATGATGTATCTGGCATCCGGCAAGGATCGTTGCGTAATATTGGGATTATATATTGTAGAAAATAATGCAACGGTAAGAGCAACCGCAACAAGATTTGGGATAAGCAAAAGCACTGTACATAAGGATGTCACACAGGTTTTGAAGAATACAAATAAGTCGTTATATCTGGACGTTAAAAGCGTTCTTGCAAAAAATAAGGAGGAACGTCACCTTCGCGGAGGCGAGGCAACGAAGAAAAAATATATGGATGAAAAAAGGATAATATAATCGAAATCAAGCAAATAGAAGCATATGCGGTATCATTAAACAATTGCCTACAAAAATGAGCCGATTGAAGCGCCACCCGCGATATATTGGAAAATTTAAGAAATGAACAGTATGGCGGTAGAACAATGCAATAGAGAAGCAGATTCTATTAATACATACAATTATACAAAATCAAAATTTTGTATAATTCGGGGTGTGGGTTTAGGCGATTTAAGAGCGAAAAAGCATCTACAAATGGTTTTTTTTACTTTAAAATTCCTATAAATACCTATTTTGAGTATCTTGTGTAGGTGTTGAAATTTAAAGGCTATTTGTGCAGGTGTTTAATTTAGCCGAGTTATTTTATGAATAAGTTTATTTAACAGAACGACTCTTAAATGAGTCGT
>JAZUAS010000080.1:0-25899 GCA_045638125.1 Eubacteriales bacterium | reverse complement strand
CACCCCCTCCTTCCAAAAAAACTTCCCAAAAGAGGAATAAGGGGAATTATGTTTGCCCTTGAAGCGTGAAAAAATGACCGTCAAGAAGTGAATTGATTGAAAGTGGTCAAAAATATAAAGATTTTTTGAGGCGAGTTCTTGAAAGTGGTCAAAATATTCAAGGATTTATATAAAAAATTGATGTATAATTATGATGACCGAGAAATGCGGTGCATAGTATATATGCAAAAAAGGAGAATTTAGTTATGGAAAAGAAGAGATACGCTCAAGTTGGTATCGGCGGCAGAGCGGCGATGTTCTACGGAGCAATTGCTAAAGATTTCAAAGAATATGCAGAGCTTGTAGCTTTCTGTGATATTAACCAGGGTCGTATGGATTACGGAAACAAGCGTCTTGTCGAGGAGTTCGGCTACCACGCAGTTCCTACATACGCATCAGAGGATTTCGAAAAGATGATCGAGGAGACCAAGCCCGACATCGTTATCGTTACTTCGGTTGACCGTACTCACCACAAATACATTATCAAGGCTATGGAATGCGGATGCGACGTTATCTCCGAAAAGCCTATGACTATGGACGCTGAAAAGTGCCAGGAGATCATTGACTGTATCGAGAGAACGGGTAAGGATCTTCGCGTTACGTTCAACTACAGATACGCTCCCGACAAGACCAAGGTTCGTGAGCTTATCATGAACGGTGTTATCGGCGACGTTAAGCAGATCCACTTTGAGTGGTTGCTCAACACCACCCACGGCGCTGACTATTTCCGCCGTTGGCACAGAGACAAGAGAAATAGCGGAGGACTTCTCGTTCACAAGTCCACCCACCACTTTGACCTTGTAAACTTCTGGATCGATTCTCACCCCACCAAGGTGTTTGCTCTCGGTAATCTCCTTTTCTACGGTAGAGCGAATGCAGAGGAGAGAGGCGTTACAAAGTTCTATTACCGTAGCCACGGCTCGGAGAACGCTTACGGCGATCCTTTCTCAATAAATATTGCAAAGGGTAGCGATAAGGCTATCTACTTTGACAACGAGCAGTACGACGGATATCTCCGTGACCAGAGCGTTTTCGGAGACGGTATCAGCATTGAGGACACAATGAACCTTGTCGTTCAGTACGCAAACGGCGCGCAGATGTCCTACTCTCTCAACGCATACTGTCCTTGGGAGGGATACAGAGTTATGTTTACCGGTACCAAGGGTAGAATCGAGCTTGAGGTCGTTGAGGCGGTTATCCCCAGCGAGAGCGGCTCTTATGACAGAAATGCGCAGATCAAGGACAAGAAGCTTACGGTATATCCCATGTTCAAGGCTCCTTACGAGGTTGAGATCGAGGAAGGAAAGGGCGGACACGGCGGTGGAGACCCCGTTATGCTCAACGATATCTTCAATCCCAATCCCCCTGCAGATCCCTTTAAGAGAGCGGCAGGATACGTTGACGGTTGCATGAGCATACTTACCGGTATCGCAGGAAACAAGTCTATCGCTACCGGTATGCCGGTTGAGATCAAGGGACTTGTTGATATTCCCGGTGTTAAGTTCTAAATAAATAAGAAAAAGAGCGTCTGCGGACGCTCTTTTTTTGTTATGGTTTATGAAGAATGAGTATCATACCGTCATGCTTTTCCTTGACGGTATAGCCTTGTTCGATAAAGGATTTGTACTGATCCTCATCGATCTTATAGCGCAGATCGTATATTATGAGATCGACGTTGCCCTCGTTTCCGTGATATTTCAATTCGTATATCTCGTCTCTGTCGGCGATATGCGCCAAAAGCATGGACGAGCAGGCAACACTAGCATCATCGGGAATGGTGTCAAGGATCTCCTCCATTTTTTGATAGGTTTCCTTATTCTCATTCCATTTTTCATCGTATTTTTTTAGATTTGGCAGTACGCTGACCATATACAAACAGAGGCAGGCGGTAGCTCCTATACTTATGAGGGTCTTTCTTTGAGGAGCCCTCATATCGGGAAGATTCATGACCGTGACGTATATAAAGAAAGCGATTATGCCAAAATGATACTGGAAATTGATGTTATACTGATATTGGTAGTTGGTGAGAAGATTCATCAAGATAGGAGCTATCAGCAAATAGCGTGAGATCTTTTTTGTGCAGAACGGAATAAATCCAAGAGGCAAAAGGAGCTGAATAAAATATGTCAGCTTATTCCAACCGTTATCACTTGTGGTAAACAGTTGCGTCAAAAGGTATCCGGGGTTGAGAAGTGCGGTCTTGAGAGCGCCCACGAGTCCGTCTTCCTTGTTGACTATAAGATTGTTGAAGCGGTTTATCATGGGGCCGCTTATAGAGGGGTTGGGCGTTTGATCTGCGTAAAGCTCGGCGTAATGAGCGGCAGTTGTTTCAAGGACGTTAAGGGCGACTGCGAAGTATATCAACGCGCCCACCGCCAATATAGAGCCGTGCAGGAATTTCTTCCTTGACAGTATTATGAAGATAGCGAAGATCACCACGTAGACAGCCGCGTCCTCCTTGACCATAAGGACAGCAATCGCCGAGAGATACATGGGGACAAGCTTTTCTCTTTCGAAAAAGTAGAATAGCCAGAGCAAAAGCGGCGTGAGAAAACAGTTTTCGTGGATGTCGTAGAAGCAGCCTGCCGAAAGTGCAGGATATAGAGAGTAGATAAAGACTACCAGCAGAGTTGCTTTTCCCGAAAGCTTAAAATGCTTGCAGAGAAGAGCTACGGGGACAATGCCCGATGCCAAAACCACCGCCTGAGCTATTTGCAGTGTTAACGGCGAAGGAAAGAGGCAGTAAAAGGGAAGTATAAAATAATAGACCGGGGATATGTGTACTGCAAAGTGAGTAAGAAGCACGTCACGTTCCGAAGTGGAAAGAGGCAATCCCGTCTCCTTCATATTGTGAAACATATTCACGAACAGACCAAAATCAAAGTTTGGCGCTGAGAATGTCATATATCTGAGGCAGGTAATGGCGGCGATAACTCCTCCGCAGACAAGACCGCAGACGATCGATGCAATAATTACCGTCTTTTTACCCGGCTTCCATATATTCCAGAGCAGGGTGTTTTTGTTTACGAAATAGATCACGAACAGAGAATAGACCGCTGTGACCGCAAGGCCGAAAAGAAATCTTTTATTTGAATTTTCGTAGTTGTAGAGCCAAAAGGTCACGCAGGACGTGGCGAAAAGCATCAGAACCCACGTGTCGGTCTCGAATTTCGAAAGGAAAGCGTTCAGAACCGAGCAAAGGGCGAAAACCAAGACTACGGTAAGAATAACGTCAGTAAATGACTTTTCCTGCGCGAAGGACAGGTCGAAAAAATCTCCCTCAATACGGTGCAGATTAAATGCGGCAAAGACGCACCATGACGCTATGATGCGGCAGATCACCCTCTCCCAGGTAAACGCGTCGCGAATACGGAATTTTAGAAATTTATTTGATCGTGGTGTCATAATAACTCCTGATATTTGTGTTAATTAAAGGTAAAATAATAATTAATTATAACACTAATGCGCCGTGTTGTCAAGCGGTATGATATTACCTTTGCTTGAAATAAAGAAATCCCGTCTGTCACCATTCGGTAAAAGACGGGATCGTGATCCTATAGTCTTATTATGCGGTCTCCGATTCTTTCTGCCTGCTCGGGGTCGTGAGTGACGAGGATCAGAGCGCGTTCCTTTGAAAAGGAGAGAAGAATATCGATCATGTTGCTTGCGGTGTCCTTGTCAAGCGCGGCAAATGGCTCGTCGAGAAGAAGCAGGTCGGCTTGTGTAGCTTCAGCGAATGCGAGAAAGCGGGCAAATGAAACTCTCTGCGCCATCCCACCCGAAAGCTCATGAGGAAGCTTATCCTTGGCATCGGAAAGTCCTACCGCCGAAATGTATTTATCGGCAAGGAAAAATTGCTCCTTCGGAAGTACCGCGCGGACGTTTTCCAAGACGTTTTTCCAAGGCAGAAGTCTTGGCTCTTGGAACATTAATACAGTTTTTCCGTCGTGCACAAATTCACCGCTGTCGGGATCTGTCAAGCCTGCGGCGATACGCAAAAGCGTGGTCTTGCCGCATCCCGACTCGCCCATTAAGACGGTCTTTTCGCCATTTTTCACCGTGAGGGAAAAATTATCAAATAATAGTTTATCGCCGTATTTTTTTGAAATGCTTTTAAATTCAGCCATTTGTCACACCTCCTTTTTCGTTGGAGACGCGATTTTTCAGAGCTTTTTTGACCGCAAAGACCATAGTTTTCTCGATTATTACGCTTAAAACGATCACCACTGCAGTCCAAGCGAAAAGATCGACGGTTTCAAGAAGAATTTTTGAGTCCGATATCATTTTTCCGATAGAGATCATCGGTTGCAGCAGCACTTCCGCGGCGATACCCGCTTTCCAAGCCATTCCAAGGGATGCCTTGAGAGAGGCGAGAAAATAAGGGGTTATGCTTGGAAGATAGACGTGCTTGATCTTTGCCCATCGGCTCATTTTATAGACTCTTGCCATTTCAAGCAAAGCCTTGTCGGTGTTGAGTATTCCCGTTTCCACGTTTGTCCAGACCACGGGCGCGACCATCATAAGCGCGATTATAAGCGGTGTCATGTCACGGCTTATCCAGAGAACGATCAGAATGATAAATGACGCCACGGGGGTGGACTTGATTATCGCCAGAAGCGGCGCGAAAAAGTCCCTTGCCAGACGCGAGAATGCGGTCAGCAGACCGCCGAAAGCTCCGATCAGCGTGCCTATTATCATTCCGATAAGTATGCGGAGGAGCGATAAGCCTACCGTTTGGTAAAACTGCGCGGTCAGCAAAAGCTCGCCGATCCGCACCGCCACCGCCCAAGGGGTGGGGAAGAGTAATTCCTGCCCCACAGCCATGGCGATAAGCTGCCAAATTCCTATCCAGATAAGGGTTATCAGCGAATATTTAAGGGTTTTTTTGATCATTTTGTGAGATAAATTCCGCTATCGGGGAGAGAACCGCCAACCGCCTTGGGATTGACTGCGTAGAGCTTCTCAAAGAACACGCTGAGAGCGGTTGCCATTTCATCGCCGTCGATATAGACGATGTTGCAGTTGGGAATAGCCTTTGCCGCTACGGGAGCTTTACCCGCGAAAACGCCCGTGGAGACGATAAGCTCAGCAGCCTCTGCGGATTTTTCGTTGGTGAATTCGATAGAATCCTCGTAGTCTTCAAGGAACTGCTCAAGCTCCTTCGGGTGGGCCTCCGCCCACTCTGTTCTGACCACGATACAACCCTGCATAAGGGTGTTTTCACCGTACACCTTTTCCCATTCGTCGGTAAGGTCGAGCGATGTGACCAGCTTGTCGTTGTTTGCCTTGGCGATAGTCACCATAGGCTCGGGGAGGACCGCGATGTCAACCTGACCCGAAGCTACGGCTGTGCGGAGGTCTGCGGGCTGGGCGTATGCGGTGTCGATGGTTACGTTAAGGTTGTTGGCGCGGCAGATTGCGTCAAAAATGAAGGAGGGATTCTGCGCTGGGCAGTAGACGGTTTTGCCCCCCAGATCATCGATACTGTCGATAGTGACCTTTTCGCTATTGGTTACAAGGTAAAGCACGCCGAGGGTGTTGACTGCGGCGATCTTGACTCCGCCGTTCGTCTTATTGTAAAGAGCGGCCGCCGCGTTGGTGGGGAGAGCGGCGATGTCTATGCTTCCGTTGATAAGACCCGCGGTGATGTTTGCGGCATCGGTCTCAACGGTGAATTTGTAGTTGAGGTCTGTTTTGCCGCTTTCTGCACGGCTTATAAGCTTTGCCGCACCAAAGCCTGTGGTTCCGTTGAGCACGGTGACGTTGATCTCAAGCTCGTTGTCAAGCATAACGAAACGGTTGCAGGAGGTGAGCAAAGTTGATGCGATAAACGCGACGCAAAGAAGAGAGATAATAGTTTTAAAAATTTTTTTCATGATCTTACCTTTTTATTTGTATTTTTCCATCATACCCTTGCGGTTGATGACTTTAATGGTTTTTCCGTCGCGCTCGATAAAGCCTTCCTCGTTTAGCTTGTCGGCGGCTCGATAGAGCGAGGCGCGACCGAGATTGAGCATTTCGCAGAGGCTATTCATCGGCACGGTGATCTCGGGGAGGTCGGCGGCATTTTCGGGAATCGAAGTGTCAAGAAAATATGCCAGTCGGCGCTCGGCACTGCCTGCGGTCAAGGTCACGATCTTGCGATTGAGATAACGTATCTTTTCCGACAAAAATGCCAGATAATTGTACATAGCTCTTTTGTCGCTCTCAAGAATCTTGCCAAATCCCTTGGGGGAGATCTCCAGTGTCTCGCAACGCCTTGTCGCGATAACCCGACTGACGAAATCCTCGTCCGAAAAGAGGTTTGCAACGCCCACGATGCCGCCCGGAGCCAAGGTGCGCAAAAGCATGCTCCGCCCCTCGTCGGCGGTGTATATCTCGGCTTCTCCCGACAAAAATATCACCATTTTTCGCTCGCCGTACGAGGGAGAGCAGATAGTCTCACCCGCTTCGTAAGAGACGCAGGAAAAGCTCCCATTTTCAAGAGCCGAGAGCAGCTTTTTTTCGTCCACGCTCGAAAAGAGCTTGGTGGAAAGAATCAGCTCAAGAGCTACTCCAGGGTCGGATATTTTGATCTGTTTCATGTCAAGCTCCTTTCAAAATGTCTCATTTGATACATTATTGTAGCATATATTTTGCCGTTTGTCAATAAATTTTGAATTATTTTTATAAACTTAATTTGCTATTTTTGGACTACGCTTGGCATTTTTCGGACAAACGCTTGAAAAGGCTGAATTTTTGTGATAGAATAAATAGAAGTGTAAATATTATGTTAAATTAGTTCAAAAAGTATTTACAACTATTAAAATATAATGTATAATAAAAGCTCCGAATGAGGTGCGGCGCGGTTATGCGCCGCTTGTCAGCCGAAACGGAGACTTTCAAAAAAATTTGGCGCAGAGCGCAAATGGAGGTCACAATTATGACACTTGTAATACTTGCAGCAGGAATGGGATCGCGCTACGGCGGTCTCAAGCAGATCGACCCTATCACCGATCATGGCGAATTTATCATCGATTTTTCGATTTATGACGCCGTGAAAGCCGGATTTGATAAGGTCGTTTTCATTATTAAAGAAGAAAACTACGACGCTTTCCGCGAGACCGTAGGAGCGAGAGTTGAGCCTTACATCAAGGTCGAATACGCTTTTCAGGCATTGGACAAGATCCCTGAAGGCTTTGCTATTCCCGAGGGCAGAGAGAAGCCTTGGGGAACTTCACACGCGCTTCTTTGCGCCGAGGAATTCGTAAATGACAATTTCGCGGTGATCAATGCCGACGATTTTTACGGCAGAAACGCTTTTCTGAAGCTTGCCGATCACTTAAAGGAGCTTGACAAGACTTCTACCGATTACTGCATGATAGGCTACGTTCTCCGCAACACACTGACCGAGAACGGTACGGTCTCACGCGGCAGATGCGTGACCGACGAGATGGGTATGCTTTCGTCCATCACCGAGCTTACGAAGATCAAGACTAACGGAAACGACGCCCTGTACCTCAATGACAACGGCGAGTGGACAGACCTTTCGGGTGACACCGTGGTTTCTATGAACTGCTGGGGTCTTACGCCCGCGATATTTGGAGAGCTTAAGAGCGGCTTCGTGAATTTCCTTTCCTCCGAAAAGGGCAAGGAGCTTAAAAGCGAATATTATCTCCCCGGCGCTGTCGACGATATGATGAAGGCGGGCAAATGCTCGGTCAAGGTCTACGCAACGAGCGCCGCTTGGTACGGAGTGACCTACTCCGAGGACAAAGAGGGAGTCAAGAATGCCCTCCGCAGTTTCATGGACGGCGGCGAATACCCCCACAAACTTTGGAAATAATCTGTTTGATAGAGGAAAACAATGAAGGAATTTAATTTAACCGACAAGGATATAATCACGTCCGCAGGGCATTTTGCCATTGAAGGCGAGATAGTTAACATCGAGGAGTGCCACAACGGACACATTAATAGAACCTATTTTCTGACCTACGACACGGGCAAGAGATACGTTATGCAGATGGTCAACACCGATATTTTCAAAAATCCTGATGAGGTAATGGAAAATATCGTAGGCGTTACCGAGCATATCCGCAAAGGCTATGAGGCAAAGGGAATTGACCCCTATCGCCGAGCTATCAACGTTATATGGACAAAGGGTGGCAAGTGGGGATACTTTGACCACCGCGGTATATATTGGAGAATGTACGACTTCGTCGAGGACAGTAATTGCTTTATGCAGGTCGAGTCCGCCGAGATGTTCACAAAGGTTGGTATCGCTTTCGGTCAGTTCCAAAGACAGCTCTCTGATTTCGACGCAAGCAAGCTTCGCGAGAGCATCCCGAATTTCCACAATACCGAGTGGAGATTTCAGAATCTTGAAAAGGCGATCAAGGAGAACAAGTCTGGCAGAGCGCATCTCATTCCCGACGACATAAAGTTCGCCCTTGACAGAAAAGACATCACCTCTTATATTAACAATAGTATAGCCGACGGAAGCCTCAAGCTCCGCGTTACTCATAACGACACCAAGCTTAATAATATAATGATGGATAAGGAGACGGGCGAGGGAATCTGCGTTATCGACCTTGATACCGTCATGCCCGGAAGCGTTCTTGCCGATTTTGGCGACAGTATCCGTTTTGGCGCGTCAAGTGCGGCAGAGGACGAGACCGATCTCGATAAGGTATATTGCAGACTTGATATGTTCGAGGCTTACGCAAAGGGATTTATCGAGGGTCTTGAGGGAAGTCTTACCGAAAGCGAGATAAGATCGTTGCCTATGGGCGCGTTGATACTTACATACGAGACAGGAATTAGATTCCTCTCGGATTACCTCGACGGTGACGTTTATTTCAGAACGGCTTATCCTGACCACAATCTTGACAGAGCAAGAAATCAGTTTAAGCTTGTCGCCGATATGGAGTCCAAGATGGATGAAATGAACAAGATCGTGGAAAAATATATTTAAGAAAAATCAATACCGAGTTCAGAAGGGATTTTATTATGTCAGTTCTTATTACCGGCGGGGCGGGCTTTATCGGCTCTCATGCCGCAGTTGAATTTTTGAATGCAGGCTACGAAGTAGTCATCATGGACAACTTTTCAAACAGCAAGCCCGTAGTGCTTGATCGTATTCGCGAGATCACCGGCAAGGATTTCAAGTTCTACAAGGCTGATCTTCTTGACATCGAGTCTATGGATAAGATTTTCGACGAAAACCCCGACATAGATTCCTGCATCCATTTCGCAGGGCTTAAGGCGGTTGGCGAGAGCGTTGCAAAGCCTCTGGAGTACTATCACAACAACGTGACGGGTACGCTTCTGCTTTGCGATTCTATGCGCCGTCACGGTGTAAAGACCATCGTTTTCAGCTCCTCGGCGACTGTATACGGTGACCCCGACGAGGTTCCGATCAAGGAAACTGCTCGCGTTGGTAACGCTACCAATCCTTATGGCGAGACCAAGGTCATGATCGAACGCATCCTCAAGGACTTTTACGTTGCGGACAAGGAGTGGAATATTTCCATTCTCCGTTACTTCAATCCCATTGGAGCGCACAAGTCGGGTCGTATCGGCGAGGATCCCAACGGAATTCCTAACAACCTTATGCCCTATATCACCAAGGTGGCTCTCGGCAAGTTGCCTCAGCTCAGCGTGTTCGGTAACGACTACGACACACACGACGGCACGGGCGTGCGCGACTACATCCACGTAGTTGACCTTGCAAAGGCTCACCTGAAGGCGCTTCAGTATATCGAAAAGGCTCACGGTATAGACTATTTCAATATCGGTACGGGTACGGGATATTCGGTTCTCGACGTTGTCAAGGCGTATGAGGAGGCTACCGGCATTAAGGTCAATTACAGAATAGTAGACCGCCGTCCCGGTGACATTGCCGCTTGCTACGCTGACCCCACCAAGGCGCGTGAGGTTCTTGGCTGGACTGCGGAGTACGGTATCTTTGAGATGTGCCGTGACGCAAATAATTGGCAGACGGCAAATCCCAACGGCTACGGAAAATAAAAATGAATATAGAGAAAAAACATTTCGGAACAACAGGCGGACGTGACGTTGATATCTACACCATGACCGTTGACAGTGGAATGAGCGTTAGCATCATCACCTTTGGCGGCGCAATTCAAAAGCTGCTTGTACCCGACAGATGCGGCAAGCTGACCGACGTTGTTGGCGGCTACTACGATCTTATCGACTACGTAGAGGGTGACGGCTATCAAGGTGCGCTTGTTGGTCGTTGGGGCAACAGAATCTGCCGCGGAAAATTTACTCTTGACGGAAAAGAGTATAATCTCTTTATCAACAACGGCAAAAATCACCTGCACGGCGGTGAGGTCGGATTTTCTCACAAGATCTGGGATGCCGAGGCGAAAGTAGTTGCAGACGGTTGTGAGCTTTCTCTCACATATATCTCCCCCGACGGAGAAGAGGGCTATCCCGGTACTCTGACCGTCAACGTGGTCTACAAGCTGACCCAAAACAACGAGCTTTGCATCTCTTACAGAGCCACCACCGACAAAAAGACGGTTCTCAATCTTACAAATCATACGTATTTCAACCTCGGCGGCTTTGCTTCGGGCAAGATATTCGACCACGAGATGTGGATGGATGCCGAGAGCTTCCTTGAGACCGACGACGGTCTTATTCCTACGGGTAGAAAGATACCCGTCGCAGGAACTGCATTTGATTTCTCTACTCCCAAGACCATCGGCCGCGATTTCGATTTGTCTTATGAGCCTCTCGGTCTTGCAGGCGGTTACGATCACTGCGTAAACTTCGTAGAGCGAGATGATTCTATGGCGTCTGCTCGTGTGCGAGTTTACGAGCCCAAGAGCGGCAGAGTGATGGAGGTTTATACCGACCAGCCCTGCGTCCAGTTCTATTCAGGGAATTTTCTTAACAATGAGGCGCATCCCTTCAAGGGCGGTTATCCCCAAGGCAAGCAGAATATGTTCTGCCTTGAAACCGAGAAGATGCCCGACAGTGTAAACCACCCCGAGTTTACAGATTGCACGCTTGACGTGGGTGAGACCTACGAGCATAATACCGTATATAAGTTTTCTGCAAAATAATTGACGGCGCAACCCTATCATGTGATAGGGTTGCATTTGTTCCATTTTGGTGTGATAGAAGGACAGAAAAATGAATTTTTTGAAAGCAAAAAGCATTGATGCCACAGAAGGAAAGCTCCTGCCTAAAATAATTCAATATGCGATACCGCTAATACTCAGCACGCTTGTCCAACAGCTTTTTAATGCAATTGACGTCGTTGTTTTAGGTCAGATGGCGGATCATATTGCTGTAGCGTCGGTAAGTGCTACCAGCTCGGTGACTGCATTGCTTGTAAATAGCTTTGTGGGTCTTGCAAGTGGTTCTCGAGTAGTTTTGGCAAGACAAATAGGTGCGCGCGAGTACGACGGTGTGCGAAAAACCACCGATACATCCATCGTGATGTCACTGATAATCGGAGTGATTATCGCGATAGTGGGCTTTTTTGCTGCTCCATGGTTTCTTGAGATAACTAATTGCCCCGAGGAATGCCTCAGAGGAGCTCTTTTATATATCCGCATCTATACTGCGGCAGCGCCCTTTATTATGCTTTACAACTTCGGCTCGTCTGCAATAACCGCTTCGGGTGACACCCAACGTCCGCTATATTACATAATGATAGGTGGCGTGACCAATATAATCCTTAATATTATATTGTGCTTTGTTTTGGAAGAAAAAGTGATAGCTGTTGCTGTGGCAACGGTAGCGTCACAGGTTGTGTGTGCAGTCCTCGTGTTGGTGAGACTTTTAAAAATGGACGGTCCCTGCAGGGTAGTAATAAGCAAAATAAAGCTTTCATTAAGGTCCTTCAATAAAATAATGCGTTTTGGCTTGCCCATGATGCTGGTGAGTGCACTTTTTCCGCTTTCAAATCTTCAAATTGCGTCTGCAGTCAATTCCTTCGGATCATTCGCAACCGCCGGAAACGGTGCAGTAAGCACTATTGAAACCGTGCTATCTGCTACCTCGGGTCCTATTGGCGTAACGGCGGCTACATTTATAAGTCAGAATATCGGAGCTCAAAAACCGGAAAGAGTAAAACGATCATTCTGGCAATGTATGGCGCTAACCTCTATTCTGGGCATTGCGGTAGGTGTGATAACCTTTTTTACGGGAAGATTCTGGCTCGGAACTATAGTAGGATACGATAACGAGATTGCTATAACCTTTGGTCTTGTGCGAATGTCCTGCACCACACTTTTCTATTTCGTTGCTTGTATCAATAATATTTACGGCAGTGCGCTTCAAGCCTACGGATATTCCACGATCAGCGCTGTAAATTCAATATTCTCGATCTTTATTTTTAGAATTATTTGGATGCAAGGAATATATCCGTTTTGCGCGGATATGCCAACATATGAAAGATTTTTCATGGTTGTAGTTTGCTTTTTAGTGTCATGGTGCATAAGACTTTGTGTGAACATCGTGGCATTTGCGGCGATTAGATCAAAATTTGCAAGAGATCATATCTAAGCAATTTTTTTTCATAGAAAAAGTCATCTTTATCCTGAAAAAGGGTAAAGATGACTTTTTGTTATTTGTAAAGAAGCTTTTTTGAAATTTCTATCATTTTTTTGTCGCTTGATGTGTTTATAATCTCCACCTCGCCCGTGCCGTGTCGCAAAAGATCATTTTCTTCGACACGTCGCCTGGTCTCTTTTGCCGTGCCTACACCACCGTCGAAAATGGCAACTTTATTCTCCCACAACTCTGCGATAATTCTCGTTACATGGGGATAGTGAGTGCAACCGAGGACGATGCCGTCGATATTTTCATCAAAATATGGGGTGAATAGCTCATATAGGTAATTCCTAATCTCGTCTCCGTCGATGTCTCCGGTTTCTATAAGCTCTGCAAGCCCGGGGCACGGCAGAGGGATAAATTCACCTTTGTCGGCAAATCTTTCGACGAGAGACTTGAATTTTTCCTCTTTCAAGGTAAGCGGAGTCGCCATTACCAGCACTTTGGGGTGATTACAAAGCTGACTTGCGGGTTTTATTGCCGGCTCGATGCCTACGATGGGCAGATCGGGATTTTCCTCACGCAAAATACGCACCGCCGCGCTGGTTGCCGTATTGCAAGCTACCACAAGTGCTTTGATGCCGCGACTTTTAAGTAATTCGAGGTTGTTTTTTGTGATTTCAAGTACCTCTTCACGGCTTTTGATGCCGTAAGGGGCATTTTTTGAGTCCCCGAAGTATAGAAATTTCTCTTCGGGCATGATCTTTACAAGCTCGCGCAAAACGCTGATGCCGCCCACGCCAGAATCAATGACCGCAATAGGTAGGTCTATTCGATTGTCCATTTCGGTCTCCTTTTAAACAAATCAAAATTGACGTTGCAAATATATTTCACACTTAAATGCAGCTTTGCCTTTAATATTGCTAAAGATCTTTCCATTGGGCAACTCTACGTTTGCTTCTGCTCCATTGGGCAGAGTAACGTTCAATTCAAAAATTCCGTTTTCTTTCTTCCAATCAATTTCTATAACTCCAATGGGGGTAGGAACCGTGCCTTTAGCCCATGTGATACCAAGATCGGAGATGTGAGGACGGATTCGAATAGAGCTGTATCCATCGCCTATGGGATACACGCCGAGTGTCATCTCTGAAAATTCGTAGGTGGGGGCGCTGCTCCACGCGTGACATTCGCTACGGGGACTGTCAGGATTTTCGCACCAGGTAGTGCAGTGAAGATCAAGCATCCTTTGCCATCCCTCAAAGAGCTTTGGAGCGTAGCAATATCTTCCCGATGCTTCAAGAGCGCGGAAAAGGTAATGGTTAATTGAGAAGCTACACTTGGCTACCTTGACCTCACTATTAAAGGTGCGGTCGATAAGAGCTCCAGCTTCATCGCCCGTGACTGCGCCCGAAAGGATTGCCCAAACGGTGGTGTGCTGGCTAAAGCTTTCTGTGTCGGGCAGGTCGCGGTAAAGACCGATCTCGCTGTCATAGCAACGGGCATTGACCTTTTCGATCATTTCCTCGGCGCGTACGCGGTACTCCTCGGCTCTCGCGCTCTTTCCAACCTTGTCGCAGATCTCGCTCGCGGCGCGTAGAGCAGTGGCATACATAAGGCAGGTGACGGTGAGAGGTGAGGTCTGAGCGCCAATGGGCGTACCGTATGGCCAGCCGGGAACCCAGTCAATGTATGCCCAGTAAGGGGTAGGTCCGATAAGACCGTCATCGTTTTTGAGGTTTTCAAAGGCTTCAAGTGCCTTGTCGATCACGCCCAAAAGCGGCTTGATGCTTGATATGTCACCGCTATAGCGTATATATTCTCTCGCCATAAGCACCCAGTAAAGAGTGAAATTGGGAATCACTTGAGTTCTCTTTGCGGGGTAGTTGGCGCAGAGCATACCGTCATCGATTTGGGATGCGGCAAGGTCTAAAATGCTTTTTCTCGGCATCAGTTTGTCACTTGACGCTCGGAAGGTGTAAAGCATTTCAAGTCCTGCGTCCATAATGTACTGACCCTGCTCGTAATAGGGGCAATCGACATACATCTCGTGAGTACAGCAGAGCAGAGTGTTTCGGCTGATATGCCACATTTTGTTGTAACGATCGTCGGAGCATTCAAAGCTTCCTGCGTCGTCCAAAGGATAAAAATAAGGGGCATATACAGGTGCGGATATATTGCAGTCGGTATCCTGAGGATACTCTATTTTGATGTATCTGAAGGCTCTGAACCAGAAGGGCGAAAATGTCTCTTTCTCGCCGCTAGCATGGATGATGTCGCAACCTCCATCGATACGGCTATCGGGATTGAGAACGTCATCGCGAATTCTCTTGTCTTGAGCGATTGCATAGCGAGGAGGAGCAAATGAGCAGCACTCGGCATAAGTCACCTTTACGATGCTGTTTTTGGGTGCTTTGAGATCGATATATACCTTGGCGGTTGTGTATTCGCCTGTGTCGTAGATAACGTATCCCTCTCCGCGTCTTACCTCGGTCATGCTCCTTCTTACCTGTTCGGTGAGGTGGGGGATGATACGTCGAGTCATCGACTTTGGCTCAAAAACTCCGTAAGGATTTATGCATCTGTTTTTTAATGTAGGCTCATATTTCTTTTGCAGGACGATGGGGGTCAGCGATTTTTCTCCGAGCCACTCCTCAAACGGGGGCATCGACGGGTGAAGTCCTATCGCTTGAGAGAAGAGAACCGAGTCGTCACGAAGACACTCCCAGCTATCGTCCGCGCAAAGTGATGTGGTCTCGCCGTTATGAGTAAGTCTGCCGTCGAACCAAAGAGCGGGGTATAACCCGGGAAACAAGGTGGTAAAGTATCCGTCCGTGACGTAAAGCACCTTAACGAAAAGCAGGTTTTCTCCGTCCTTAATAAAGGGGGTGAGATCTGCACTCTCATAGTAGTTTACGCTTTCGGCGCCTTGACAAGGTCCTTCACAGACTAGGTTGCCGTTGAGATAAAGCTGATAGCGTGTGTCGGCACAGATGTCAGCAGTCAGCGTGTCGCCAACTGAAGCGACAAAGCTTTTTTTGAAGTAATAAAATAGGGATTTTTCGGCTTGTCGTTTGCATATATCCAAAAGCTCATAATCGTCCTCCGTAAAGTCCGTTGTTCGCGTCCATGATACTTAAAGTATATGACAATTATACCACAAGGAAATAAATAATGCAAGAAAATGTATAAAAATATTCGTCAAATTTAATGGATATGCTCGGTCTATCGATAAAAAGGAGCGAACAAGGTTCGCTCCTTTGAATTTTTATGATTTTACTTTATAAGGATAACGGCAACCGTGCCTATCGATTCATTATGCACACGTCGTCCCTTGAAATACGTTCCGCTGTCGGTCTTCAATTCCTCTCCGATCAAGTCGGGATAGAGATATATTTCGGCGTCTTCGGGAATTTTTCTGCATATATCGACCTCAACTGCGGTCGATCGCACCACGATGCCGGACTTGTATCCGTCAGGAACTCGGCATTTTTCAAGAGGACAGATAAGTGTGTCTGCCGGCTCTTTTGTGAATTTATAGGCTTTGCCGTCAACCGTGATGCCCGTACTGCCAATGCCGGAAAAGCCGATAAGACGCCCGCGCTTGTCAAGACGGTATTCGAGAACCCTTGATCCCTCATAGCTTATCTCATGTCCCTCAATAGCAAAATGGTCAAGTGAGATTTCAAGAGGAGTCAGGTTGCAGTTCTTCATCTCATCGGCATCTCTTTGTTGATTTCTCATATAATTATTCGAGCTCCAACATTCACGTATCGGGTAGAAATGGTTTGCCAGTGCGTAAGTGCCGTTTTGGAACTTTGATACGAAATAAGGTGTGGTTCTGCTGAGCGTTTCGGTGTTGTCGCGAGAATTTATTCCGCCATACGCACCAAGGGTTTTAAGAACGTCAAAAAGCGTGGTGGTCTGCTTACCGCCATCAGCCTCGCCCGATTGGTCGTCACGAAGACGGCAACCGATATAAAGCGCCTGACCTGCGCCAAGCTTCCGCCTTACTCCAATCGTTGCGCTTGGGGTGGAGGCTACGATCTCGGTGTCGTTTTTGGGAATGACTGAATAAACTCTATCGGGCAGATGGTCGGAAAGAATAGGCATCGGCTTGATATCTTTAAGTGTGCCTGTGAAGTAAATTCTATGTGCGCTGACCCCCTCGGTCAGCGTCTTTGCAGATTTAAGACCGAAAAGCGAGAGCCAACGAGTAGGAATTTTGCCATCTTTAGCGCTGGGAGGAGTGCTGTTCCAGACAAGAGTTCCGCCGCTCTTGACGAACCGCTCAAGAATAGTCAAAAGCTCGGGCTTGTAGAAGGGTTCGAATCCTACAACAACGGTAGAATAGCTTTCGTTACCCACCGACAATTTGCCGCGCGATACACGGCCAAGCTCGATTATCTTGTCAGCGGTGGCGTAGTTTGTGTAGCCGTACTGAACCATCCAGCTACCGAATATTTCCTCGATTGCCGTAAGATCCTTGGGATAGACGTACAGAACGTCGATGGTACGCGGACGTCCGTGGCACATAAGATTGTCAAGAGGGGAAAGGGCAGTGCCGAAGCAACGGTTGACAGAGACGAATCGCTCTCTTAGTGCGTCGGGAAATCCCCAGCCCTCCCAAAGTCCGGACGCGCTCTTGTTAAGCACTGCCAATGACGCAGACATAGCTCCGCCGAAGTAGTTGCGGTCAAACCAACCGCTCTCGCAGTAGTCGGAGTCACCTATCGTGTAGTAATCGTTCCATTTGAAGTAGTCAAAGCAAGCGGACAGCGCCTCCTGAATGGTGCTTGATGCGTAATACTCGCTTGTGTAATCAAATGCGCAGTTGCCTGCAGGGGTGGTTTTATTGAACGCACCCTCATCTCGATTTCGCGCGTACTGGTCACAGGTAGGAGACTCCTGCCAGGTAGCGTGTCCATGGCAGATGGGAGTAAGTCCTTCCATATCATCCGAATAGGTTGCGGCTATATAGTCACGCATATCCGAGCAGATAGCAACTACTCTGTCCTGGAGCATCTCAAAATAGAGGTGACGAAGCTCAAACGTACGGTAAAGGTCGGCTTTTGTTCGCCCTAAAACGTGCTGTGTGCATTCTCTGCCTAAAATTTCGCGGTCGATATGCAGGTCATAGACCATATAAATAAGAGCCTTGTCGAAGTCGGAAAAAATAGGATCAAATTTGGCAAGCTCGCGCTCAAAATTCTCGGTCATATATCGCGCAGGAATTGCATACTGTCCGATGTGAACAAGCGACCAGTCAAGCTGAATGTGCATCTCATCGGAATATAGCACGTAAAAGTCGACACCCACCTTGTTGTATTCGTCCACAATGCCGTGCATATATTCAATAGCTTGCGGATGGAAGTAGTCCATTTCGGGAGTTTCAAGGTAGATAACGGCGAAAACGCGGTTGCCGCGGTTTTCGGTCTTTCCGCTGATTAGAGCGTGGCGGTTACCGGTGTATTTGCTTAACTCGTAAGGCTCGTCGGAGATCTCTACCGTGTAGTCGCTCTCCGGTACTTCTTGTATAGTTTCGGGGTTAATGACGAGATATGGCGAGCCGTCGTTTTCCTCTGTGTAGGTGAAAAGACGAGCCTTTTGAAATTTGAGATATATAGGTCCCTTGTTGTTAGTCCATTTTTCGGAAAGAGCGCCGACAAAGCTGAAGGAACCGTCAGAATTCAACTCGCCCTCGGAGAAGAAGCGAAAACAACCGCCGACTCCGTACTTGTCCTTGAAATCTCTGCCGAGGTCAAGGGGATTGGTAACGCTTGTCCCGAATTTTATTCCTCTGCTTTTGGCATAATCGTGCATGGCTTTGACAGCTTTGACCATATCGGGGTGAGTCAAATGCAGATTGCGTTCACCGCCGCCGAAAAAAGCGTCGTGACAAAAGGTGAATGCGTGAGCCCTCATCTTTTCCGCATTGTCGATATAGTCCTTGAAGGACATTCCTTGTTTGTTTGACGGGAGATTTGGATGATAAAATTTTTCTTCCACGTCGCGGCCGATAGTGTAGAATTGCTCTTCAAAATTGAGTGTCGTACCGAAACGCCGTATGCGCCACTTTATCGGCAGATTCTTTTTAAGCTTTGGTAAAGACATGATTTTCACCCTCCGTGATAGCTCCTTTAAAGGATATTTTATCTTCGCGTTGGCGTGACGGTGCCGTGCGTTATCAAGCGACTTTTCTCCGTGATTCTTTAACTGATTTAATTATATCACGAAAAATCGAAAAAACAACAAAAAAATACATTTTTTCAAAAGTTTATTCTGTTTGAGGGGATTTGTTGACTCCCTTTACATTTTTTCGAAACTTTACCTTGCCATCCTCGGCTAATGCTCGGATGAAATCTCCCTTTGAAAAGCTGCCCGAAAGAAGGGCTTCGGTGTATGGGTCTTCAACCAGCTTTGTTATTGAACGGCGAAGTGGTCTTGCACCGTAATCGGGGGCGTATTCGTGAGCAACCACTGCGTCGGCGACGCTCTCGTCAAATTCTATAAACACTCCCGACTCCTCTATGCGGTCGGCGACGGAGGAGAGCATTAGTGTGGCTATTTTTGTGAGATCCTCCTTTGAGAGCGGTGCAAAGTAGATGATCTCGTCCACGCGGTTCAGAAATTCGGGACGGAAATGACGGCGCAGAGCTTCGTCCACTCTCTGCTTCTCGCGACTGTCTCTGCTGCTTTCATCCCGCGCGGTAAATCCAAGACCTGCCGCCTCGCCGTAGATCTTTGCGCCTAGATTTGTGGTCATTATAATGATGGAATTTTTGAAGCTGACGCGTCGCCCTTGAGAGTCTGTGAGAGTGCCGTCATCAAGTATCTGCAAAAGCAGACCGAAAACGTCGGGGTGCGCTTTTTCTATTTCGTCAAAAAGCACGATCGAGTATGGTTGACGGCGTATTTTTTCGGTAAGCACGCCGCCCTCGTCGTAGCCAACGTAGCCTGGGGGAGAGCCTATAAGCTTTGATACACTGTGCTTTTCCATGTATTCCGACATATCAAGACGTATCATAGCCTCGCGGCTTCCGAAAAGAAGCGAAGAAAGGGCGCGGCAAAGCTCGGTCTTGCCGACTCCCGTTTGTCCTGCGAAAATGAAAGAGCCGATGGGACGAGAGGGATCTTTCAAGCCTGTACGTCCGCGTCTTATGGCGGCAGAAACCGACGCTATTGCCGCATCCTGTCCTACGACCTGCATTGAGAGTCTTTGCTCCAACGACGAAAGCCGTTCAGCCTCGCTTTCCATAAGCTGGGAGACGGGAATACCCGTCCATTGAGTCACAATGTCAGCCACGTCTCCCTCGCCGAGGGTCAGATGGTCGTCAAGCTTTCGTGACTCCCATTCTTCCTTTGCCGCATTATATTTTTTGCGAAGCTCGAGCTCTCGGTCGCGCAAAGCCGCCGCGCTTTCAAAATTTTGCTCGGTAATTGCCTCGGCTTTTTCACATTCAATTCGGCGAAGCTCGTTTTCCATCTCTCTGTGCTCTGGGGGAGAGGTGAATATTTTTAGCCTTAATCTCGCCGCCGCCTCGTCAAGCAGATCTATCGCCTTGTCAGGCAGAAATCTGTCGGGAATGTAACGCACCGAAAGACTTACCGCCGCATCTATTGCCTCGTCGGATATCGTCAGCTTATGATGTGCCTCGTATTTTGAACGCAGACCGCAAAGTATCTGTTTGGTCTCCGATACCGTTGGCTCGCCCACGTTCACGGATTGAAATCTGCGCTCAAGAGCGGCATCCTTTTCGATATATTTTCTGTACTCGTTGATAGTGGTAGCTCCTATGACCTGAAGCTCACCGCGCGCCAAAGCGGGCTTGATAATGTTCGCCGCATCCACCGCGCCCTCCGCTGCTCCTGCGCCGATAATCGTGTGTATCTCGTCTATGAAAATAATGATATCGGGGCTTTTTTCAACCTCGGAGAGAATATTTTTCAGCCTTTCCTCAAATTCGCCACGGTATTTCGCTCCTGCGATCATACTTGCCAGATCGAGGGAAATGACACTTTTGTCACGCAGTATTTCGGGGACGTCTCCGTCAGAGATGCGGCAGGCAAGTCCCTCGACCACCGCGGTCTTGCCCACTCCGGGCTCGCCGATAAGACAAGGATTATTTTTCGTGCGCCTTGAAAGTATCTGTATGACGCGCTCGGTCTCTCTGTCGCGGCCAATTATAGGGTCGATGCGACCCGACCTCGCCATCTCGCAGAGGTCTCTGCCAAAGCTTTTGATCGAGTGCTTTTTGCTCTTGTCATCGTGGGCGGCGTCGCGGATTTTTGGGGATGATGCCTTGGCGGGACTCGATTCGATGTAGGACTCAACGTCGCTTCGTATCTCTTGAGCCGAAAGTCCGAGAGCCTCCAGCATACGGACGGCTACGCAGTCCTTGTCCGAGAGCAGTGCCAAGAGCAGATGCTCGGTTCCGATATATGCGTGATTGCTTTTTGCCGATTCGTAAGCCGAGGTCTCAATGATCTTTTTCGTTCTCGGCGTCATATCGGAGGGCGAGATAGGCCCCGGAGTTCCGATTCCCGTGATCTCTATTATAGTATTCTTGATCCCATCGGGTAACGCGCCTCGTGAGGTGAGTATTCTCGACGCGGCGGAGTCGGGGGTTGAAAGCAGACCGAGGAGAAGATGCTCGCTTCCGATATAGGAGTGTCCCATCTCGGACGCGAGGGTCAGAGCGCAGTTGAGCGCGTATTGCGCCTTTGGTGTGAATTTGTTAGCCATAAGATTTCCTTTTGATTCATATTTGGTTTCCCGATGCGGTGTAGAGAAGCTTTGAGACGAATTCCGCCCGTGCCTCTTGACAGTCTTCTTCCGAAGCACAGCTCTGGCGGTTAAAGGCGCAGGAAGCGTTAAGACCTTCTCCCAGTAATAGATTCATGTCTTTTGTAGAAATTGGCGGAAGCTTTGCGTCAGCATCGGACGCGCAAAGCGCGAAACGGATAGAGGAGAAGAGAGAGAGCATATCATGCTCCGAAAGTCTCCTTGCGTAGAGCATCTGCCCGTAAGCGCGCCACGCCTTATCAATTATTATTTTGCCGCTATCGCTGAAAATCATTCGCTCAAGCTCCGATTCTCGCTCAACGATCGATTCTGTAAGCGAGGAAAACCCCTCTGCCGCCGCGACTTCGTCGCAGAGATAAGACGGAGAATAAGAGAGGGTATAGAGATCTCCGCAGTTGTCGGGATAGGTAAAGGCGGGCTCAAGTCTGCTACCCGATTCGGCACAGAGAAGACGGATAGAATCTATCTCTCCGCAGGAGTGCAGAGCGGGAAGATATATAAGTGAGGAAAATACTGCACCCGAACCGCAAAGCGAGGGGATCGCGGAAACGTAGCCTAAATGATCGTAATATGCAAATTCAAGCTCTCTGTCGAGAAGCTCCTCTGCGCCCGACGCAATATTTCTTGCATCGGATACCGCCAAGCCCGAGATAAGCGAACGGATAGAAATAATATCCTTTCCGCCGATGGCAACCGAGAGAGAGCAGGGCTCGTTAAAATATACTGTTCGCTGTCCTGTGGCGGATAGAAGGTCTCTGTCAATAAATCCCTTTTCGGCTAATGAAAGAGCGTGTAGGGAGTATCCGTCGGGCAGAGTCTCTTTTCTAAAGCCGTTTTGAGTGAGTATCGAATCGATCTTTTTGTAAAGTGACGCAGTGTTTTTCTCGCCAAGTCTTTTGGTAAAAGGCAGACCAAAAATGCTCCGAACGTAGCCTGCTTTAGAAAAAATTACGTGTTTGGGGCGTTTTCCCTCGTTAGTGAACCAAGACATATATGTATTTCTCCTTGCTTTTATTGTTTTTCGAGATCTCGTATCTTGTCGCGGACGCTTGCGGCAAGCTCGAAGTTTTCGGATTCAATGGCGCGACGAAGCTCGACCCGAAGCTCACTTAGTCTGCTTTCTCTGTCGAGACGCTGACGTCTTACGGATGGCATTTTAGCGGAAAATGCCGAGTTTTTAGTGGGGAGTGACGGGAGGGTGAGAGCGGCAAAGCAGTCGTAACATTCGGGGCAACCGACCTCGCCGCTAAGAGAAAGCTCCTCGGAGGTCATTCCGCACCCTCGGCAGACCGTGCCGACTCCTTGGTGAGAGGGAATAGTGAAAAACGTGTCGGTGCTGGATAGTAGTGATAAAAGGGTGGGGGAAGGCAGGTAAAGCGACTGCTTGTCCTCGTGTGATATCAGGGCGGTGCTTACCGCCTTGCCTAGCAGAGCGCCGCAGGCGGCACAGAGAGCGTGCCGTCTACCGCCCTCGTCGGCGTAAAATAGAGTCGCCTTTTTATTTTTGCATTTTTCGCAGTTCATTGTTGATTTCCTTTCTTTGTTTTTCTTTTTTGCGAATGAAACGATGGTTTTTGCTCAAAAAATCAAACGTATCGCAATATCAGTGTTATTTTACACGAAACAGGACGAAAAAAAGGTCGCAATATGACGGCGCGGAAAATTTTTACGCATTAAATTGGATTTGCTTGGAGTTCACTAATAGTTTACAAATAAAATCCTATACTTGATTGACAAAGTGTTGCATTTAATGTATAATAAAATTATGATGGGGAAGAGTGGTTTTCTCATCGGTTGAAATTGAAAAAATATTATTAAAACCCCAAATGGAGGCATTCAAATGGATAAAAATCAGACAGTTGGAAACCAGAAGATCGCCTCGTTGTTCGACGAAGGTACTCTCGTTGAGATCGGCGCTTACATCAAGAGAAGCGGCGACGATGCGGCGTACGACGGAGTTATCTGCGGATACGGTTCCGTATCCGGTAAGCTCTGCTTCGCATTCGTTCAGGACAGCGACAGAACAAAGGGAGCTTTCGACGAGGCAGGCGCTCGTAAGATCGAAATGCTCTACGATATGGCTATCAAGAACGGCGCACCCGTAGTCGGCGTGTTTGACAGCGCAGGCGCAGTTGTGCTTGACGGCAGTGCGGCTCTCTCTGCTTACGGAAGATTCATCTCTTGCGTGGCAAAGGCTTCGGGTATCATTCCCCAGATCGCTCTTTATGACGGTCTCTGCACCGGTATGGCGCTGACCGTAGCAAATATGTTCGACCTTTCTATCAAGGTCGAGGACAAGGCAGAGCTTTACCTCACTTCCACCGCCAAGGATAAAGACGTTCTTTGCGCTATCAGCTGCAAGGACGAGGCAGAGGCTTTTGCGGCTGTCAGAAATCTCGTTGAGATACTCCCCCAGAACAACAAGGACGATGCAAGCGTGATGAGTGGCGACAATGCGGCTCGTGCAACTGCTATCGCAGGTCTTACCGGCAAGGCGATGGTTGAGGCTCTTGCAGATAACGGTATCTTTACTGAGATCTACGCAAAGGAAAGCGGAATCGTAACCGGCTTTGCATTCTTCGGCGGCACTCTCTGCGGCGTTATCGCGTCCAACACTGCTTGCGATGCAGGCAAGATCGGATTCCTCGGCGCAAAGAAGGCGGCAGACCTTATCTCCTTCTGCGACCGCTTCGGTATTGCGGTCCTCACTCTTGTTGACAGTGAGGGACTTTGCGATTGCGCTTGTCCCAAGTGCATGGCAAGACTTGCAATGGCTTACGCTAACGCTACCGTGGCAAAGGTCACCGCAGTTGTTGGCAAGGCATACGGCGCAGGATTTACTCTTCTCGGCTCCAAGTCCCTCGGTGCTGACATCGAGCTGGCACTTGACAGCGCGGTTATCAGCGTAATGAGCCCCGAGAGCGCAGTTGCTTTCATTATGAACGATCAGATCACCGCAGACAAGTCTCGCGCAGACGTTGAGGCTGAGTGGTGTCAGAAGTATGCAAGCGCAGTTTGTGCGGCAGAGAAGGGCGACGTTGACGACATCGTAGACGAAGCGACCCTCCGCGCTCGCATTTGTTCCGCGCTCTATATGCTTTCCTCCAAGGCAGACGGAAGCCCCTGGAGAAAGTATGCAAGAACCCCCCTCTGATAAAATTAGGAGGTCGGATATGAAATTCAATAAGAAAATTCGCATATTCGCTCTTGTTTGCGCACTTTTCGTGCTTCTTTTCACAGTTGCGGCGTTTGCCACCGACGTTGATGCTCCCGTGGAGAACGAGAGCGTTGTTGAAACCGAGCAGGTTACATCTAACAAGCTCGACCAGAACCTTCACGGTGGAGATATGACCTTTGGTGAGAGATTTGAATACGCCCTGCAGGGCACCGTTACCGGAATGCTGATGGTATTTGCGGTTCTCGGTCTGCTCTTCGGCATCGTCTCGCTTTCCAAGGTGTTCCTTTATGACATTCCCAACGGAGAAAAGAACGAGAGCAATAAAGAGAATAAGAACGCTCCCGTAGCGACCCCCGAGGCGGCTTTCGCTCCCGTGGCTATGGCAGCGCCCACCCCCGTAGAGGAGAGTGCTGATGACGGTGAGCTTGCGGCGGTCATCACCGCTGCTATCGCGGCTATGATCGAGAGCGGCGACTATAAGAACGAATTTGTAGGCGGCTTTAGAGTCGTTTCCTTTAAGAGAAGTGCCAAGAGCGCTTGGAACAAAAAATAAGAAAGGTTCAGGTTTTATATAATGAGAAGATTTAACGTAACCGTAAACGGTGTTTCTTACGACGTAGTAGTAGAAGAGGTTGGCGCTGAGGCTCAGGCTCCCGTAGCAGCTCCCGCAGCTCCCAAGGCTGCTCCCGCTCCCGCAGCTCCCAAGGCAGCTCCTGCAGCCCCCAAGGCAGCTCCTGCAGCGAATGCAGGCGCAGTTGCAGTGAAGGCTCCTATGCCCGGCACTATCATGAAGGTAAACGTAGCTCCCGGTCAGGCAGTTAAGAAGGGCGACGTTCTCTGCGTTCTCGAGGCTATGAAGATGGAAAACGACATTTCCGCTCCCCAGGACGGCGTTGTTGCTTCAGTTAACGTACAGAAGGGTGCATCTGTTCAGGGCGAGGACGTTCTCGTAACCCTCAACTGATAATTTCTTTCATAACATTAAAATTTTTACGAAAGGAATTATGTAGATGGAAGGCATCTTAAATACAATAAAGAACTTTATTGGAAGCATGGGCTTTAACTACATCTTTGGCGAGCAGAGCTACGTTGACGGCACTTGGATGGGCTGGCAGTATCTGGTTATGTACGCTATTGCCATAGTTCTTATTTATCTTGCGATAGCAAAGAAATTCGAGCCTCTGCTTCTGCTTCCCATCGCGATCGGTATGCTCTTAACCAACCTTCCCGGTGCAAATCTCTTCCACCTTGAAATGTGGATAGACGAGGCGGGTCACATGACGGTTTTGGAGTCGATCCAGATGGTTATAAACAAGGGCGGATTTCTTGATCTGCTCTACGTCGGCGTAAAGTTGGGTATCTATCCCTG
>JAZUAS010000079.1:0-33266 GCA_045638125.1 Eubacteriales bacterium | reverse complement strand
AAGGGCAGAATTTCAGAAATGAAGCGCGAGCTTTTGGCATATAAGCTGGAAAAAATAGAGTATACCGACGGAAATCTCGTTCTTTTCGAGGACGACGGAGATATGCTCTCGCTTCGCAATCTTGTCAACGAGGCAAAAAAGCGTTGCGGCGGCATCTGCGCCTGCTTTTCGGGTAACGACGCCGAGGGCTACAAATATATTATTTCAAGCACTACCGTTGACCTCCGCGCAAAGGCTAAGGAGATAAACGCCGCAATTTCGGGTCGCGGTGGCGGATCAAGCGAGATGATTCAGGGCAGCTGCGGAGCAAAAAGAGAAGAAATAGAGAATTATTTCAAATTTTGATTTATCTGTTAGTTTAATACTAACTTTTCTTTCAACAGCGAAAGAAAAGTTACAAAAGAAACGCCGCACGGGAGATAGGGGCGGGTCTCACGAATAAAAAAGCGAACATGCCGCATTTTTATTCGTTTCAACAGCCCCTCCCCCGTGTCCCCCAACCCCATGGGTTGAAATAGAGAGATTAAACTATAGCCATATTAAACTTTTAAACTCACCAAAGCTTTCCCATAGGGAAAGGTCGCTTGCGCGACAAGCTTTAAGTTTTAATAAGATTATGGCTACAGTTCAAAAGTTTAAGAGAGGCTTTATGTCTATTTAATAAATTACACCTATCACAAACAGAGAGGGGTTCCTTAAGGGGAGAGGATGTCGCAGGGCGAGAAAATGCGGCATGTTCGCTTTTTCTCGTACAAGACCCCTTTCCCCTTGAGCGGCGTTCTTTTGGTTCGTTTTCTGTCGCTGTTGACAGAAAATGAACATAAAAAAACATACCTATAAACTCCAATTTATAAACAATACAAGAAAAAGGAAGATGCGGCGCATCTTCCTTTTTGTGTTATTAATAATTATTTCTGTAACGCCTTATTATTACCGAGAGGATAGTGCCTGCCGCGAGAGCGCCGACTATCACCGCGCAGATCAAAATGATCGCGGGGCTTACGTCGATATCCGACTTCAGCTCCTCCCAAAGGGAATTTATAAGGGCCAGCTTTTCGGGAGTCAGATTCTTATAGGAGGTTGCGCCGGCGAGCGCCGTCGCGTCATACATCAGCTCAAATGCGCTGGGCTGTATGATCTCACCGGTTGCCTCGTCGATCACGGCGGGCTTGATGCTGTCCATGGTCTCACGGTAGCCCTCGTCGTCAACTACCTTTTGGTTGGGGCTGGCGTAATATGTGTACTCGGCGTTTGCAACTGCGGCGGAGTAGAAATCCTCGCCTGTGCGATCTTTGTAAAACTCAAAGAAGCCTTCATCGAAGTCCTCGTCCACCATCAGCATAAAGTCGATGTATTCCTCGGCAATATCCTTGTTCTGGCTGGATGCGGGGATGCACATAGCGTCAACGTAGAGGTTGGTTCCTTCATTAGGGTAGAAGAATTCAAGATCAGAGTTGTTTTCGTACATGGTGAGGTAGTCGCCTGCATAATATGCCGCGATACCTGCGCTTCCGCCCTCCATTTTGTTGAATATCTCATCCATGACGTAGCCCTGAACGATACCCTTCTGCTCCTTGAGAGCGTTCAGCGCGTCTCTCCACTTGCCCTCATCGTCGGTATTGACGTCGATGCCCAGCATATATTGAGCCGTTCCGAATGCGTCGCGGGAGTTGTTGAACTGGAGGATGTTGCCCTTATAATCCTCATTCCACATGATCTTCCAGGATTTATCCGCGTCGGCGATCTCATTACCGTTGCCGAAAAGGATCTGAGGATTGTAGATAATTCCGATCATTCCGTAGAAATAGGGAATAGAGTAAACGTTGCCCTCATCATAGTAATCGTACTTAGCGTCCTCGCCGTAGAAATCGGGTGAGAGATTGCCTATATGGGGGATATTTTCCTTATTCAAGGGAGCGAGCAGACTTTTGCCGTCCTCACCCTTGATAAGACGCTCGATCATATAATCGGAGGGAACGATGATATCGTAGTTCACCGCGCCGCCCGAAAGCTTTGCATACATGTCCTCGTTGGAGGAGTAGGTGGAATAGACCACGTTTACCTTTTTGCCTTCGTCACGGTGCTTATATTCGTACCAAAGCTCGAATGCAAGGTTGGAGTCGAGAGAAAGGAATCCTTCCTCGTCCATACTGCCGTCGGAGATGTACTCGCCCCAGTTGTAAACGTAGAGGGTGGTAACCTCGCCGCCGTTGGCGGTGTCGCAGGACGCGAAGGTGAGGAGGGGAAGGGCGATGATAATAAACGCTAAAAGCAGGGCAGAGATTTTCTTAAATGCTTTCATTTATTTTGCCCCCCTTTTGCCGTTCTTTTTGTCCTTGACCGATCCTGTGAAGTTAACAACCAGCAAAATTGCGAGAATTATCGCCACGATCAGAGCGCAGAGCGCGTACATGCTGAACTTGACGTTGTGAACCGTCTGATTGTAAACGTAAAGGGGAAGTGTCTGGAAATTGGGCGAGCTTACAAAATGGCTGATGACGAAGTCGTCAAGCGAGAGCGTAAAGCTCATCATAAGTCCCGAAATGATACCGGGAACTATCTCGGGAAGCTCGACCTTGAAAAATGCGCGTGACGGTGTGCAACCGAGGTCCTGCGCCGCTTCGGAAAGAGATTTATCGAGCTGATTAAATCTGGGCGTGATCGAAAGCAGAGCGTAGGGCAGGTTGAACGTGGTGTGAGCTATAAGCATCGTTCCAAATCCAAACATCTGATTGAGCTTGAAGAAATTAGCCACCGCTACGAAAAGGAGCATCATAGATACACCTGTCACGATATCGGGGTTCATCATGGGAATATTAGTTACCGAAGTGACCGCACCCTTGATATACTTGTTCTTCATGTGATGAAGTCCAAGAGCGGCAAAGGTTGCGATGACGGTTGCTATGCAGGAGGAGCATACCGCAAGAACGAGAGAGTTCTTCAGCGCGGTAAGAGCCGCCTCGTCACGGAAAAGCTCTCCGTACCACTTGAGCGAGATGCCGGTAAACTCATTGAGCGAGCCGCCGTCGTTAAAGGAAAAGACGATAAGCACCACAATAGGAGCGTAAAGGAGTGCGAAAATGATGAGCATATAAAATTTAGATAAAAACTTCATCATATAATGACACCTCCTTCATCGTCGGAGAATCGGTTCATTATCCAAACCGAGATGAGAATGAGAATCATCATTACCAGAGATATTACCGCGCCTACGTTGTAGGTGTTGGGGTTCTGGAAAAGTCGCTCGATGGTGTCGCCGATAAGGTCGATCTTACCTGCACCCAGCTTTTGTGAAATATAGAAGGTGCTGATCGAGGGAACGAACACCATGGTAATGCCCGAAACCACACCCGATATCGTCAGAGGAAAGACCACCTTGGTCATTGTCTGAAAGCTGTTGCAGCCAAGATCGTGAGCCGCCTCGAGATAGCGATTGTCAAGCTTGGTCATTGAGGTAAAGATGGGTAAAACCATGTAGGGCAAAAAGTCGTAGACCATGCCGAGTATAACGCCGAAATCCGAGCCGACTATGGGGAGCTTTTCAAGTCCTATACCATCAAGGAAGGAGTTGAGAAGTCCGCCGTTGTCCAGCAGAGCCATAAGCGCGTAGGTACGGATGAGCAGGTTGCACCACATGGGGAGCATAATAAGCACCATCAATATCTTTTGCATCTTGGGGGTGCTTCTTGCCATAAAATATGCGAGAGGGTAGCCCAACGCCAGACAGACAACTGTGGCTATCAGCGCAAAAGCGATAGACAAGACAAATACGTTGCCGTATTGCGACAGTGTCGAAATGTTCGAGAGAGAGAAATGTCCCTTTTCATCGGTAAACGCGAAATACAGGACAAAAAGCATTGGCGCCACGATGAACATAACCATCCAAACAACGTGGGGAGCCGCCGCCATTCTCTGGAAGAGGGAGCCTTTTTTCATTATTCGGCCTCCTCCTCTTCGGGTTCGGTGGGATCGGAGAGCAGATCAAGCTCGTCCGAGAAAGAGGAGTAGTCACCGAACATTCCGGAGAACTCGGACTTGTTCATGATATGTATTGCTTCGGGCTCGATGAAAAGACCGATATGCTCGCCCTCGGCGACGAAATCGGTGGTCTGGATCATCCACTTGAAGCCGCCGATGTCCACGATGATCTCCCAGTGAACACCCTTGAAGGTGATAGAGGTGACAACACCCTGAAGCATACCCTTTTCGGGAGCAACCACGTCAACGTCCTCGGGGCGGACAACGACGTCCACCTTCTGATTTTTTTCAAATCCCTTATCCACACACTCAAAGGTGTGACCCGAGAAACGAACCTTGTAGTCGTCGAGCATAACGCCGTCAACGATATTGGATTCACCGATGAAGTCGGCAACGAAAGCGTTTTCGGGCTCGCTATAAATATCTGTGGGAGAGCCGATCTGCTGGATTCGACCGTTAGCCATAACCACCACGATGTCGGACATGGAGAGAGCCTCCTCTTGATCGTGTGTTACGTATATAAAGGTAATTCCGGTGGCCTTCTGTATCTTTTTAAGCTCGTTCTGCATATCCTTGCGGAGCTTGAGGTCAAGCGCACCGAGAGGCTCGTCCAGAAGCAGCACCTCGGGCTCGTTTACAAGCGCGCGAGCAATAGCAACTCTCTGCTGCTGACCGCCCGAGAGAGTGCTGACTCGTCTTCTCTCAAAGCCCTTTAGGTTGACCATGGAGAGCATTTCCTTGACCTTTTCGCGGATAGTTTCCTCGGGGGTCTTTTTAAGGCGCAGGCCGAAAGCGACGTTTTCAAAAACGTTAAGATGGGGGAAGAGAGCGTATCTCTGGAACACCGTATTTACGGGTCTCTTGTGAGGGGGGACATCCTTGACGCTTTTGCCGTCAAACTGAACGTCGCCGGTGTCGGGCTGCTCAAATCCCGCAATGATACGAAGAGTCGTGGTCTTTCCGCAGCCCGAGGGACCGAGGAGAGTCACGAAATCCTTGTCATAAATTTTCAGATCGATATGGTCGAGAATAGTCTCGCCATCGAATGATTTGGACACATCGGTAAGGTTAATAATTACTTCCTTTTCCATTACACATAAAAACTCCTTTTAAAATCTGAGATTAGCGTTCCCCGCAGGGATAGCGGGTATCGCCGAAATTTTTGATGCGTTTTTCGACAATGTGTGGCACGCAGGGGACTCCTTGCCGTTTCCGTCTTAGAACGACAGATACCGTCCGATCTTGAAAAATGTCAAATGGACAGTATATAACATCTTACATTTTAACATAATTTTAGGCTAATTGCAATAGGTTTTGAAAAAAATCCCGAAAAATCGGGATTTTTTGTGAAAATTATTATGATTTTCTGCGAGAAGCATGAAAAACGGCGATTATTTTGCAAAAATCTCCCAATTTCTTTAAAATTCTCTTGAATTCTCACTAAATTGCAGATTTTTGTGAGTTGAAAAGGACTAATATCCGCGCGAGATCTCGGAGACCTTTTCGCACAGCAGCTCTACGTCCCGTAATGTATTGAAAATACCGAAGCCTGCCCGTACCGCGCCGCCCTCGGGAGTCACCAATGCCCTATGAGCAAGGGGCGAGCAGTGGTATCCGGTGCGCAGACAAAAGCCGTTTTCGGCAAGAGCGGCGCCGACGTCGTCGGCAGGGATGCCGTCAACGTTGAAAAGCAGAACACTGCCCGGGGTGTTGTCGTAGACCGTTACTCCGCGGATGCTTGTAAGGCGATCGTATGCCCCAAGCCACAGAGCTTTCTCATGCTCGGCGATCCGCTCTGTGCCAAAGCTCCTTATAAATTCAAGCCCTGCGCAAAGGCCTGCGATCGCGGGAGTGCAAAGCGTTCCGCCCTCGTATCTTTCGGGAGAAAGGCGCCCCATTGAAAGCTCGAGAGAATTGACTCCGTTGCCGCCCTCGGCAAAAGTGGAGAGCATAGGGAGACCGTCTCTTGTTATCATGATTCCCAAGCCTTGGGGCGAGTAAAGTCCCTTGTGGGCAGGGAGGCAGAGAATATCTATGCAGTCCTCGGTCATATTTATGGGGAGATGCCCTGCGGATTGCGCCGCGTCCACGCAAAAAATTATGCCGTGACGGCGGCAGAAGCGTCCGATCTCGCGGATGGGCAGGGTATAGGAGCAGATATTGGACGAGTGGATGCAGACCAGCATTTTAGTTGAGGAACGAAGCTTTTTTATAATATTGTCAAGGATGTCGGCGGAGGAAAGTGTTTTGCCTTTTTCGTACGCCTTGAAGATGTCGTATCTTACGATATTGTCCTTGGCAAGACGCGCCGTGGGACGGAGAACGCTGTTATGCTCCATATTGCTTATAAGCATGTGTCCGCCGCCGCTCATTATTCCCTTTATCGCCATATTTAGGGCGTAGGTGGTGTTGAGGGTAAAGACTACGTTTTCGGGCGACGCGCCGAAAAGCTCTGCAACTCCTTCACGCGCTTCAAATACCTTTTCGGAGCTTTTCATAGCGAGGTAGTGAGAGCCACGACCGGGGTTTCCGCAGTAGTTCTTCATGCAGTCGACAACCGACATAATAACGCTTTCGGGTTTGGGATAAGTGGTAGCGGCGTTGTCAAAATATATGATGTCGGGCATAGTGTTCTCCTGTGCTTCAAATTTTGATTTATCTGAGAGTTTATACGTTCATTTCTTTTCTTCGGCGAAAAGAAACGAACCAAAGAAACGCGTTTTATTTATGTTCATTTCTTTCCACCAGCGGAAAGAAACGAACCAAAGAAACGCCGCATAGGGTAAAGAGGGTCTTGTACGAGAAAAAGCGAACATGCCGCATTTTCTCGCCCTGCGACATCCTCTCTCCCCTATGTACCCCTCTCTCCTGTCGGCAGAGCCGACGAAACGGGTTTATTGATTTTAAGAAGTGAAGTCCCTCTTACAATTTCGATTTATAGCCGTGATATTATTAAAGCTTAAAGCTTTGTCGCGGAAGCGACCTTTCCCGAAGGGAAAGCCTCTTTGAGACAAAAGTTTGATGTTGTTGTAAGCCGTATCCCACTATATTAATCCTTTGGGGTGGGGGACACGGGGGAGGGGATGTCGTAACGAATAAAAATGCGGCTTGCTGCTTTTTTGTTCGTTAGACCTCTCCTATCCCCGTGCGGCTTTTCTTTTCGTACTTTTCTTGCAGCTGGTGGCAAGAAAAGTACATATAAAAAACAATTTATCTCAAATATTCTCTAACCTCGATGCCTGCGGTGTCAAGGGTCGCCTTGACGTTGCCCAAAAGCGCGCAATCAAATTCAACTCCGTATATGCACCCCTTATCAGAGGCACTTTTACTGACCTTCACCGTGCTTGCGCGCAAAGTATTTTTTGCAAGCGTTCTCTGCGCCTTCAGCGCCATAGTCATCGAACCCGTCACGGCAGTGCATACCGTGGCGGAGCGGTATTGTGAATCGTATCTCATAATTATGCTCCGAGCAGTGCCGTATTTTCTGAAGCCCTCTTTTATGGGAGAGCCTCGTTATATTGTATGCAGTGTCGCCATGGATTGACAGAATCTGCCGCAAATTGAGAAGACAAAAACTATTTTCGCCAATTTTTGCAAAGGGGTTGATTTTTTGAAATATATAATGTATAATGTATATAAATATACTTAAAATGCGGAACTGCGCCCCTTTTGCAGTCCGTAGGAGGAAAAAATGAGCGACAGAGTTTCAAAAGCCAACTATTATCTTGATATTGCACAGACCGTCTCCGAAAGAGCGACCTGTATGCGCCGCCATTTCGGTGCTATCATCGTTAAGGACGACGTTATCGTCTCCACAGGCTACAACGGCGCGCCCAGAGGAAGAAAAAATTGTACCGACATAAATTTCTGCATCAGAGAGCAGCTCAAGATCCCGAGAGGCGAGAGATACGAGCTTTGCCGCTCTGTCCACGCCGAGGCAAACGCTATCATCGCCGCCCCCAGAGACAGAATGCTTGGCGCGACCCTTTATATGGTCTGTGTAAACCCTGCCGACGGCTCGCTCTATTCGGGTACTAACAGCTGTATGATGTGCAAGCGTCAGATCATCAACGCGGGCATCGAGACCGTCATCGTACGTGACACCAAGGACGAGTACAGAGTTATCTCGGTTTCCGATTGGATAGAGGACGACGATTCGCTTTCGGGTCAGTTTGGATATTGATATTAACGTAAGGACGAAGAATGATGGAAGAAAAAAAGCAAAGAGCTCGCATACATCCCGAAAGATTGACCGCAGAGACAATCCCCGGTGCGGCAGAGCTTGAAAAGCTCTGTTTCCACGAGCCGTGGAGCGCAAAAAGTCTTGAGCTGCTCACTAACGACGGCATCGGTGTTGGCATGGTCTGCCGCAAGGACGGCATTGTCTGCGCTTACGGCGGTATGCTGATAGCGGTTGACGAGGGACAGATCACAAATATTGCCACACATCCCGATTTTCGCCGTATGGGTTACGGTCGCGCGGTGGTTGAGGCTCTTATAAAGTATGCTAAAAACAATCGCCTTGAGTCTATCTCCCTTGAAGTGAGAGAGTCCAATAAGGCGGCAATAGCGCTCTATACCGATCTCGGATTTAAGGTCGAGGGCAAGCGCAAGGATTTTTATACCAAGCCCACAGAGGCGGCGCTTGTTATGATACTTCGAATTAAATAACTTGGGACTTCGCCATTTGAATTTAACTCTCGGCGATGCAACTAAACCAATTTTTTTAAAAGTTTTGAAGATTCATAAGAAACTTTTTCCAAAAGTTTCTTGTGCGGATGCAGGGCAGAGCCCTGCAAGAAAAGGACATTATGTACATTTTAGGAATGGAAAGCTCCTGTGACGAGACCTCGGCGGCTGTCGTCGAGTACCGTGACGGAGTATTTGAAATAAAATCGAATATAGTGGCTTCGCAGATAGAGACTCACAGACTCTACGGCGGCGTTGTTCCGGAGATAGCAAGTAGGGCGCACATCGAGGCGGTGTCGTCTATTACCACCGAGGCGCTGGAGACTGCGGGAATAACTCTCGCGGATCTTGATTGCGTTGCGGTCACCACGCATCCGGGACTTATAGGCGCGCTTCTTGTAGGCGTGAATTTTGCCAAATCCTTGGCTTTTGCAAATAATATCCCCTTGGTTTCGGTCAACCATATTCACGGACACATCTCGGCGGCATATCTTACCGACAAGACCCTTGCTCCCAAGTTTTTGGCGCTTGTGGTGTCGGGAGGACATACCTCGATATACGTCTGCGAGGATCATCTCACGCTCCGCGAGATCGGAACGACGCGAGACGACGCAGCAGGAGAGGCGTTTGATAAGATCGGACGAGTTATCGGTCTGCCTTATCCCGGCGGCGCGGCGCTTGACAAGCTCGCCTACGAGGGAGACCCCAAGGCGATAAAGCTGCCGTCTCCCGCGCTTTCGCACACGCTTGATTTTTCCTTCAGCGGTATCAAGACCGCCGCGCTCAACTATCTCAATTCCGCGGCGCAAAAGGACGAGCCTATAAACAGAGCCGACGTAGCGGCGTCCTACACTAAGCAGATAGTGGACGCTGTCGTCAAGCAGACCTCGGCGGCTCTTGACGAAACGGGGCTTGACACCTTGGTGCTTGCGGGCGGCGTTGCGGCTAACTCCCACCTCCGTAAGGCTCTTGAGGAGCTTTGCGAGAGTAAGAAGGTCAAATTCGTCGTTCCGCCAAGATCGCTTTGCGGCGACAACGGAGCTATGATCGCGGTATCGGGATGCTTCGAATATCTTGCGGGCAATTTCGCGGACACCTCTCTTAATGCGTCGGCATCCGACGATATGTAGAAGCTTGTGTCTGTAATTTGTAATGAATGTTTGTTCGATATTTCGCCGTCTCGTTTCCCACACGGCTTTTCCACAGGTGTGGATAACTCAATGCCTATCGCAGTCAAAATTCGACATAATTGTATAAATATACGCAAAAACTCCCATCATTTTCCTTGACACATAAGGATTTGTGTGGATAAACTTGTGGAAACTGTGGAAAAATCGAATCTTTTTTCGCTTGTGGAAAACCTGATTTCAAAGAATTTTTTCGAATTTTTTAGTTAAATTATAACGCTTTTTATTGAAACAATTTGTAAACTTTATTTTCAAATTTTATTTTTTAAGGATGTGAATTTATGAACTATTTTGGTAACGAGGACGCAAACAAGACGGTAGAAAAGCAGAGCATATCTCCTGCAGTAATTCGCCGTCTCCCAAGATATTATCGCTATCTCTGCGAGCTGATCGCAAGGGGAAAGACCCGTATCAGCTCAAGCGAGCTTGCGAGCATGATGCACGTTACCGCGTCCCAGATACGTCAGGATCTTAACTGCTTCGGCGGATTTGGTCAGCAGGGATACGGATATAACGTCAATTATCTTTTTGCCAAAATAAGTGAGATACTCGGTGTTAGCGCAGGCTTTAAGGCGGTGATAATTGGCGCGGGAGACCTTGGCAGAGCACTCGTCCATCTCTCGATGTTTGAAAAGAGAGGCGTTGATATCCGTGCGCTCTTTGATACCGGCAACGAGGCGGAGGGCAAGGACTGTGCTGGCGTGCCTGTCTTTTCCATCGATCAGCTTGAGGAGTTCTGCGCCGAGAATAAGGTAGACATCGCGGTTCTTGCTTGCCCCAAGCATCTTGTTAAGGGCATCGCCGACCGTTGCGTCAAGCTCGGCATGAAGGGACTTTGGAACTATATGGGCGTTGAGCTTGATTACAAGGACGAGGATATTATAGTTGAAAACGTCCACTTGGGCGACTCTCTTATGATAATGAATTGCCGTATATGCAGACAGGAAGGCTATGAAAGAACGCCCGTGGAGATAGAAAGCGGCAACGACTCCGACAATTCGCTCTGGTAAGTATCCCACAAAAAAAGAGAAAAGAGAATTCTGATGAAATATAAGATAAATTACGGTAGCCGCATAGCGGTCATCCCCGAAAATGCCATAGATGCCCTCTCACGCGCGGGAGAGGCTGACCTGAAGGTGCTTATCGCCCTCTGCTCACTTAGCGGAAACGCCGACGCTAAAAAGCTTTCAAAGCTTGCCTCATGCGGTGAGGAAGAAGTGAGAGAAGCGTTGTCCTTTTGGCGCGGAACGGGTGTTATCGAGCCGTGCGGCGCTAAAGAAAGCGTAAGCGAGACCGTGGCGCTTGAAAAGGAAGAAGCCGTCTCCAAGGAAGATGTCAGATCCGAGGCGGCTGGTAAAAAAACCGAGCCTGCTTCGCCCCGAAAGCTTCGCGGCACGGACGAGCTTCCAAAATATACCTCCGACGAGCTTGCTGACATACTTGAGGGGAGACAGGAGACCGCCGCGCTTATAGACGAATGTCAGCGCATTATGGGAAAGGTCTTTAATATCAAGGAGATCAACGTCCTTATGGGACTTGTCGACTATCTTGAGCTTGATTGCGAATATATTATGATGCTCCTGACCTACTGTGTGTCAGTGGGCAAAAAGACGCTCCATTACGCCGAAAAGCTGGCGTTTGCGCTCTATGACGCGGGAATCACCAAGGGTGAGCAGTTAGCAGAGGAATTGCGCCGCCGTGAGTCGGCGGCAAGTGCCGAGGGCAAGATCAGAGCGATGTTCGGCGTAGGCGAGAGAGCTTTTACTACCAAGGAAAAGAAATTCATTTCGGCTTGGATCAACGATATGGGATACTCCGAGGAGATAATTGAGAAAGCGTATGAGGTAACCGCCGACGCTACGGGTAAAGGATCGTTTGCTTACGCAAATTCGGTTCTGGAGCGTTGGAACGCCGCGGGACTGCGTACTCTTTCTGAAATTGAGGAGTCCTACAAAAAGGGCGAAGGCTCGGACAAGCCCTCCGAGGGAAGCTTTGATACCGACAGCTTCTTTGAGGCGGCGGTCAGACGAAGTCTCGGAGAATGACCGATATAGAAATACATACATAGGATGTAGATTATGGGATTTAACAGAGAAAATTACGCGAGAATAAAGGAAGAATACTCGGGAAAGTATCTTCGCGCTCAGGATGCGGCGAGACTGCGCAGAGCCGAGATCCACGCGCTTCTCCCCGAAATAGCTAAAATTGACGCGGAGCTTTCGGCGGCAGGAGTTCGCATATTTGAGGCGTCGCTTAAAGATGACAAGGCTATGCTTGACGCTATAAGCGAGGAGAATATTGCTCTTAACAAAAAAAGAGGAGAGCTGCTTGTGTCAGCAGGCTATCCCGAGGACTATACCGAGGTAAAATACGAGTGCGACACGTGCGGTGACACAGGAGTGGTCGATTACCGTATGTGCGCTTGCATGAAGGAAAAGCTTATTATGGCGGGACTTGAAAGTTCGGGTATGTATTCGCTTATTAAGAGCCAGACATTTGATAATTTCGATCTCGGATTTTACACGGGCGAGGCGCGTGAGAGAATGAGGATGATATTTGATATTGTCAAAAGCTATGCGGAAAACTTTGATCCCTCAAGCTCGGGAAGCATCATAATGATGGGCGGAACGGGACTTGGCAAGACTCACCTTTCAAGTGCTATGGGCGGAGTTATTATCCAAAAGGGCAACGACGTTTATTATACGGGCGCTGTCGATATGATCGCTGATTTTGAGTCGGATCGCTTCAGTTATGACAGAAGCGGAGAAGCGAGCGCGGCTCTTGATAAATATTTTTCATGCGATCTGCTCATTATCGACGATCTCGGCACCGAGCTTATCAATCAGTTCAGCACGTCCTGTCTCTATAATCTTCTAAATTCCAGATTGGTAAGAAAAAAGGCTACTATAATCAATACCAACTTCACAAGAGACGATCTGAGAAAGAAATATCAGGACAGAATTACAAGCCGTATCTTCGGCGAGTATACTATCCTCCCGTTTTTGGGAACAGACATCAGAGAAAAGAAAATATTCAAAAAATAAAAGCAGAGGATTTTCGGAGCCGTTCTCTGAAAGACAACTCTACAAGAATACGGTATATCTCGAAAGAGGTATGCCGTGTTTTTGTATTTGTCAGGGAAAATGATATTCTTCTTCCCGAAGGGCAATTTCGTAAAAATTCACTAAATATATTTACAAACCGCAAAATTTGTGGTATAATAATTGTGCCAAACAAAACCAAATAACTTTTTAGGATAAACGCCCTATTTTTGTATAGGGCTTATACCGTTTTCTATTTTTGCGAGTCAGACTAAATCAGGCAAAAACGCTTGCTCCTCTGACTTGCATTGGTGTTTATCCGTGTAGTTGGTTTTGTTTGGCGACAATTGGAGTTTGCGTTTTTCGGTGCGTAGCTTCGGTTGCGCACCTTTTTATTATATGCCGATAGGGGGATATATGAGTAAGAGTATTCAAAAAAGAGTAATCGATATTTCCAGCGTAGAACTTACACCCGGAGAGCCTGCCACATGTCTTGGTAACGGAGAGAGGGGCTTTGAGTGTTGTTGCGACGAGTGCGACTACTATTTACTTTGTTTTCCCGAATTTGATCCCAAAGGCAAAGAAGAAAATAACATAAAAATAAAAACGGTGAATTGAAAAATTCTCCGTTTTTTTCGTATAAAAAAATTTTTTTTGAGAAAAATACAGGTGAGATCAAATTTTTCTTTGAAAGGATCAAAAAAATGCAGGGAACTATGACAAAAGAAGCAGAAATGCTTGAACAGTTATATAAAAACGTAAAAATGGGCTCGGATTCGATCGTGAAACTCCTTCCTAAGGTAAGTGACGGCAAATTCAAGACCGACCTTACCGATCAGTTAAACGGATATGAGAGTCTTGCCGCAAAGGCAAAGAAAAGATTAAAGGAAATGGGAGCCGAGGCTAAGGAAGAAAATCCTATGATCAAGCTTTGGTCGAGCATTGGAATGACTATGAGCACTCTCACCGATTCAACCGACAGTCATATTGCGCAAATGGTTGCGGAGGGTTCGACTATGGGTGTTACCGACGGCATCAAGCTTCTCCGTGATTATGAGAACACTAACGTGTCCGAGAGCGCTTTGAAGCTCGTGCGTGAGGTCATTGAGTTTGAAGAAAAGAATCTTGAGAGAGCAAAGTCTTATATTTAATGACAAAAGGGAAGACACTATGCGTCTTCCCTTAATTTTTACATATTATTGATTTTGAGATAAAAGATATTCTTTCAGATATTCGATAGCCACGCGGTAGCCGTCAAAGCCAAGACCTGCGATGGTCTTGATAGCGTAGAGCGACACGAACGAGTGCTTTCTGAATTCCTCACGCGAGTTAATGTCCGAGATATGCACCTCGACCGTGGGGATCGAGACCGCCTTCAAGGCATCAAGTATCGCCACCGACGTGTGTGTGTAGGCGGCGGGATTTATAACGATGCCGTCGATCTTGCCGTAGGCCTCTTGAATTTTGTCGACAATGACACCCTCGTGATTGGACTGAAAAAGCTCGCAATCAATGCCGTTTTTTGCGCAAGTGTCCTCGATAAGAGCGCAGAGAGATTTAAAATCCTGCTTGCCGTAGATGTCGGGCTCGCGGAGACCTAACATATTGAGATTAGGGCCGTTTATAATCAAAAACTTCATATTTTAATATCCTTTCAAAGCATTTTGAGCTTTTCGAGTATTTCTTCCGCGCATTTTTGCGGTGAGGAATCATTAGATACTTCTACGTCGCAGAATGAGCGATACATAGGCAGTCTCGTTTCATACATCGCTTCAAGATTTTTGGAAAGCGGACGGTCGTCGGTGGCTAATTTGTCCAGATCACGATGGATAAAGACGATTTTCCCGTTTTGGTGGAGAGAGGGATAGTTTTCCTCGCGTGTAACTACGCCGCCACCGGTGGAGATGATTTTTTGGCTCATTTTCCCCGCGTTTTCGACCTCGATATGCTCGATCTCGCGGAATTTTTCAATGCCGTAGGAATTTAGTATATCCGAGGGATGTCTGCCATGGGAGAGAGCGATCATTTCGTCGGTATCAATAGCCTCGCGTCCCGTCATATCCGAGAGCAGTTTTCCCAACGTGGTCTTGCCGCATCCCGGCATGCCGATGAGGATAATATTTTCGGTCTGGGCGGCGATAAGCGCGGTTATGCGCTCTATCTCGCCATCGTCAACGCGCTCACCTAAAAATAGCTCGCACGCCTTTTTGGCTTGTGCTACAAGCATAGACAGACCGTTTATATGCTTGATTCCAAGACGCTCTGCGTCAAGCAAAAGCCTTGTCTTGGCAGGGTTGTAGATCATATCGATCACACCCTCGCAGTCCTTGAATTTGTCAAGAGCTATGGGAGAGATGCCGTTATGTGGGTACATTCCTACGGGCGTGCAGTTGATTATTACCTCTGCGTCGGCGCACTTTTCGTACACGTTTTCGTAATTGACCTCTCCCGTGCGTGAGAGAAAGGTGATTTTTTCTGCCCCCATATCTTCGGCGACCGTTTTCGCGGTCAAGGATGCACCGCCCGTGCCGAGAATCATCACTTTTTTGCCATTGATGACGATGCCGCTTTTCTCCACGGTGTATGAAAAGCCGTAATAGTCGGTGTTGTCGCCTCGCAAGCCGCCGCTTTTGGTGCGAGTGATCGTGTTGACCGAGCCTATGCGTAAAGCCTCGTCGCTTATCTCGTCAAGATAGGGCATTACGGTCTTTTTATAGGGAATAGTCACGTTTGTGGCGTGAAAATCGCCGTTTTTAAGAAAAATTCCCACTTCGCTCTCGGGTAGCTCAAAAAGAGAGTAGGAGTAGTCGGATAGCTCGCGGTGAATCTGGGGAGAGAAGCTGTGGGATAGCCGCTCACCGATCAGTCCGCATTTTAAATGCTTTTTGCCGTTTATCATAAAAACACCCTTAAATCATTTCGGAATATGCGCCGAGAAGACGGAATTGCTCACTTCTTGCCTCAAGCTCGCAGAGCAGGGATTTGAGGGTATCGGAATAGACCGAGACCGTAAAATCAAAGTAGAACATCGACTCGAAATCCCTTTCGGGTATGGGGCAGGATTCAAGCTTGGTCATATTGATGCCGAGCGCATTGAAGCAGGAAAGCACGTTGTAAAGCGCGCCGGGCTTATTGGGAGTGACCAGCATAAGCGAGATCTTGTCAGCGCCGGGATAGACCTCGGGGGTCTTGGAGATGCAGATAAATCTCGTGTAGTTGTTGCCCATATCCTGAACTGCACCTGCAAGAGTGTCAAGCCCGTAAAGGTCAGCGCAGAAGCGAGAGGAGAGGGCGGCGAGGTCACATCTGTCCGACTCTGCCACGGTTTTAGCGGCTATGGCGGTGTTGGCAACCACGGTGACTTTGACACCGGGCAACGTGCGCAAAAATGCCGCGCTCTGACTTATCGCCTGCTCGTGGGAGATGATCTCCTTGATGTCGGAGATAGAGGTTCCTCGCTTTGCAAGCAGATTGTGGTCTATCTTCAGTCTGACCGACTTTACAATGTGAAATTTGTGGTGGAGCATCAGCTCGTATACCTTTTTGACAGACCCCGCGGTGCTGTTCTCAATGGGCAACACGCCGTAGCGGCAATCTCCGCGCTCAATGGCGGTAAAAACGCTGTCAAAGGTGGGGTAGTACTTGATTGACGGAAGCTCGAAAAGCTTTTCGGTCGCGATCTGCGAGTATGCGCCCTCAACGCCCTGACAAGCCACTCTTGCGCGGTCGGGGAAGATATTGGGCGTTGTGTCAAGCGAGTCCTTTATCTCGTTATAGACCGAGGATTCGGGGTTCAAGCGGGTCTGCTGATACGCCTTTGATACGTCCATCATCGTGTGATAGAGCGTTCTCGCGTAGCCGTCAAATTCTTCGCCCGCCATCTCGGAGATGCGCTCGAGCAGTGCGCGCTCGCGCGCCGCGTCAAGCACGGGCAGACCGTGTTCTTTCTTGTATTCAGCCACGCCTGCGGCGATGGTCATTCTTTTTTTGAAAAGCTCGATGATCTCGGCATCGACTTCGTTTATTTTTTCTCTTAATTCGTTAAGGTTGGGTTCCATTTTTTGCCTCCGGCGGCTTAAAACCTTTTTGGAAAAAGGTTTTAAGAATCCCAAAAACTTTCATGAATTGGTTTGGTTTAATAATTTTGTTTATCTTAAAATTTAAAGTGTCTCGCAACACGATAGCAGATAGGCGTAGGGAATAACGCCCCCTTTAAGATGTATAAAATGTCTGTAATTTCCGCTATCCTTTGGGGAATTTTGGGAGGTGCGGAACCCTTTTGCAAAAAGGTTCCGCAAATCGCCTCCTAATCTAATAGCAAATCCATAATTGCCAGCGCGCATGCCGCTTCAAATACGGGGACGGCGCGGGGGACGACACAGGGGTCGTGTCTGCCTGTGACCGTCAGCTTTACGCTTTCCATGCGTGTGAGGGATACGCTGTCCTGTTCCTTGCCGATAGACGGAGTGGGCTTCATCGCCGCACGGAATATGAGTGGCATACCGTCGGTCATTCCGCCAAGAATTCCGCCGCAGTTGTTGGTTTTTGTGGTGATCGTCTTGCCGTCGGTGACGAATGGATCGTTGTTTTGCGAGCCGCGGAGAGATGAAGATCCAAAGCCCAGACCGAACTCAACTCCCTTAACCGCAGGGATTCCGAACACGATGGCGGAAATTCTACCCTCAACGCCCATAAAGATATGCTCGCCAAGACCTACGGGTAGCCCTATTGCTGCACATTCGACTACACCGCCAACCGAGTCGGCATCAAGTCTTGCTTCTTCAATAGCCGCCCTCATTTTTTTACCTGCCGCCTCGTTGATAACGGGAAAGGCGTGAGTGTGGAGGGTGTCAAGGTCGGTGAGTGTGAGAGATACTGCATCAAAGCCGTCGTCCTTGACGTCAGCCACCGAATATATGTGAGCACCGATATGGATGCCTTTTCTTTTAAGAATCTGCAAGCAGATGCCACCTGCTATGCACATCGGCGCGGTTAGTCTGCCCGAAAAATGTCCGCCACCGCGGAGATCAACACCGTCGCCGTATTTCATTCTTGCGGCAAAATCGGCGTGAGAGGGGCGGGGAATATCAACAAGAGAAGAATAGTCGCCCGAGCGCTGATTTGTGTTGTATATAACGGCTTCGATGCGTTCACCCGTGGTCACGTTTCCGTCAAGACCTGAGATAAATACAGGCTCATCGCTCTCTTTTCTCTTGGTGGAGTAAGCATCGTTGCCGGGGGCACGGCGAGCCATAAAAGCTTTCAACTCGTCAAGGTCGATGAGCTCGCCTGCGGGGATTCCGTCCAGCGTCATACCGATCTTTTCGTCGTGCGAGCCGCCGTATATCTTTAGTTTGATGTTAAATCCGTATGTGTTCATAAGGATGTTTCCATGCCTTTCAGTTAGGATTATGTGGTAAATTTTGATTTATAGGGATGTTGTAAATTTGAATGGTGCATCCTCATCCGTCACTTCGTGACACCTTCCCCTGCCTTGGGGAAGGCTTACGCAAAGCGAAAACCACCACAATTTTGTAGCCGTGATAAGGGTTTTAAGGCTACAGATAAGGATGCGCCCAAGTTTTTCCAAAGCCTTCCCCAAGGCAGGGGAAGGTGTCGCGTAGCGACGGATGAGGATGCACCTTTTCAATGGACATCATCCCGATAAATTGCAATTTTTAAATCTCAAAATTCTCTGCAAAGGTGGGATAGGACTTGTTTATTGCCTCGAATTGGGTGATTTTAACTGCGCTATCGCAAACGAGAGAGGCGACAGCCGCGCTCATGGCGATGCGGTGGTCGTTGTAGGAGTCTACCTCACCGCCCACGAGAGCTTTCTTGCCGCAGATCATCATTCCGTTATCTGTTGGAGTGACGGTCGCGCCAAGAGTTGTCAAAGTGTTGCAAACGCTCTCGATTCGGTCGCTTTCTTTTAAGCGAAGTCGCGAGGCGTTGAAAATTTTGGTCTTGCCATCGGCAACCGATGCCGCAACTGCGAGAATTGGAACTAAATCGGGAATATTTGAGGCGTCAATTTCCACACCGTGAAGAAGAGAGGGGTTAACGGTTATGCCGTCGCTATCAAGGATAATGTCAGCGCCCATTTTTTTGAGAACCGACAAGATCTCCTTGTCGCCCTGACGGGAATTTAGATCAAGTCCCCGTACCTTAACGGGATTTTTTCCGATAGCGCCTGCCACAAGGAAAAACGCCGCGCCTGACCAGTCACCGCACACCACAACTTCTTCGGGGGAAGAGAGGCGGGATCGACCGATTATTTTAAAAGAGTTTTGACTCTCGTTATATTCTATATTTGCTCCAAAGAGATTCAGCGCGTCAAGTGTCATTTGAATGTAGGGCGCGCTTTCTATCTTGCCTTCAAGCGTGAGCGTGCTTTCGCCCTCGGCAACCGACAGTGCGAAAAGCAGACCGCTTATATACTGGGATGAAACGTCAGATGCAATAGAGTAGTTGCCGCTATTCAGCTTTCCGCTTATCTTCAAAGGATTTGAGCCTTGGGGAGAAAGACTGACGCCATTGTAGCTCAAAAGCTCGTAAAGAGGGGAGAGAGGACGGGAGGGGAGTCTGCCTCTCATATTAAAGTCGCAATCAGCGCCGAGAGAGGCGGCAAGAGGAAGCAGAAAACGGAGAGTGGAGCCCGACTCGTTGCAGTTGAGCTGACCGCCCCTTGTTACTTTCTCTATGGGATGAACCGAAAAGCCGTTTTCGGTTCGTTTTATATCTGCTCCAAGGGCGTTAAGACACGCCACCGTAGCGTCAATATCTGCATTTGTGTCAGTGCAGAGAAGCTGGCAATCTCGGCCTCCAAGAGCGGCACAGATGAGAAGTCTGTGAGCCTCGGATTTGGAGGAGATGGCGCGAATATTGCTCTTGACCGCGTTTTGATGAAAAATTTTGTCCATCTTGTTTTCCTTTTTGTCAAAGTCCTTTGGCGAAGAACACTTCAAGGTCGTTTACGTTTATGGGGTATATCTGCGAGTTGCCAATGCCAAAGGGAACGATAAGGTCAATTTTGCCGCCCTTTCTCTTTTTATCGGAAAGTGCAATTTCTGCAAGAGAGTCCGCACTGAAGGGACATTCGGTGGGCAGGTTGTAGTTTTTGAGCATCTTGACTATCTCGTCAACGTCACTTTGAGGGCAAAGTCCAAGCTTTTGCGCTGCTCTTGCAATAAGAGCCATACCCATAGCCACTGCGCTGCCGTGAGAGATCTCAAAGCTTGAAAGCGTTTCGATAGAGTGAGCCGCCGTGTGGCCGAGATTGAGCAGCTGGCGCACTCCAACGTCACGCTCGTCTGCATCTACCACGTCTCGCTTGTTCTTGACGCAGTTTTCAATTATATCCTCGATTTGAGGCTTTATAGGTGATTTCAGCTTTTCAAAAAGTGGCTTATCGTTGATTATTCCGTATTTTATAACCTCGGCACATCCGTCAGCAAAAATATTGTCGGGAAGAGTGTCGAGGGTTTCGTAGTCGCAAAGCACCAGCGAGGGCTGATAGAATGCGCCCACCAGATTTTTGCCTGCTGGGATGTCGATAGCGGTCTTGCCGCCTACCGAGGAGTCCACCATAGCGAGAAGGGTGGTGGGTATCTGTATGAATTTGATTCCGCGCAGATAGGTCGCCGCCGCAAAGCCTGCAAGGTCGCCTACAACTCCGCCGCCGAGAGCAAAAATGCAATCGGTACGGGTTATCTCGTTTTCTGCCAAAAAGTTAAGGAAACTTAAATATGACTCCGCCGACTTTGATTCCTCACCCGCGGGGATAGTAAATCTGATAGGCGAAAATCCCCATGAAGCAAGACTTTTTTCAAGTCTCTCGGCGTAAAGGGGAGCAACGTTTGAATCAGTCAGAATTGCCGCCGCACAGGGATGCACTACCTTGGCGGACTCTTCACCGGCTCTGTCAAGTATTCCTTTTTCGATTATTACGTCGTATGTTCTCGACGCTCTTACGGTTACTTTTCTCATTTTGATGTTTCCTTACTTTATTTGACTTATCCGTCGATCTCCTCCTTGGCAATTCTGCCATCTCGGAGAATGTTTTTCATTTTTTCTCTGTCGCCGCTCGCGAGGGCATCGCGGTATTCGGTGAGGGAGGATATTATCTGGTCTATCTCGTAGAGCAGAGGCTCTTTGTTTTCAAAGAAAAGCTCGCTCCACATGTTTTCGTTGAGCCAGGCGACTCTGGTCATATCCTTGTAGCTTCCTGCAGAGAATCCCTTGTGATTTCTCGCCGTGGGGCTCTTGACGTAGGCGTTTGAGACCACGTGAGCAAGCTGCGACGTGAACGCGATCATCTTGTCATGCTCCTCGGCGGTGGTAAAGGAATATTTGCCAAATCCTGCGGGAGCGAGCAGCTTTTTGATTTTGTCGAAAAAGGCGATGTCATCGAATTTAGGGGGAACGATGACCATAGGCGCGCCCTTGAACATAGTTGCCCTTGAATATTTGTAGCCCGAGAAGTGAGTTCCTGCCATGGGGTGACCGCCTATGAAGGTGTAGCCGTACTTTTCCGCCAAGGCAAAGCCTACCTTGCAAATTTCTTGCTTTGTGCCGCAGAGGTCGATGACGAATGCGCTCTTTTTGATGAGGTGCGACACTCGGGTGAGATATTCTGCCGACGCTACGGGGTAGAGAGCGACGAAGATAAGGTCGCATTCTCCGATATTGCTTTCGTCAAGTGTGCAGTCCAGCGTGCCCTCCAATGTGGCAAAGTCAACTATCGATCGAAGCTTGTCAAAGGCGAAGATCTCAATGTCTGCCTCGTTTTCTTTTGCATATTCTCTGTAAGCCTTGGCTATCGAGCCGCCGATAAGTCCAAGTCCTGCAATTCCGATTTTCATAATTGCTCCTTCTATGCTATGGGGCGCCGCCCCAAACCTCGCTTAAAAACTTTTAGAAAAAGTTTTTAAGAATTTCAAAACTTTCTCAAAATAAACAATATACCAATTATAATTATATCACGGGGAAAATTAAATTTCAATATTTTTTGTGAGGTTTTAGTTATTTTTCTCTGTTTTTTCAACTAAACTCGCAACACGATAGCAGATAAACTATGAGATAACGCTCCCATTAAGACGAATAGACCGTCTGTGACCTCTGCTATCCTTATTGAAAGTTTTTGAAGAGCTCGAGAAACTTTTTACTAAAAAGTTTCTCGAACACGCGCTACCTCGGTCATTACGTCGGCAAACTGCTCGGGGGTGAGGGACTGCGCGCCGTCGCAGAGTGCCGCCTTGGGGTTGTTATGCACCTCGATCATAAGACCGTGCGCGCCGCAAGCAGCGGCGGCAAGCGCCATGGGCTTGACCAGCTTGGAAGAGCCCGTGGCGTGGCTGGGGTCAACGATAACCGGGAGGTGAGTCAGCTCCTTCAGTACGGGAATTGCCGCGAGGTCAAGCACGTTTCTCGTGTACTGTGAATCAAAGGAACGGATACCTCTCTCGCAGAGAATGATATTCTCGTTGCCGCCTGCCATAATGTATTCGGCGGACATCAGCCACTCTTTAATAGTCGCCGAAAGACCGCGCTTGAGAAGTATCGGCTTGTTTGTGCGGCCAAGCTCCTTGGGAAGCTCAAAGTTCTGCATGTTTCGCGCGCCGACCTGAATAACGTCAACGCCCTCAAAGAGGGGAAGATGATTGGCGTTCATTATCTCGGTAACGATGGGAAGTCCTGTTTCCTTTTTGGCTTGAAGCAAGAATTCAATGCCTTCCGCTTTAAGCCCCTGAAAATCGTAGGGCGAGGTTCTGGGCTTGAACGCACCGCCGCGGAGCATAGTCGCTCCTGCCGCCTTTACGGCTTTCGCAATCTCTATAACCTGCTCCTCGCTCTCAACCGAGCAAGGGCCAGCCATTACGGCGAAGACGTCACCGCCAACGCTGGTGTTTTCAACCTTTATGATACTGTCGTCGGGATGAAACTTTCTGTTTGCGCTCTTGAATGGCTCGGAAATTCTCTTGACAGTTTCGATTATGTCAAGAGAGCGGAGAAGGTCCTCGTCGATTCTGGTGGTGTCACCTATAAGACCTACGATGGTCTGAAATTCACCCTTTGAAAGGTGTACGGCGAGCCCCTGGGATTCGATCCACGATGTCAGGCTTTCTATTTGCTTGTCACTTGTTCCTCTTTTCAATACTGCGATCATTTTTGTTTTCTCCTTTGAATTATAGCTTTGAATGGTTAAATCAAAATAAAAATAGGACCCCTCGCAGTGACCTTTACTGCGGGCGTCCTTTTAAATGCGAAAATATAAAATTCTCTTAAAGTCGCTTAAATTTACACAGCACAAATCACTTTTATTACCTTACTTCTCGTAAAAATAATAAAAGTAAAAATATGCAAATGCTTTTGCGGAAGAGAACATTTTACCTTCGACTCCTTTTTCATTGATGTAGATAGTTTAGCACCGTTTCGGACATTTGTCAATGCTTTTTTGAAAATTTCCAAATTTTTTTGTTTGACAGATTAAGGGCATCCGAAGCGGTTTGCGGATGCCCCTTGAAAATCATTCTCGGAAAACGAAGGTTATTCTTGGAAAACGCTTTCAACTCTGCCTACCTGCTTGACCTTAATGCAGGCGTAAACCACGTTTTCCTCGGTGTATGTGGAAAGCTCTCCGATGACCTCTACGGGATTGACCGTGTTTCCCTCGGCGGTGGGATAGTCAAAGCGTCCGTCGGGGTCGTAAAGCTCAATGTCCCATATATACGCGCCATTTGAGTCAAGTCCCAACAGATAGGTGTATCCCTCATCGACGGTCTTGAGATGACCGAAGATCCTTACGGTCTTGCCGTAATTTTCGCTTTGCTCGTACTGTGCGCGGTAATCTGTAACCAAGGCCTTAAGCTCGTCTGCGCTGAGGCTTAGGGTGTCGATGTCATAGCCTTGAGAAAACTCGGCATTTTCAAATCTTTCCACTTGAATGTATCCGTTGTCGGCGATAGTGCCGAATATGGTAACGCGACTGCCCGTCTGAGGATATTCACCGCTTTCATAACGTATCTCATAGAGCGCGCGCTTCTCACCGGTCGTGTCCGTTTCCGAGAGAGTATGACGGATAACCTTGTTTTTACTGAAATCGTAAACCGCCATATAGGTTGACTTCAAGGCTACGGTTTTGCCCTTGTATTCTGTCGGATTGTTTATAAACGAGTAGAGATTTGAGTAAATGTTATTCTGTCGACGAATATCTATGTCTGCCTCGGAGCGGTAGCAGGAGCAGAGCGCGAGCAGAGAGATAAGAGTTAGGGCAAGGAGGAGAATAGAAATTGTTTTTTTCATAACAAATAAAGTATCCTAATCAAATTTTCGGTTATTGTTGAGACTTTTTCTTCTTGGACTTTTTTATTAATAAAACTATCAATAGAATAATGCCCGCGACAATCGCGACAGTCGCAAGGGAAACAAATACAGCAATCAAAATAAAAAGAATAACAGATGTGGCAAACACGGTTGCGCTGGTTGGGTCAATATAAAGCAAATTATACATTGTTAACTCCTTTTCTGGAAATTGATATAAACATTGCAATTGTACAATAAAAATATGAACAATACTGTTGAAATGTGTAAACAAACGCAAATATTATAGAAACGTGATGATAAAAGCCTTACTTATTGAATCTTCTTGCAAAGCCACATTTGCGGCAGAGTGATTCAACGGCTTGCCTGCGAGAAAAGCCGTCGTATATAGCTTTGGCGCGAGGGCTTGACAGTATATCCTCAAGCTCATCTTCAAAAAGGTTGCCAAGAGGGATGCAACCGTCGGCATCAAGGCAGCAGGGAACGCAGGTGCCGTCTACCAGCACGCCGACCTGATCACGGAGCGCATAGCAGAAGAGCGATTCGCATTCCCCATCCTCGGGGACGTCCTCGTCGGGCCAGTCAAATCGATCTCCCCATTCGAGGAATATCTTGTGTGCCATTCGCTCTCCGCTTCCGCGGCGGACGGGAGCCCACTCGCCGGGGAATTCACTATGCAATTGCGCGAGAATTTCGGAGTTGTCGGCATCCGAGCCAAGATTCCAGAGTCGGAGGGCGACGATACACTCTTTTTCTGCCGCACGCTTGGCAAAATCGATGCAAGAGGTGAGATAGTTCTCGTCTGAAAATCCCTCGTTTGCCTCGGGGGCGTGGAGAGAAATGCTGATCTTATACGGTATGCTTGCAAGCAGTGCGTCGCCTTTTTGTGACAAAAGCGAGCCGTTTGTAGTCAAAATGGGGAGAAAATCCTTTTCCCTCGCTCTTTCGATGAAGCGTGGCAAGAGTGGGTGGAGCGTCGGCTCTCCCATAAGATGAAAATAGAGATATCTCGCCTTTCCGCGCAGCTTGTCGGTTAGACTTTCGAATTCTGCCTCGGTCATTAGCTTTTTTTGCCGCTTCGTCTTGTGGCAAAATGAGCAATCAAGATTGCAGACGTTGGTTATTTCCAAATATATTTTTTCTATCATTTGCAGGTCCTTTAGCTTTAATGATATTATTGTACCATAAAAATCTCGATTTTGCAATAAAATATCCCCCAAAATTTCGGGCGCTGGCGAAAAAAGATATTTGAAGTCTGTATTTGTTGAATTAACACTTGACAATATATGTATATAGTGCTATAATCTAATCAACAAACCATCATTGGAGGTTTAATATGAAAAAGACAGTTTGTTTATTAGCGATGATTTTAGCACTTGTTTTCATGGCACTCTCTTTGGCTTCGTGCAGTGGTGATGTTGACCCGGCGAATATCACGGAAGACCAGTGGTGTGAGATTTTAGGCAACTTAAATAATTATACCTGCGTTACTACCAACACGCATGAATATGACGGAAAGGTAGAGACGAGTAAGTTCATTACATACGCTACTCCCGATATGATATATAATAAGGTTATCGAGAAAAGCGAAACAATGTCGGAGGACGGCTGGCAGGTAGCTATCGGTGATAATATGTACACCTTGAATGTCGACTACACCGATACACTGAAGGAGAACAAAATTGCATTTGCATCTCGTATGCAATATGTGTATATTGAGCAAATTGGATTCGAGAATCTCCGCGAGACTTTTGCAAAGGTTACCTATGACGAGGAGAAAAAGGCCTATGTTTATACCGACACCTACACTATCGGTAGTTTAGAGTACAAGGTTTACTGTGAGTACTACTTTGAGAACGGAACGCTTTCTCGCGTGGTGGGAACCGACGAGTGGTCGGGTGTAAAGAACACCTACGAAAGAGTGTACTCGGATATTGGAAAAACCTCTATTGACAACAAATATAAGGTTGTTCTTTTGGATAAGTGGGATAAAATTGACGTGGAGGGTCACGATTTTGTGATCGAGGACTCCGAGTGCACACCCGCAGAGGGTTGCGAGGGTATTGGAACTGCCGTCTACCACTGCTCGCACTGCGACGAGACACTGACCTATGAATACATTAACGGACACAAAGCTACGCCAACTATAGATAACGGTTCCGTAGGCTACAAATGCAGCAAGTGTGACCAGGCAGTTAATGGACTTTTATTGGGTTCTCAAGTCACTATAGATTAAAAATACGTTTTAATACAGTTTTTCATAGAAAAGCAAAAACACGCCTCTTTAATTCTGGGAGGCGTGTTTTAGTTTTGCGGAAAATAAGGGACCCTCAAAAAGAGAGCCCCTTTGTTGTTTTTGAATTGGATTATTGTGTGGCTTGGCCCAGTGTGACCGAGCTCTCTCCTGTTTGGTAATTGTAGCTTGCGAAATATTTACGAAGCTGGAGAACGTTTTGGAGATTGATCTTAAGGTGCAGAACATAGTCCTTATAGGTTTGCTCATCTATGTCCTCGATAGGCATCTTAGGGTCGAAGTACTTATAGAAATACAGGTAGCTTTGTCTATAATGATTGATAGTACCTTCTCTTAAATTTCGCTACCGACAATTCTCTAAATACTTCTTGCAACCCTCCTCAAATGTGAGCGTTATTCCTCGCGCCATTTTTAGCTTTTTCATTGAAAATCCTCCGTTTTATATTGAAAAATCACCTCTGATATGATATAATTAAGCAAAGTGAGGTGATTAAAATGATAGAATTATCGAATGCATCGGAAGCAAAATTATATTTTGAAAACATTGTTAAAAAAATGAACGGTGTAAAAATAAATTCTGTTTTTTCTGCTTGCCCATCCTTCAACAACAATAACGGTTACCGTTTGTACAGTGATGACACACCAATATATATCATCTTTGAGAACGGACAGTGCTTGATAATTGAATATCGCTTTATAGATGCGCTTTGTGTTGATTTTTGTCAATTGAACGAGGAAGAACATGAATTGATCAAAGAAGCAACTATAAAAGATTTCTTCAATTGCTTGATTGACATACATAACTATAGTAAGAATAACGAAGATGAATCTGTTTATGAAAAATACGAAACAAAAACAATATCTTTAGAATACGACACTCTTTCTTCAATCGAACTTCGTCCTGTGACAGAAGAATATGAGAAATGGATAGACGGCGATATTGATTATGTAGTTCCAAACAAAGATACATTTGACGAAATTAAATTCATAATGACTAACAATAACACATTTATAATTTGTGCAGATGATGCATATGTTGATGGCTATGTCATGGCTTGGTCAACCGATGCCAAAGAATCTACAATTTAAACATTTAACAACGCTTTCAATCAAATTTAAGCAAAAAATATTGGACACATCACGAACGAAAATACGTTTATGATGTGTCCAAATTTTATTTATTGGATTTTACAGGTTCTATAAGACCAAAAAGTCTCAAAAAGCCTTATATATCAAGGATTACTTGCTCGCTTCTTCGATAGCAACTGCAACAGCAACATGTCATCTCAACAACCTGCGGTTGTTGCCAACCATGGGGTTGTTACCGGTTCCAATCAAGCCCATCATTTCAACGCATCAGACCTTTCTTCAACGCATCGAGGTAGTCTAAAACCTTACAAAATAATCCTTTCGCATTGCCAAACCCTTTCGCCGAACACATTGGATGTAAATGAACATTGCTTGTAGAAAGGTTACTCTCAATAACATATTTTTATCCGAATTTGGATAAAAATATGTTGACAATACCGAAAATTGGTGATATAATAATAGCATAGTGATATATTGTAAAGGAGATTTAAACCTTGGATAGTATTACTCTGTTGATTAGAGATGAAATTAAACGACAGTATAAAAGCGTGAAAAAGTTTTCCGATGTAAGTGGTATCCCGTACAGTACACTTTCTAACGCACTTGCTAAAGGAATAGGCGGCACCTCTTACGACACCGTTTTGAAAATATGTAATCTCTTAAATCTCAAGCAAGTTTTCGACGCTGATTTAACAATCTTCAACGACAGATTTTATGAGATCTGCTCTATGCTTTCCGAATTGGACGAGCAAGGTGTTCACACGGTAAAAACTGTTCTTACTATTGAGCATAACCGTTGTACGAAGCACGAAAGTGATTCTACAGTTAAACCATTTAATGGTATTTCTTTTGCAGGCAAGACATTTCAAACCAATGAGGAAAAATAATGGATATAAGTAAGGACATTAGATATAAAGCAAAAAATCTGCTGCTTGAATATAGTATCAGCAAAATCACCCTTGAAAATCTCATTTATATTATTGAGGATCAAGGCTTCGAGATAATTGAATATAGCCAGCGAGATCGTTCGGATAGTGTTTGGACAGTTCTGAATACGTTAGATTTGACCGCCTATGCTGAATCAGGGAAAGCATTTACATATAAATGTGGGAAGAGTAAACTGCTTTTTATTTGCGAGGAAATGACTGCCGATGAAAAGTTGTATGCCCTCGCCCACGAGGAAGGACACATAATCTTCGGACATCTGTGCAACGGCGCTTGTGATGGCAATGCGGTTGAGGACGAATATGTCGCGAACGAGTTTGCCCACTATTTGCTCTACCCCCCGTTAATCCTAAAATTCGCAATAACTGTAAAAAGTAATAAAAAGAAAGCTTTATGGATAGCGATTATCGCGTTGGCTTTGGCTGTAATAATTCCTATTACAGTTAGCGTTATTCAAAGCCGCTCTTATTACGGTGAGTATTACGTATCCGAAAGCGGCACCAAATATCACGAAAAAGATTGCATAACGATCAAAGACAGATCAAACGTTAGACGGCTGACGGAAAAAGATTATTATTCTGGAGATTATGAGCCGTGTCACGTCTGTCTGCCTGAGTAAGAAAGAGTAGGATGCTATGAAAAAGATTTTAGCAATATTATTAATTACAATTATGATATTCTCTTTGGGTATGAGCGTTAGTGCGGCTTCCACCACTTACGAGGTAGCTGAACTTGATTTGAGCATCAATATCCCTTCCCGATATTCTGTTATTACAAGAAACACATCAGCCAGCGATCCAATCTTCGGCCAACTGGGTATTACTAAGAGCGAGTTGATGTCTCACTTTCAATCAAGTGGCATTTATCTAAACGCCGTAAGTGCCAGTGTAAACGAAGAAATTGTTGTGACAATGACTGAAAATATGCTGAGAGATTTTAATTTATTGAGTGACACCACTATTTCAACATTGGCAAAGACGCTAATCAATGAATATAAAAATTACGGCATCAATGTTTCAAAATACGAAATATACCAACATTCACAGGCAAAATTTCTCAAAATATATTTTACTGATACAGCAAAAACGGTAAACGGATTACAGTATTACACCATTTACAATAGCAAAGCGATGAATTTCACGATGCGCTCATATACGGGCTTCTTGAGTTATACACAGGAGCAGACCATAAAGGCAGTCGTTGATAGTATCCATTTCAATACCGAACCGCAGAAACAGGACAAGCCCACTGGCACCCCATCCTTCATCTATACAGACTCAGATACCAAAGTTAAATTTACTGTTCCTGCAAATTGGACAGAAAAGGCTCTTTCTAAAGATAGAGAGTATATTGATGTGAAGTTCGTGTCCGGCGAAAAAGAAGGAATGTCGATTTTGTACGGCAGTACGGATATTTGGTCAAAAATGCCTTCATCGGATAAGGTAGGATATAAAAGATCTGATATAAACAATTCTATGTTTACTACTGCTGATATAGCAGAAATGACTGGTACAAGCCCTTCCAAGGTTAAAAAGGTAACATATAATGGCGCACAGTGCTTCCAAGCGGAATCGACTACCACTACTGAAATGTATGGAGTTAAAATCACCGTAACAATGACGCATATTATTTACTATGATAATGGTTGGGTGTACTGGTTCCAGTTTAGCGGAGATTCAAATAACGAATACTTTTCGGATTTCAAATCTTTGCTGAACACTGTAACTTTCCCTCAGACCGCCACTAACAGTTCAAATTCTGGCAGTGATAGTGACTCTGACGATAACACTGGAGCGATTGTGGCTATTATTCTTATACTTGCAGTAATTGCTGGCGCAGTGATATTCGTAGTCGCAAAGAATCGGTCGAAAGCGAAAACAGCATCGACAACAAAAACTTTTGCAGAAAATCAAATAGTTACACCACCCGAACGTGCTTGCCAATATTGTCGCAAGTGCGGCACAAAGTTGGCAATAGACAGTGCCTTCTGCCAAAATTGTGGAACAAAAACGATTACGGAGGATGACATTAAATGAAAGTGTTAATATGGATTGGATGCTTTTTGGTAGCAACAATATTAAATACGTTGTTAGGTGCTGCTACTGGCATTAAGGCTGGATATTTAGTCTTCTATTTTGCGGTTTACTTTGTTGCAAAGAAATTATGCAACAAATGGGATGAGCGAAAAACAAATAAAACGCCTGACCAAACAAAAAAAGAAGATAGTGAGTCAACAGAAAACGTATGCGAAATGTGTGGTCGCGTATTCGATAAAACTACTCCACCAAACATCGCGGGCGATATGGGAGTTGGACACATAAATCTGTGCGATGCTTGCATGGAACTGTATGGTGCAGACCCAGATGTAGACACGAAACCTTTTGACCCCATAGAAACACCCCCTATGGAGGTATTCAATACCGCTGCGAAAATTCAGTTTTGCAGAAAATGCGGAAACAAGTTGCTTGAAGATGCCCTTTTCTGCACCAAATGCGGAACTAAAATAATAACTGAAAAAATCAAGGAGAACAATCATGTTAGCAAATGATAAGCTTATTTGCCCTAATTGTAAGAATGAGCTTCCTCAAGATAGCGAATTTTGTCAGTACTGCGGCGGTAAAATTGAAATTCCCGTTGTAGAATCTGACACCAACAAGGTGGAAATAAAGGGAGAAGATCTTGCTGAAGACATTGTCACTCCTATAGATGAAAATGAAACAGCTGCTAGAATTCTCTCTTCTGGCATTATTGAAGGACAAAAGGCTGTGGACGCCAATAAAGAGAGCCAGCCCCACCACGAACTTGACACTGATTTCGGACTTGTACCTCAAAAGCCTGTTTATACGGTTGGCATCGATGAGCAGGAAAAATACTTAAAATCCCTCCGCACCATCAACGGTGAGCCGATCAAGTGGAATTACCGTGGTTCGATGAGCGTGAACGAAGTTCATGGTATGGTCGACGTATACGATATTTATTTAATGTCAGGTGCGGAATACAAAACCATATACATAAACATGTACGGTGCGAGAAACTCAACAATGGCGCCAAGCGGTTTTGTATTGATGACTCAAGCTCCCATCTCTGTAAAGGCTCCCAAGCAGAAAGAACCAAAGGTGCGCAAGTCCAAGAAGCCCGTTAACAAAAAGCTGGTTGTGTGCCTTACGGTTATTCCGATTGCAGTTATTATTGTGGCGCTTCTTGCGGTATTTGTACTCATCCCTGGACTCAAGTATAATCATGCCAAGAACCTTTTGGAGAACGGCAATTATGAGCTTGCATACTCTGAATTTGAGAAACTGGACGGTTATGCCGACTCTGAAAATATGCTCCTTGAGTGTCGATACGTTCAGGCAATTAAATATCGTGACGCTGGTGATTATGAGCTTGCGAACAAAATTTTTGAATCCCTTGGCAATTATAGAGATAGCAAGATTTTGATTCATAAGCACGATTATAAAGTCAGCAACACTGTGGCGGCGACATGTACGGTTGCAGGAAGCGAGACTTACAAGTGTTCTGGTTGTGATGATTCGTATACTAAGACCTACACTAAAGCGGAACATAATTACAAATTAGTGTCGACTGTTGTTGCGACATGCACGGTTGAAGGTAGCGAAACATACAAATGTACAACTTGCGACGATGGATACATGAAGACTGTCGGTAAGGTTAATCATTCCTATAGTCTTTTCTCTTCTAAAGATGCAACTTGTACTACAGCCGGTAGCAACTCGTTTAAGTGTTCGGGATGTGAACACATATATAGCGTAATTAGTGAACAACTCACCCATAATTACAAAGCAATTTCAACTCAAGTGCCTACTTGTCAAAAAGAGGGGTATACAACGTATAAATGCTCTTTGTGTAATGATGAATACACAGAAACTCAAGGAAAAACCTCTCACGATACGTTCTTGGCATCTACAAATGATTCAACTTGTACCGCGCTGGGCTCGGAAAATTATGAATGTAAGAACTGCACCTACACTTATGCTGAGGAAATCGCCAAGAAGTCTCATAACTACACTGATGCAACTTGTACTGCACCTAAAACTTGCGACATGTGCGGAAAGACAGAAGGGCAAAAACTTGGGCACAGCAACAATTTGATTTGTACACGATGTGGCGAGAGTACATTTGAAAAGTTGGTGATTTCAGGAGTAGGAAATAAATACTACACTGATTTTGATATCCCTGGTGGTACATATAATATTACATTCAACATCTCTTCGGGCAATTATGTGTATATATATATTAATGGTAGTTCCATTGCATCCGGGGGAGGAGAGATGATTACTCAGAAGTATATTTCTGGGAGAAAGAATGCAATCTTGCATATTTCTGCATCATCTTCTGCTCAATGGACAATAACTATTGAAGCAGTAGGTAACTAACAGACAACGGCGGCGCCAAATTGATGGCGTCGCCGTTAAAATATTTATTCTTCGTGTTATATTTATTTTAAAAATATTTTCAAGTAATTAGACACACCACCAAGGATTTCTCCAAAATGATGTGTCCAATTCTTTTGTTATTCAGCTCTTGATTATAAGGTTTTTACAATGAATTTAGCAAATTTCAAAATCATTAAAACCTCGAAATTGGCGCCTTATTTCGTGGCAGACTTTGTGGGATAAGCGTCGTTCTTACGACCGAAGACGTAGTTACCTATGTCGAGCTTGTCGAAAAACGGCGGTTATAACCAAAATAAACCGTTATTTTGCTCCGTAAACGGTGAGGTAATTCTTAATTCTCTCA
>JAZUAS010000078.1:0-9975 GCA_045638125.1 Eubacteriales bacterium | reverse complement strand
AGCGACCTTTCCGAAGGAAAGCCTCATTAAATGTAAAAGTTTAATATGGCTATAATCTTAACCTCTCTATTTTTACCAATGGGGTTGGGGGACACGGGGGAGGGGCTGTTGAAACGGATAAAAATGCGGCATGTTCGCTTTTTTATTCGTAAGACCCGCCCCTATCCCTCCGTGCGGCGGTTCTTTTGTAACTTTTCTTTCCGCTGATGGAAAGAAAAGTTAGTAAAATCGTTCTTTTGCTAACTTTTCTTGTCGCTGATGACAAGAAAAGTTAACATTTAACTCACAGATAAACTACAATTTACAACACAAAAAGGGGCTTACGCCCCTCTTTATTTATTTAACAACCTTATAAAAATCCAAAGAATCAAAGCTTCTGCCGAGGTGGTTAACGATATACGCCTCACAAGCGCGAGACAAATCATGCAAATCGTCCGCATCCTTTAAATCAAAGGAAAACAACTTTTTCTCGGGCGCTGAAACTATATAACGAATCGCCGCAAGCGTTGATGGCGACATTCCGCAAAGCACACTGGTTTCGGGGACGTCGTCAAAATCCTTGGAAATTCTCGGCACTCTCTGCCCTCTCTTGGCTTGGCAATCGGTGCAGACAAGCTTTCCGCCCATAACGTCAAGATACAAAAACTCCGCGCTGTCGCTGTGACAGTAAGCACAACCGAAAAGCTCGGGCATATATCCCGATATTGCCGCCACGCGCATTTCAAACGCCGATTTGATTATCTCCTGTGCCTTGTCTCCGCGGGACAAAAGATAAAGCGAATTTAAAAGCAGACGCAAAAGCTCGGCACATTCCTCGTCCTCGTCTGTCAGCTCGTTTGCAAGCTCACAAAGATAGGTGGCAAGGGATACACGGGAAATATCGCTCGAAAGACCGTAAAAGGAATTAGTAGCTCCGCCACCCTTTAGCCAGTACATCGAATTTTTCTCGTATATCTCAAAATTTCCGTATGTAAAGAGCTGTGAGATCGGTGTCAGCTTGCTGCTTGGCGATCTGCCACCCTTGACCATAACGCCAATGCGCCCCCTTTCGGGAGTTATTATGTTTATCAACTTATCACTAGCACCCACCTCATGCACGCGTGTGATAAGTCCATCAGTCGCAAAAGTCATTATGTCCTCCTTTCTTCTGCCTCCGGCGGGTCGCTTTTTAGGAAAAAGCTCCGCAAAAACTTTCCCTAATTTTTTAGGTCCTTTTAGGGGGTCGGAGGATTTTTCACTTCGCTACGCTCGTTAAAAAAGTCCCTCACTGTCGTTTTTATATTGCGAGGTATAGAGCCCAAGACATTTTATCTAACTTTAACTTAAAGTTGCTTTAAAATTAAGTTGAATTATATCGGCTGGGTTCTAAACTGTTGCAACACGAAAGCGGCGAGCAGGCTGAAATTTTGTATGCAAAATTTCAGCGTCATCATATGCAACGGGAAGCTAAACTTAGTCGTTAGTCAGCTTGTTGCAAACCGCTGCTTGCAAGCAAACAGTCCGAGTTATATCATAAAACTAACAACGGCAGTTAGAACCCCCATTCGGGAAAGTTTTTGGCTCCACCTTTTTTCAAAAAGGTGGAACGCATCCCCCACAAAAAATTCTCCTACCCTCACTCCTCGGTAAATCCGAAGTCGGTGATACCTCTCTGGGAGTCGCGCCAGTTTTCCTTAACCTTTACCCAAAGGTTAAGATAAACCTTTGTTCCAAAGATAGTTTCAAGATCTGCGCGTGCGTAAGAACCGACACGCTTCAGCTCCTCGCCGTTCTTACCGACGATAATTCCCTTGTGGGATGACTTTTCGCAGAATATCTCGGCACGGATACTGATAAGTGATCCCTCGTCCTTAAATTCCTCGATAGCTACGGCGATACCGTGGGGTATCTCCTTATTGAGAGTACGAAGCAGCTTTTCTCTGATGACCTCAGCAGCAACCTGTCTCTCACTCTGGTCTGTAACCATATCCTCGGGGAAGAAAAATTCGGATTCTCCGAGGAAGGGCTTGCACTCGTCAAGCACCTCGCTAACACCCTTTCCGTTCTTCGCACAGATCGGAACGACTGCGCTGAAATCATGAAGCTCGGCATAAGCGGCAATAGTCTCTGCTATCTGCTCACGGCGGTAGAGGTCGACCTTATTGAGAACGAGAACCGAGGGTGTCTCGGTGTTCTTGACGTACTTGATAACGTTCTTCTCTATTTCGCTTACGGGCTTGCCCGCATCAACCACCAAAATTACCGCATCGGCATCCTGCATTGAAGAATTAGCGGTCTTAATCATATAAGAGCCCAGGGAATTACGGGGCTTGAAGATACCGGGGGTATCGAGGAAAACGAACTGATCGTCGCCCACGGTATGTATACCGATAATTCTGTTTCTCGTAGTCTGGGGCTTGGAGGATACGATAGCCACCTTCTCGCCCAAAATGCTGTTCAAAAGTGTGGACTTGCCCACGTTAGGGCGACCCACGATTGCTATAAATCCTGTCTTTTTCATATGTTTTTCCTTGTTTGATTTGTTTTATTTGGCGTGCTTTTCTACAAATTCATTTATCTCGTACGCAGAGGCTTTTCTTACGTCCTTGATAAAATCTCCGCTTTTGTAATCGATAAGTCGAATATATTCGGGATATTCGCTGCTTTTGGATTTTCCAACACGCAAGGTGAGACTTGTTCCTTCAATGGCGAACTCTCTATCGTCTCCATAGTCGGCATAGTTAAATTTTTCAAAGCTGCTCCATTTGATCTCGGTTGAATGACCGATAATGTAATCAAGATCGTCAAGAGTCATACTCTTGCCATCGACCTGCGTCACATTATTTTGTGCGTCCTTGACGTTCAGATAAATATCGTATCCGAGAGGACCAACCACAAACAAAACGACCACGGTAGTCAAGATGAACGCAATAAGATGCGCGTGATTTGAGAAAAAACTCTCGCGGTGATGTCCGTCTCCCTTGACCTCGATCTCCTCCTCGGGAAGCTTTTTGTAATTTGCCTCGGGGTCTATACCTCGGCTTTCCCGGGGCACAGAATTTTCGACGCCGAATCCGCTTCGATTTTTACTCTCTGCCCGTTTAGCTTCTTTGGCAAGCTCGCGCTCATGCATCTCCGCTAATTTTTGAGCGCGTTTTTCTGCCTCAAGCGCCCTTCTTTCACTTGGTTTCATTTAACTTCGAGTCCCATTATCTTCATGATCTCGGTCTGCTTGGAGCGCATTTCAACGTCCTCCTCCTCGCTTCTCTCGTGGTCGTAGCCGAGAAGATGGAGCATAGAGTGCACGCAGAGGAATGCAACCTCGCGATTGAATGAGTGACCGAACTCATCAGCCTGCTCCTGCGCCTTTTCAAGAGAAATCACGATGTCGCCGAGGTTGTGAACTATCTCGTCGATGGGCGGTTCTTCGCTCTCGCCCTCAAAGTCAAAGAGGGGGAAGGAAAGCACGTCGGTGGGCTTGTCCACCTCTCTGAACTTTTTGTTCAGCTCGTGAATTCCCTCGTTGTCGGTAAAGGTTACGGAAACCTCACAATGATTCTGAAAATCCTCAAAATCAAGAGTAGTTTCAATAGCCTCGCGAACGAGCATCTTCATCTTGTAGGTTATGGGGAGCTTTTCCTGATCGTTTTCGAAATAAATTTTAAGTCCCATCTTTCTTTTCATCGTCAGTTCCTTGCGGGGCGATACTGTCTGCCCTCGCCATCCTTTCCGTTATTATTCTTTTTTTCAGACTGAGCGTGCTTTTCTCTGCGCTCTCTATCGTATTTTTCGTAAGCCAAAATTATCTTCTGTACCAGCTTGTGTCTTACTACGTCACGCTCGGTAAACGAGTGAATTGCAATATCCTCGATGCCCGAAAGTATCTTTACCGCCTCAGAAAGGCCGCTCTTCTGTCCGACGGGAAGGTCGGTCTGGGTCAAGTCACCCGTGACCACCGCCTTGGAGTTGAAGCCCAGACGTGTCAAGAACATCTTCATCTGCTCGGGAGTGCAGTTCTGCGCCTCGTCGAGGATGATAAAGGAATCGTCAAGGGTTCGTCCTCTCATATAAGCCAAAGGCGCAACCTCTATAACACCCTTTTCCACCTGTCGCTGGTAGTTTTCCGCGCCCATCATTTCGTAAAGAGAATCGTAAAGCGGACGGAGATAGGGATCTATCTTGCTTTGCAGGTCGCCGGGCAGAAATCCCAGCTTTTCGCCCGCCTCGATGGCAGGACGGGTCAGAATAATTCTCGACACCTGCTTTTCGCGAAGCGCCTTGACCGCCATAGCCACGGCAAGGAAGGTCTTACCCGTTCCCGCAGGGCCAATGCCAAGCACAATGGTGTTTTTGCGGATAGCGTTGACGTACTGCTTCTGCCCCACGGTCTTTGCCTTGATGGGCTTGCCCTTCATGGTAACGCAGATTGTGTCGTCACCTAAACTTTCAAGCTCGCCCGCGTTGCCCGAAGCCACCGTGTCACAAACGTATATAACGCTCTGGTCGGTGATATTTTCATTGTATTTTGCCATCTTCACAAGATAGGAGACCGCGCCTGCCGCCTGCGCGACTGCGCCCTCGTCCTCTGCCGACACCACGATAACGTCCTCACCACTGTCAGCGATGCGGTTGTGAATATGAACGCCAAACTTCTTTTCAATCAGCTTGACGTTTGCATCAAACGAGCCGAAAACCGACGCAAGTACGTCGGGCGACTCGACCTTAATGATCTTACTGCTCATAAATCCCTTTCTGCGAGCTTTTTCCGAAAGCCCCGTTTATTTTCATCGCCTAATCAACAATATCCACCTCAAATTCCGAGACGGCGGCGATGTCCTCGATTATCTCGATCTTGCAGAGAATCGCAAAGGAGTCCTCCTTCACAATCGGGGTGATAGTCTTGCTGACGATAATTCCGTCGGCAGCATCCTCCGAAAGCCTTCTTGCAAGCTCAAAGTATGCAAGCGACTCTGCCTCCTCCGCTGTTCTTGTTAGAAGGAGGGTCTCAAAGGCTAAATATTTTACCGTCTTTTTTTCAAAGGGAAGTTCAATTCCCCACGGAAGGCAATAATTCTCCACTATATCTATTTTATCATAAAGTACCCCTTCTTTTCCACTGTTTTTGGAAATGTTAATCGAATAGTCAAAAAAATTTAAATATTTATCGCAATATTCCTCTCCGGTATAGCGTTTTCCCTCGTATTCATACGGTATTTCGATATAATATTCGCTTGTAGTTCTTGCCATGACCTGCCCCGAGGCACGAGTATAACGAACACCTATCCTCTCCCCCTCGTATATTCCGCTGACGAGCAGTGTGCCGCTACCGACAGGCTGACCGGGAGCGACGGTAACAGTTCCGCGAAATATTCTGACCTCCTCAATAATTCCGTCCTTTTTCGCCACCAGATTTGCAGGCTTTTTGACCGTCTCGGAATTTTTGGGGCGCACTACCTCTCGTATCTGAACCTCCGCCACAGTACCCCTGATATTTATCGACATCCAAGAGATGTTGTCGCTTTTAATCATTATTTTGTTTTCTATTCTGTCGGTGTTGGCGGCGGGGATATAGCACCCAACAAAAAAGCCCTCGTCTTTAAGCATCTCTCTTATTTTCGAGGACGTCACGGTCTCATTTCCCGTCACTGTTATATCCCACACCACACTCTGCGAGAGGTAAACCAATATTGCCGCCAATATAATTCCCAGAAATGCCCCCACGCGCATCTTGTATCTTCCCAAAAATGCAGGCAGACCGCTTTTTTTGATTACTCGGAAGTCTATTCCTCGTGCCGTCGCTTCTTTTTTCAGCTTGCCAAAGGATGAAAATCGCACAACCATCTCTACCCCGTCTGCAAGCGGCTTAAATGCGGTATAGGAAATGCAATAATACATACAGAGATTGAGCAGTGCGGCGGCGTTATCGTAATCGGTCTTTATCTTTACCCCGCCAAAGAAAAAATAGCTTGGATTCACTTCTCGTCCCTCCCAAAATCTCCATCAAGATCAACACCCAAGATCTCGCCCTCTATCGTTATTGCCCCATAATGATACGCGGTACATATAAGCCCCATTCCTCTGACTCTTACCTCGAATCCTCGAGCAGCCATTATCATCTCATCCGCAGAATACTTGACGATGCTTCGGCAACCGCGAATAAAAAGAGTGCTTCGCTCTCTTATCTCCACCGAAAAATCCTTTTCAAACACGTCAGAGGGCAAAGCGGTCTTTTCCTCTAAAAAGCTTCTTAATCCGCCACTCCTATGCTTTTTGTTTTTATCTTTGCTCATATTGTATCCTCGGACAAAATATATTTTTAGTAAAGTACACTTTCGGAGGGAGAATTTTATGACAAAAGAAAAAAAGGGCGGTCTCTCTATTCCGGCGCTTATTTGGGGTACCGCCTCATCCCTTGCCTTTTTTCTGTTTCTTCTGCGCTCCGACATTGCAATAGATTATATGAAAAGCGGTCTTAAACTATGCGCGCATACGGTCATACCGTCGCTTTTCCCCTTTATGGTCATATCCTCGCTTTTGGTTTCAAGCGGGATAGGACTTCGACTCTGTCGCCCCTTTGCATACGTTACCCGTTTGCTGTTTGGGGTAAGCGAGGGCGGAGCTTGCGCCTTTATTCTCGGCGTTATCTGCGGTTTTCCCATCGGCGCCAAGGTAATCGCTAATATGTACGATCGCGGAATGATAACAAAAAAAGAAGCCGAGAGAGTAATGACGTTTTGCAATAATCCGGGATCGGCTTTCGTCATCAGCGCTGTCGGAGTGTCGCTTTTTGGCAGTCTGAAATTAGGTGTCGCTCTATATGCTTGCGTCATTTTGTCGGCTGTCATAGTCGGAGTCGCGGGCAGAATATTTTGCAAGGGTAAAAAATGCGTTTCGTGCAATTCGGCGGCTATCAAAGCAAGCCTCTCGGCAACAAGCGGCGAAGTAAGTCTGTTTACGTCGGCGGTGCAGGATTCTGCCATAGCGATGCTGACGGTCTGCGCCATGGTGGTTTTTTTCTCGTCTCTTATCGGGTGCATAGGAGTTTCTTTGTCGGGCCTCGGCGTCCCCGACGCCCCGATATCGATAATATTCGCCGTATTTGAGCTATCAAGCGGAGTCGGTGCGTTCTCAACTCTTGACGCGCCACTTTCTATTATTCTTTGCGCCGCCGCTCTCGGCTGGTCTGGGCTCTCGGTTCATTTTCAAGTGATTTCCATAAGTGCAGGGAGAGGATTTTCATTCGTCCCCTACTTTATAGCAAAAGGAGTGCAAGGGGTGGTTTGCGCATTTCTTGCATGGGCAGTATTGAAATTTATGCCATTTTCCGAGGATACATTTTTAAACTCAAGCATATTGGACGCAGGGGCGAGTGCGCGGCACAATATTTTATTTGCAATCGCGATATTTTTCACTGCCGCGACGCTCGGAATGATGATTTGCCATGTCGAGAGATCAGTGTGCAAAAAAAATCACAAAAAAAGATAAAAATTTTTTCAAAAAGGGGTTGACAAATCGAATTATGTTTGATATAATATACAAGTCGTCGAGAGAACGACGATTTGCTGATATGGCTCAGTCGGTAGAGCACGTCATTGGTAATGACGAGGTCATCAGTTCGACTTTGATTACAACCCCAAAAAATCCTTCGCAATAGGGATCGATTTTTTGTTTTATTTACTTCGCCGAGGCTCAGTCGGTAGAGCACGTCATTGGTAATAGACGACACACGTTCGCTTAGGCTCACTTAGCGAGTTTGCTTCGCAAACATCGGGTCATCAGTTCGGCGGCTTGCCGCGAGATCTGCTTATCAGCTCCAAAAATCCAACCCAATCGGGTTGGATTTTTTGTTTTTGATATGATACAAGTCGCCGACAAAGAGGCGATCTGCTGCAAGGCTTTGTCGGTAGAGCACGTCATTGGTAATAGACGACACACGTTCGCTTCGCTCTCTTGGCGAGTTTGCTTGACGCAAACGTCGGGTCATCAGTTCGATTCTGATTACCAGCTCCAAAAATCCAACCCAATCGGGTTGGATTTTTTGTTATAAAACAATATCCGTCGGAAATACCGACGGATATTGTTTTCATATAATCAGCTTTTTTTGCTTAATTTTCCATAAAGGAAGTACGCCATACTAAGTTCACAAACAAGTGTCAAAAATTAATATACCAGGTCGCGGAAGTTTTTGACTCTATGGAAGGTGATCAGATTTCCGTTATGCGCACTGGAGGCGTCGGCATCTCCCGAGCGGCTGACGATAACAAGGTCGTCACCGTCAATATCCATACTGCCGTAGTGACGCGACTGCTTTGGCGACGCGCCTTTATCTACCAGCCCCGCAAAGACCCAATCCACCATATTTTTTGAGAAGTGGAGAGCCAAGCGGTCGCGTTCATCGCAAGCGAGACCGTAACGCTCCTTGTCAAGGTACTCGATACGGCACATTGTATCGGTAGCTTGCGTGGACAGCAACCAGTAAAGCTTCGTTACTTCGTCATACTTTACATAGAATTTCATCTGTCCGCCGGGCATTGGCAAGAACAACATCTTTTTCCCAGACGGCGCGGTAACAGGCTCTATCGTAATATATTCCTTGCCGTTTTCGATATGCTCCACCGCCTTGGCTACACAGCAATATCCGCTTCCCGCAGTATGGGCGCGCATAAACAAATGGAAGGTCTTACCGCTTGGGTCATACCAATAGTGATGTGGATCGGTAATCTGCACGATGTTTGTTTCAAGCCAACCAATGGGATGAGTGAAAAATTCTATCCCGGGCTTATTCTCTGAGTAATTATAGCTTTGTAGGTACTCCGTCATAGTAGTCGGTCCTTGACCCTGCGTCCTTTTCAGTCCCGACCTATAAAACGGAACGCCAAACCAATCAAGCATATTCTCATCAGGCATTATATCACGGAATCTTACCTCCTGTGAAAAAAGCCAATTTTCACGCTTTGTAAGGTCACTGCCAAGCCTTCCTCTCAGCACAACGGGAGCTAAAATATTAGGACACCAATAAGGAAAGCTTTCACCCTGATCCTTTATTGCGCGTTCCATAACCAAATAAATGTATTCATCCTTGTACCAAACGCTGCACGCGGATTGATGCCAGCTTTCTCCCGAGGTCAAAAAGCTTCCCTCGCTCCAGCTTTCCCCATTGTCGTGAGAAACAAAGACAACAAGATCACCGTTATGCCCAAGAAGATACACTGTATCTCCGTCAAGGAATAGCCTTGCGTGATGAAAAATCCTGGTTCCCTTTAACTGCCAGGTTGATCCGCCGTCGTCCGATGCGTATATCTCTCCGCTTTTACAGCTTATATCCATACTGACGAGAAGGCGTCCGTTTTTCAGCCGTAGCACCGACGGTGTATAAAGATACTGTTCTTTGGGATCTTCAGAGCGTTTTACAATAGTATAATTTTCTGCAATAGGTTTCATTTTTTCTCCTTTAACCGAAATATATCATTTTCAAAATGATCCGTTGCGTTCTTCGTCTGTCTTTCGCGGTTTCTTACGTATTCGCCGATTTTTTAGCCTCGCGGTCGTGCCGTGTTACTGAAAAATTCAAGCATTGTCTATTGCTTTTTTTGCTTATGAAGATATGATACTACTTTTTGTAAAATTTGTCAAGGGATGAAAATTATTTCTTACTTCGTAGCAAAAATGTACCGATTTTAACGTAATTATTTTTCCAAAGGGCGTCGAGCCCTTTGGGAAAATCGGGGTCTGAACCCTTACGCACGCGTCGCCAAGTGAAGGGTCTCGACCCATTGATCGTCGGCGCGAAAAAAGCAGGTAGGCACAAGTGCCTACCTTCTTTTTTGGTGCCGGTGATCGGGGTCGAACCGATACGGTATCGCTACCACTGGATTTTGAGTCCAGCACGTCTGCCAATTCCATCACACCGGCATTTGTTATTCAACGCAAGTTATTATATCATAAACGGGGATAAAAAGTCAATAGCTTTTTTGAAAAAATATATAACAAAATAAT